>JANRJB010000136.1:0-12439 GCA_033764265.1 Rhodospirillaceae bacterium | reverse complement strand
TACTCGCCACCGTAGCAGCCGTACAGGTCGAGCGACGCATTCGGGATCGAGAAGTTGAGAACGAACGACTTCGGGTCCGGCGACAGATTGATGCCGTCGGCGACCAGCTCCATGAACGACGAGGTATCGATCTCCGGAGCGTCGCCGTAAATATCGTCATAGGTGCTTCCGACGAACCCACCGTACTCGTCGTAAGTTTGTGAACTATCGTTACCCTCGTAGTAGTCGGTTTCGCCATACGAATTGGCGTTGAAGATCACCTTTCCGCTGAAGTCCTGATACGCGTTATTGCCGGACGAGGAATAATCCTGGTCACCGTACCACTGGCGGTAGGTGGTCGAACCGTCTTCGTTCTCGATGTAGTCGGACAAGTATCCGCAATATCCGCCACCTTCACTGCCGCAATACTCCCCACTGCCAACGTCTCCCCAATGCGCAGGCGGCGTGCCGTAGCGGAAGGCGTACGAATTTGAGCCGTGACCCATGTATGCGCCGGGCCCGGTGTTCCCGCTCGTGTCGAAAGTGTAGGGGCCAAACGGCACGACCTCGGCCGATGTGACGGTCCGCACCGGCAACGCCTGCGCCGCCATCGGCAGCGTGGCGACGAATACCGTTCCGAGCAGGGCAAGCTTGAGTCCGCGGCGCATTTGTAATCCCCCGTTGCAGCGGGCGCACGTGGCCCGCCTCGAATTTCGCAATCTCACCCAATTCTGCTGCAATCCGCGTGCCAGAATCAGAAATTCAATTAGAATCAATCAATTAACATTGTTTTCAGTCGCAACGTCCGGGAAAAGTTGTAAAGAATTCCGTCGCTCGATCTGGGTCGGGTCACCGCCCAAGCGGGCATTCCTGCTGACTTCTCAATCGACTACCGAAAACGCTGCGGGTGTAAAGAATCCTGACGCCACACTCTTAAGTCGTGGTGGCCAATGCGGCGACCACTTGGTCAACCGCATCTCCGACCCGGAAATCGCAGTATCGTGCGGCGAAAACCTGTGCTGACCTATGTCGTGTGTCCTGGCCGCCGGCATCGGCCAGGGCTGCGGATGCGTCCTCGTCGGACAGCACCTGCGGCAGGGTCAGGGCCGCGCCTAGGCTCTCAACCCGCAGCGCTGTGCCCCGCTGCTCGGGGTTGAGCGGCTTGATGACCATCGGCACGCCGGCCATCAGCGCCTGTGACACCAGACCCATCCCGCCGTGGCAGACCACCAGTGCCGCGGTGGACAGCGCCTCCGCCAGGTCGACCGGCCGGTGGCTGATCGTCAGCGACCGCCCCGCCCATCGGCCTAGATCGGCGCTTGCTCGGCCTCGTGCGACCAGGAGGGTTGGCCGCCCGCTGTTGGCCAAGGCCCGGGTCAACATGGCTGAGGGCCCTGCTGCGGCATCGAGATAGGCGAAAATGCGGTCCCCGGCCGCGTCGGGCCAAGTCGGCTTGGCGCCGCGCGGCGAGCTGAAGATCGGCCCGACGTAGTGGGGCCGGGCGTGATCGGGCCGAGCGAAGTGGTCAAGTTCCGAAAAGACGCAGGCCAAATCGCAGCCGGTGTTGAACGCCGCGCCCAGATTGATCGGCGCGGGCCGGCCATGGGCGACCAGCGAGGCACTGACGGCGGCCAGCATCGCGTGCTCGGCGCGGGCCATGCGTTCGACTGGATTCTTCTCCCAATGCCGCACCGACGGCAGCGGCGAGACCGGCGGCGGAACGGCGAACCCGGTGCCGACGGTCGCGGCCGCGACGCCGGCAGCAGCCGCGCCCAACAGCGCGGTCGGCGCGAAGTCGGCGACCACCAGATCGGCGGCGACGGTCTCGATCAACGCCCGCCACGATGCCACCACCGTCAGCATGTTGGCGGGTCGGTCGAACCCCGCGCGCATCAACAATTCTGCGTGGTTGAAGGCCTGGAGCTGCGTGTTCAATCCGCTCAGGATGCGTGGGGCGAGAACCACCTCGAATCCAGAGTCGACCAGCGGTCGGGCATTCGGCAGTTCGCGCACGGCGAACACGACGGTATCGCCTTTGGCGCGTAGCGCCTCGGCGACCGGCTTCAGGCGCATGACATGGCCGGTGCCGCCGCCCAGTTCCCACGCCATGAGGACGGTGCGTGGCATGGTCAGCCGCCCGCCCGCGCCAAGATGCGTCGCGCGGCCGTTTCGATCGCCCGTTCAACGCGGAAGTTGCGATGCCGCTCGGCGAAAGATTGCGCGGCCCTGGCGAACGACGGGGTCGACAGGATGTGCCGCGCGGCATTGGTGATGTGCGGGGCGGGGGCATTCTCGGCCAGTGACAGCCCGTAGCCGTGGCGTTTCAGGTTTTCGCCGCTCAGGCCCTGTTCGGCCTGCTGCGGCAGGCCGAGTACCGGAATGCCGGCCAGCAGGCTCTGCGACATCAGGCCGGTGGTCGCGTGGCATATGACGAGGCGCGCCATCCGCAACGCGTCATCCACGCTCACCAGCATTTCGCTGACGGTCAACGTCGGCGAGCACATCGCGCGCGCCTGTTGCGCGTTCAAGCCGCGCGCGACCGCGAACACCGGACTGCCCAACGCGCGCATCTGCATGGCGATGGCGGGAAAGTGGGGGTTGGCCCCGGACAAATAGGCAAACGTTCTCGGTCCGGGTGCATTCGGCCACGACACTTTGGCCTGCGGCGGCGAACTGAAAATCGTCCCGATGAACTCGCCGCCCTGGCGGTTTTCATACTGGTCGAGTTCGGGAAAAATCGCGAGCAGGTCGCACCCGGTATGGGCGATCTCGGCCGCCATCTTCAACGGCGCTGCGCCATGATTTGCCAAAGCGGCGTTCAGCCAGCCCAATAGGTCGCGTTCCGATTGCGCCATGCGCTCCGTCAGCGGCCGTTGCCACGGCCGGATCGTCGGCAGCGGAGTCACCAGGGGCGGCAGGAAAAACCCGTTGCCCAGGCTGGCCGCCTTGATGCCGGCCACGCGCGCGCCCAACAAAGCCCCCGGCGCGAAATCGGCCACCACGACGTCAGGCCGCACCCGGTGCAGCAGCGTCTTCCAACATGCGGCGATCAAGGCCACGTTGGCCGTGCTGTCGTACCCGCCGCGCATCATGACTTCGGCGTAGTTGTACGCGTCGGCGGTGAAGCCGAAATCGCCGATGATGCGCGGGGACAAGTGAACGGCGAATCCCGCCTTGGTCAGAACGGTCGCGGGGGCCAGGTCTCGCACCGCGAACACGACGTCGGCGCCGAGGGCGCGCAAGCGTTCGGCCACCGGCAACAGGCTGCGGATGTGCCCTTGGCCGCCGCCCAGTTCCCAGGCCAATAGAATTCTGACTGCCCCTCCAGGGGTTGCCACGTGTCGCCTCCAAGACTAATTCAAGTCAACGCACCTATGGCATGCGCCGATCGCGACCCGAAGATGCCGGAGTCTCGCTGGTCCTGATGCGGAGGAGCGCATTGAAGAAATTCGTCATCATCGCGCACGCCCGCTCCGGTTCGTTCATGTTGGCGACGGGTCTTGCCGGGCAGCGGCATCTTGAGATGCACATGGAGCTTTTCAACCCGCATCCTGTCAACCGCCGGACATTGTTCGCCGTGCGAAGGCCGGAATTGGCTGCCGACCGCACCGCTTCGCGCGATGCCTACTATCGTGACGGCGAGTCGGCGGCCGAATTCCTGTCGACCTACGTCTACCATGACCGCTACGGCCCCGATGTCCAGGCGGTCGGCTTCAAAATCCTTTACGACCAGGCCCGGATCGGGCCGGCGGCCTCGGCCTGGCAGCGACTTGCCGATGACACCGAAATCGTTGTCATTCACCTTACACGGCGCAATCTGCTTGCCACCCTGGTGTCATTGCTGGTGGCCCAGGCCACTCGGCGATGGTCGGTCGCCGCCAATGACCGCGGCCCGCGCCCGGCGGTGCCGCCGTTCACCATTTCGCCGTCGGCCTGCGCTGATTTCTTTCGGTCAATGCAGTCGGACTCCGCCCGAATCAGATCGATGTTTGCCCGGCACGCGGTGCTGGAACTGGAATACGAATGCGATCTCGTCGCCGATTTTGCCGGCGCGGCGCGGCGCGTGCTCGCGGCCCTGAGCGTACCAGAAAGCGGGCCGTTGATCCCGCAAACAGGTCGTCAAGCCCGGTATCGATTGTCGGAACAAGTCAGCAATTTCGTCGAGTTGAAGGCGCATTTCGCCGGTACGCAAGCGGCAACGTATTTTGATGAGTCAACCGCCGTATCATGACCGTGCATCAGGCATTCTACCGATGGCATGCCGATGCGGCTGCTGGCAAACTCGCGGCTGAATTGGAGAGATCATGAGTTCGTCGCAACCAATGGCATCGTGGATCGTCGTGTGGTGTCGCGCCATCGTCGTCGCCGCGGTGGCCGCCGTGCACAGCTTTCCGGTCGCGGCGCAAAGTGGGGTGCCGACATCGCGCCAGCAGATTTCGCTTTCCTTCGCCCCGGTGGTGGAAGCGGCATCGCCGGCGGTGGTGAACATCTACACCAAGCGCGTGGTCCGCCGTCAGGCGCCGCTCTTGTTCGACGATCCGTTCTTCCGGCGCTTTTTCGGCGACGCCTTTGGCCAGCAGTTCGGCCAGCCCACCGAGCGAATTCAGAATTCGCTGGGTTCAGGCGTTGTCGTGCGCGCGTCCGGCGTGGTCATCACCAACAACCATGTGGTCGAAGGCGCCGACCAGATCACGGTCGCGCTCTCGGATCGGCGCGAGTTCGAGGCCAAGCTGGTCGGCCGCGACGACCGCACCGATCTTGCCGTGCTGCAGATCGAGGGCGCGACCGAGCCGTTGCCGTTCCTCGACCTGGCCGATTCCGACGATCTCAAGGTCGGCGATCTGGTGCTGGCGATCGGAAACCCCTTCAATGTCGGTCAAACCGTCACGTTTGGCATCGTGTCGGCCGTGGCCCGCGCCAACACCGGGGTCAGCGACGTCGGCTCATTCATCCAGACCGATGCCGCCATCAACCCCGGCAATTCGGGCGGCGCCTTGATCGCATCCGACGGCCGCCTGGTCGGCATCAACACGGCGATCTTCTCGCAAAGCGGCGGCAATATCGGCATTGGCTTCGCCATCCCGGCCAATCTGGTCAAGACCGTGCTGGCGGGCATCCTGTCCGAAGGACGCGCGGTGCGGCCCTGGTTGGGCGCGTCGGGCAAATCGGTCAGCGCCGACATCGCCAAGGCTATCGGCCTTGCGCGGCCCGCTGGCGTGGTGGTGGAGCGCGTGGTGCCGCGCAGCCCGGCGGCGCGCGCCGGTCTCGCGGTCGGCGACGTGATTACGGCGGTCAATTCAAAGCCGATCGCCGATGACAACGAGCTGCGGTTCGCGCTTGCCACCCAGCAGGTCGGCACCCGGGCCACGTTCACGGTGGTGCGCGACGGCAAGGATCGGCAAGTGGCCGTATCGATGGAAGCCCCGCCCGAGGACCCGCCGCGCGACACCACCACCCTCGGCGGCCGCCAGCCCTTGTCCGGTGCGACCATTGCCAACTTCAACCCGGCCCTTGCCGACGAGTATCGGCTGCCGTTCGACGAGCCGGCGGTGATCGTCATGGGCGTGGCCGCCGGTAGCATCGCCAACCGCTTGGGGTTCCAGCCGGGCGACAAGATCGTGGCCGTTAATGACCGCGAGATCGGCTCGGTCGAGGATTTGAAGGACGTCGTCAGCGCGCCCGCACCGTCATGGACGATCACCTTGAATCGCGGTGGCCAAATTCTGCAGACCACAATCGGCGGATGAAGCCGTGAGCGACCTGTTGGCAGGTCTCGAACCCGAGCCACAGCCACCCATCGGCGGCAGCCGCCCGCTGGCCGACCGCCTGCGTCCTCAGTCGCTGGCCGACGTGGTCGGGCAGGACCATCTGCTGGGTCCCGAGGCGCCGCTTGGGCGCATGCTGGCGGCGCACCGGTTGAGTTCGATGGTGCTGTGGGGGCCGCCCGGCTGCGGCAAGACCACCATCGCGCGCCTGCTGGCGAAGGACACCAAGCTGCACTTTCAGCCGTTATCGGCGGTGTTTTCAGGCGTGGCAGACCTTCGCAAGGCGTTCGAAGCCGCGAGCCAGCGTCGCCGGAAGGGCCAGGGCACGCTGCTATTCGTCGACGAGATTCATCGCTTCAACCGCGCCCAGCAGGACGGCTTCCTGCCGGTGGTCGAAGACGGCACGGTCACGCTGGTCGGCGCCACCACCGAAAACCCGTCGTTCGAGCTGAACGCCGCTTTGTTGTCGCGCTGCCAGGTGTTCGTGCTGCGCCGGCTGGACGATGCCGCGTTGGAACAGCTGTTGAAGCGCGCCGAGAGCGCCGAGGGTCGTGCATTGCCGGTCACTGACGCTGCCCGGGCCGCGTTGCGCGCCATGGCCGATGGCGACGGCCGCCATGTCCTGACCCTGGCCGAGGACCTGTTCGCGCTGACACCGCCGCCCAAGTCGCCGCTCGACACCGCCGATCTGCCAGGGGTCGTCCAACGCCGCGCCCCGGTCTACGACAAGGATCGCGAGGAGCACTACAATCTGATCAGCGCCGTGCATAAATCCCTGCGCGGCTCCGATCCCGACGCCGCGCTCTATTGGGTCTCCCGGATGCTGAGTGCGGGCGAGGATCCGACCTACGTCCTGCGCCGGCTCACGCGTTTCGCCGCCGAGGATGTCGGGCTCGCCGATCCGCAGGCCCTGCAGGTGGCGATCGCGGCGTGGGAGACATATGATCGGCTCGGTTCGCCCGAGGGCGAACTCGCCATCGCCATGTTGGTGATCTATCTCGGCACCGCGCCCAAGTCGAACGCCACCTACGCCGCCCTCGGTGCAGCCATGGCCGCGGCGCGCGAGACCGGATCGCTGATGCCCCCCAAACACATCCTCAACGCACCGACCAAGCTGATGAAATCGCTGGGCTACGGCAAGGATTACCAGTACGACCACGCCGCCGAGGACGCTTTCTCGGGGCAGAACTACTTCCCCGACGGCATGGCGCGGCGTGCGTTCTATCAGCCGCCCGATCGCGGCTTCGAGCGCGAGATCAACAAGCGGCTGGCCTATTGGGCCAAGCTGCGCGGCGAGAAGGCCAGCGGTGGGTGATGAACAGGGTCGAGCAGATCACGATCGCCGACGACGAGGGTGAACAGCGACTGGACCGCTGGTTCAAGCGGCGGTTCCCGGCGCTGGGCCACGGCCAACTCGAGAAGCTGCTGCGCACCGGCCAGGTGCGGGTCGACGGCGCCCGCGCCAAGGCCAATCAGCGTGTCAGCGCCGGCCAGGTGATCCGCATCCCGCCGCTGCCGCAGGCCGAGCGCGCGTCCGCCCAAGGCAAACCAAGGTCGCGCATTTCAGACCGCGATGCGGCATTCGTGCGCGGGTTGATCCTGTACCAGGACGACGACATGCTGGTGCTGAACAAGCCCGCCGGCTTGGCCGTCCAGGGCGGCAGCAAGACCACCCGCCACCTCGACGGATTGCTCGACGCGCTGCAGTTCGACGCCAAGGACCGTCCGCGCCTGGTCCATCGCCTCGATCGCGACACGTCCGGCGTGATCATCCTGGCACGTACGGTGCCCGCCGCCGCGCGGCTCGCACGGCAGTTCCAGTCGGGTGAGATCGCGAAAGTCTACTGGGCGGTGGTGCATGGCAGGCCGCGCTACCCCCAGGGCACGATCGACGCCGCGCTCGCCAAGTCGGGCGCACCGGGCCGCGAGAAGATGACCTGGGACGACAAGGAAGGTCGCGATGCGGTCACCGATTACATCACCATCAGCCAAACCGGCGACCGTTTCACCTGGCTGCAACTGATGCCGCGCACCGGCCGCACCCACCAATTGCGGGCCCATTGCGCGCTGATGGACACACCCATTGTCGGCGATGCCAAGTACGGCGCGCCGGAAATGACCTCGGGCGGCGCGTTGGCGGGCTTGGGGCAGCAGCTCTGCCTGCACGCCAAGCGCGTGACCGTGCCGCGACCGGGCAGAAAACCGCTGACGGTGGATGCGCCGCTTCCCGTCCACATGAAGCAGCTGTTCGATGCTCTGGGGTTCGCGGAAGACGAGGCGAAAGCCTAGATGACCGCGCCCGTGCGCCTGGTGGTGTTCGACCTCGACGGCACGCTGGTGGACAGCCAGGGCCACATCGCCCGCGCCGTCGTGGAAACGTCGGCGGCGCTCGGGCTGGCGCCGCCGCCGGCGGATGCGGTGCCGCGCGTCATCGGCCTGTCGTTGGAGCGGGCGCTGGCGCAGCTGTTTCCGGCGGCCGACGCCGCCACCTTGGCGGAACTGGATCGCGTCTACCGCGCCACCTTCGCGCGTTGGCGGGCCCAACCCGGGCAACTGGAGCCACTGTTCGCGGGCAGCCACGGAGTCTTGGACCAGCTCGAACAGGCGGGCTACCTGCTAGGGATTGCCACCGGCAAGTCGCGCCGTGGGGTCGACCGGTTGCTGGAAGGCCACGGGCTGAGCGGGCGGTTTGTCACCATCCAGACGGCGGATACGGCCCCCAGCAAGCCCGACCCCGGCATGCTCCGCCAGGCCATGGCCGACACCGGGGCGGCGCCCGAGGCCACAGTGATGATCGGCGACACCGTTTATGACATCGAGATGGCGCTGGCGGCCGGTACGGCGGCCCTGGGCGTGGCCTGGGGCAACCACCCGGCGGCGGAACTGCTCGACGCCGGAGCCCATGCTCTCGTTGAACGGATGGACCATCTCATGCAGGCTGTCGGCCGGCTGTTCGGTCCGCACTCCCCTCACGAAAGGCTGTCGCCATGAAGGCCCTGAAATACGTCGGCATCGCGCTGGTTGTCCTGGTCGGCGCAGTGTTCATCGCGCTGATGACTGTCGATGTCGGTCAGTACAAGGGCGTGATCGAGGAACAGGCCAAGGCCGCCACCGGCCGCGAGGTGAAAATCGGCGGCATCGGCCTGGCGATTTCGCTGTCGCCGGCCATCGTGGTCACCGACGTCCAGGTCGCCAATGCGCCATGGGGCAGCCGGCCGCAGATGGCCACCATCAAGCAGGTGGAAGCCGGCACGCAGCTCATTCCCCTGATCTTCGGCACCATCAACATCAGCGGCCTCAAGGTCGCAGACGCCGACGTGATTCTGGAGGTGAACCAGGACGGCAAGGGCAACTGGGAGTTCGACACCGGCCCGTCGAGCGGCGAGCCGCCGGCGCTCAACGTCAGTGGGCTCGACGCCAAAGGGCTCAAACTCGCCTATCGTGACGCCAAAACCGGCATGTCCGCCGACGTGGCGCTTGAGGCGGCGACCGTGAAGATCGCCGACCTGATGAAGCTGGAAATCACCGACATCGACCTGCAGAAGGCCAAGGTTTCGTTCTCCGACAAGACCCAGTCGGCCGAAGCGGACATCGGCGCCCTGACGTTGGAAGCCGCCGGTCCGATCACCGCGCTCGGCATCACATTGGTTGAGGCCAGCGACGCCAAGGCCGCGTTCAAACTGCCGGCGCAAAACGGCGACGTGTCGGTCGGCAAGCTGGTGTTGCGGGCGCAGGGGCCGTTGACGGACCTGGGCATCACCGCGCTCGACGGCTCCGACCTCGCGTTCACCTACGATGGCGACGGGGCCGGCGCCGGCGCGGCCATGCAGGGCAAGTTTGCCGCGCTCAAGGTCGGCGCCAAGGGCGAGGTGGATATCAACGGCGAACTCGACGGCCAGAAAATCACCGCTGCCGGAACGCTCGCGCCGGTTGCCGATGTGGTCGGCCTGAAAAAGTCCTTCCCCGCCAAACTGACCTTCGATGCGCTTGGCATCAAAGGCGAGACCGACGTGACGGTGGACGCGTCGGGCAAGGTGCCGGCATTGCGCGGGTCGATCACGCTACCCGAAATCGACCTGACCAAGCTCGCGCCCGCCGAAGCCGCAACGGCCGCGCCTTCGCCGCCAGGGGCCAAGGTGTTTCCGGCTGACCCGCTGTCGTGGGATCAACTGTCCGCGGCCCAGGCGGATCTGTCTCTCAGTATCGGCATGCTCAAGCTGCCCAACGGGCTGACCCTCGACAACGTCAAAGTGCCGGTGGTGCTCAATGGCGGCAAGCTCACTGCCAACGGCCTCGCCGCCAGCCTGGCGGGCGGCACGGTCACCGCCGACCTCGGCCTCGACCAGGGCAGCAAGTCGCTGTCGCTCAAAGCCGACGCCAAGGGTTTCACCGCCGAGAACCTGACCAAGCAATTCCAGGTCACCGACATCATCACCAATGGCGATATGGACGTGGCGATTGAGGTGCGCGGCGCGGGCTCCTCGGTCGCGGCGATCATGGCCGGGCTTAACGGCTCGGTGATCGGCGGCATGGGTGAAAGCCGTATCCGCAACGATGCGCTCAACGTCATCGGCGCCGACGTGATCATGCAATTGCTCAGCGCGATCAATCCGTTCGGCAACAAAGACCCCTACACCGTCGCCAAGTGCGCGGTGATCAACTTCCAGATCACCAACGGCATCGCCAATACCGACAACGGCGTGGCGATGGTCACCGACAAGATGCAAGCAGTGTCCACGGGGAAAATCGATCTCGCCAAGGAGCAGGTCGACCTCTCGATCCGGCCCAAGGCCACCACCGGCGTTTCGGTGGGCCTCGGCAAGCTGACCCAGGCCGTGAAACTCTCCGGTCCTTTGTCGTCGCCAGGCGTGGCGGTCGACGCCGCCGGTGCGGTCAAGGCGCTCGGCTCGATCGGTGCGGCCTTCGCGACGGGCGGGGCCTCGCTGCTGGCCGAGGGCGTCAAGGAAAAGGTCGATACCTCGGGCAACGATCCGTGCCAGACCGCGCGCACCTGGCACCTCGCCAAGAAGTAGCTCGGCCCTGATGGCGCAGGCCGACCTGTCCAAACTGTCGGTGCGCGAGCCGCCGCCGCCGAAGCCCAAGCGCGTCTACAAATCTGCGGCGGTCGGTGAAGCCGGTCCGCCCTGGGCGGTCTTGCTTGACGGCCGCCCGGCCAGAACGCCCCTACGGCGGACGCTCGAATCCCCGGTGCGCGCCGTGGCGGCGGCGGTGGCCGCCGAATGGGACGCCCAACGCGAGGTGGTGGCGCATGAAACCATGCCGCTGACCCGGCTGCTCGCGACCGCGCTCGACAAGGTCATCCCCGACCGCGCCGGCATCATTGGCGAGCTGCTGAAGTACGTGGATGCCGACATGCTGTGCTACCGCGCCGATCATCCGACCGACCTCGCCCAGCGCCAGGCCGCCGTCTGGCAGCCGGTGCTCGACTGGGTCGAGGGGAAATTCGGCGTGGCGCTTGTCGTGTCGTCCGGGGTCATGCCGGCGCGGCAGGCGCCGGCGGTGGTGCAGGGGTTGCGACGGGCTTTGGACGGGCTTGATGATTTTCAACTCACCGCGGCCCAGGCCGGTGCTGCAGCCACGGGCTCGATCGCGCTGGGCTTGGCGCTGGCGCTGCGCCGGCTGTCGGGCGCGGAAGCCTTCGCGGCGGCGCAACTGGACGAATCCTACCAGATCGAACGCTGGGGCGAAGATGCGCTGGCCCATCAGCGCCGACAGGCCATCGCCGCCGAACTCGAGGCCATTGCCCGCTTCGCGGCGCTCGCTACGCAGCCCTAGGGCTTGTCGGGTTCGGCGCGATCGGCGCTTTTGGGCTCGAGGCTGTGGCGCATCATCACCGGGATCAGGGCGAAGCTGAACACCAGCGTGATCGGCATGATGCCGAACACCTTGAAACTGACCCAGGTGTCGGTCGAGAAGTTGCGCCAGACAATCTCGTTCACTGCCGCCAGGAAGACGAAAAAGCCGATCCACGCCCGTGTCAGGATCAGCCAGCCGCGATCGGTCAGCTGGATGGCCGATTCCAGCACCAGCTTGATGAACAGGCGCTTCATCGCCAGGCCCGCCAGAAGGATCGCGGCGAACATCAGGTTGACGATGGTCGGCTTGAGCTTGATGAAGGTCTCGTCGGCCAGGTAAACGGTCAGCCCCCCGAAAATCAGCACGAACACGCCGCCCACCAGCGGCATGACCGGGATGGTGCGGGCCAACGCATACGACACCGCCAGCGCCAGGGCGGTGGCGACCATGAAGGCAATGGTCGCATTCAAGATGCCGAGCCGGCCGTTGGCGAAAAAGAAGATCAACAGCGGCCCCAGCTCCAGCGCGAGCTTCAGCCACTGATTCAGCGGTTTGGGTTTTGCCATGGACGGGGGTTATACGATGCCGTTGCCGTCTCCGCCGCAGCAAAATGGGCCCGCCGCGGCCAACTTTTTTGTGGCGGGGCGGGGGCTTGGGTGTGCTATCCCCAAGCGGGGAGGGGTCCCTCCATCGGGCCGGTTCAAGGCCAGCTTTCGGGCGTTCGCACGCAGGGTTCCGCATGAGCCAAATTATTGAAAAACTTGAAGAAAAGCGCCGGCTGGCCCGTCTGGGCGGCGGCCAGAAGCGCATCGACGCCCAGCACGCCAAGGGCAAACTCTCGGCGCGCGAGCGCATCGAGCTGTTGTTCGACGAAGGCT
>JANRJB010000133.1:0-4048 GCA_033764265.1 Rhodospirillaceae bacterium | reverse complement strand
GCTGGCTGAAGCCGTAGGCGATCAGGCAGACGACAAAGGTCTTGGCGGGCGTGCCGCGGATCGATGACCACATGTGCGCGATATCCCAGGCCCCGGAGCGTCGTTGTTATCGCCGCCGCGGGCCCGGCGCAAAGCGTTTTTGGAGCTCTAGTCGATCCACTCGACGCCGGCCTTGCGGATCAGGTCCTTGCCGCCGCGGCGGGCGAACATGGTGGACTTGGCGGCCGTCAGCTCGGCGCCGACCTGGCGCAGGCGTTGGGTCTTCTCCTCGCAGGCGGACAGCACGGTCTCGGCGTCCTCGCGCCGCACCACCACCACGCCGTCGAGATCGCCGAACACCAGGTCGCCGGGATTGACGATGATCCCGCCGCAGGCCACCGGCACGTTGACCGAGCCGGGCCGCTCCCAGGTGCCGTGCGACGGGTGGCTGCCGCGGCAGAACACCGGCACCTCGCGCGCGAGAATCGCGCGGCTGTCCATCACCGCGCCGTCGACCACCACCGCCTCGACGCCGACGTGCTTGGCCGACAGCGTGAGCCCGCCGCCCCACACCGCCGAATGCAGGTGGCCGTTGGCGGCGATCACGATCACGTCGCCGGGCTGCGCCACACCCAGGGCCGCGATCGACATGAGATGATCGAACGCGTCGATCTTGACCGTGACCGCCGGGCCGACGATCGACCAGTCGCGGCCGTTCAGGGGCTTGATCGCCGGGTCCATCATCTGCGAGCGGCCGACGTTCTCGGTGACCACCTCGCGCATGACCTGCTTGAAGCGCCCGACGACCTCGGCCGGCGGACGCGGGATGGTGGCGTGGACTTTGTGGGATGACATTTCGTTTCCCCTGCCGTTTTGGCGACCGCGCGTCCCGGCGCGGCGTCATGTGTCAGCGCATTTCAGCACGATGCGCCGAGCCGTCAAAGCATCCGGTAGTAGTAGATGCTGGGGATGCCCGCGTCGAAGCCGGCCTTGGCGTAGGCGCGGCGCGCGGGCGCGTGGCTGTCGTCGGCGCCGGTGCCGACGGTGGCGACCTTCATGCCGGCCGCCCGCATGCGTGTCAGGGCATGTGCATACATCAATGCGGCCAGGCCGCGACCCTGATGATCGGGATGAACCGCGTTCAGCCCGATTTCGCCTACCTTTGTTGCGACGTTCATCGACAGCGCGCAGAAGCCGACGGGGGCGCCGTCGTGCTCGATCACGTACATCTCGTGCTCGTTCGGGGCGCCGCAAATCCGGTCGAGCAGGTCGGCCTGCTCCTGTTCGGCGGTCATCAGCGCCACTGCCGCAATATCCGCGCCGACGATGCGGCGAAACGATGCGAACACCGGCGCGAAGGCGGCGGCGCGGATGCGCTGCAGCTGCGGCAGGTCGGACGGTTCGAATGGGCGGATGCGGGGCGTGGTCATGGTCGGCATCATCGTTCGAGTGGCTGGTTGCGGCAGGCTGGCGGCCCGCAGCCGACGAGATTACCATCGCCCGACGCAAGGCAAGGAGATCGTCCATGACGTTTCTGATGCGCGCGGCGATGGCCGTGATCGGCGCCTGCGCAACGACGGCCGCGGTGGCGGCCGAACCGACCTTCTCCACCGTGGCGGGCCATGGCGGCGTGCCGCTGGTGGTGGCCGAGGCCGGCAACCGGCAGGGCCCGCCGATCCTGTTCATTCATGGCTATTCGCAGAGCTACCTGAGCTGGGAGAAGCAGCTGGGCGACGCCGATCTGGCGCGCGACTTCCACCTGATCGCGCTCGACCTGCGCGGCCATGGCGGCTCGGCCAAACCGACGCAACCCGAAGACTACAGCTCTGAAGCCTGGGCGGGCGACATCGCCGCGGTGATCGCCGCCACCACCGCCAAGAAACCGGTGCTGGTGCCGTGGTCGATGGGCGGCACGGTGACGTTTGCCTATGTGAAGCACAAGGGCGTGGCGGGCATCGCCGGCGTCAACTTCGTGGCCGCTGCAACGTTGCTGGGCGATCCGCCGACCCAATCGGCCGCCGAGATCGAACGCGGCAAGGCTTTCTCGAGCCAGTTGATGGGCATGTTGAGCCCCGACATGGCCCTGAATATCGCCGCCACCCGCTGGTTCGTGGGCGCGTTGACCAAGAATCCGCTGCCCGCGCCGGAGCAGGAGCGCATCGTCGCCTACAACATGACCACGCCCGCCTACGTCCGCCAGGCGATGTTCGCGCGCGGGCCGATCGACTTCCGCGACCAAGCCGCGCGCATGACCGTGCCGGCGCTGTTCAGCCACGGCGATCAGGATGACGTGGTGGCCTACCAACTCAGCGTCGACAACGCACGGCGGTTGCCGAACGCGACGCTGTCCAACTATGCCGGCATCGGCCACGCGCCGTTCCTGGAAGACCCCGCCCGCTTCAATCGCGAACTGGCGGCGTTCGTCCGCGGCGTGCAGCCTTAGGCTTGGGTCCCCCACTCAGGATTCTTTCGTCAATTCAGACATTTGGCTGACAGCGTCACGAGTGCACCGAGCGGGCTTGACATCCTTCAATTATTCGATAATTATTGAATTATGAAATCGAAAGACATCATTGTGGCCCTTGGCGCCCTGGCCCACGACACGCGGCTGGCGGTGTTCCGGCGTCTGGTGGTGGCCGGTCCCGGCGGCGAGGCTGCCGGCGACATTGCCGCCGCGCTGAAGCTGGCGCCGCCGACGCTCTCGTTCCATTTGAAGGAGCTGGAGCGGGCCGGCTTGGTCACGGCCCGGCGTGAGGGGCGGCAGGTGTTCTACGCCGCGCATTTCGCCGGGATGCGCGCAGTGCTCGATTTCCTCTACCAGGACTGCTGCCAGGGCGCGCCGGCGCTCCGCCCGCAGCGCAATACCCTACCTCGTCAAACCCAAACCAGGAAATGCGTGCCATGAGACTTCATGTTCATTCCGTCGTCAGTGACCTCGAGAAATCCATCGCGTTCTACTCCAACCTATTCGCCGCGCCGCCGACCAAGCGCGAGACGGACTACGCCAAGTGGATGCTGGAAGATCCGCGCGTCAACTTCGCCATCTCAAGCCGGAAATCGGGCGAATTCGGCATCGGGCACCTGGGCATCCAGGCGGATACGCCGAGCGAGCTAAGCACGCTGGAAGCACGCGCCCGCGCCGCCGCCGGCGATGTATTGAAGGAAAAAAACACCAGCTGCTGCTATGCGCGCTCGGACAAGGCCTGGGCGACCGATCCGGACGGCGTGCGATGGGAGCAGTTCTTCACCCACGGCGACGGCGATGCGCTGGCCAACCGGCCGGGGGCGGAGGTTCCTGCCGGCGATCCGGCTGCGACGCGCTGCTGCGCCTGAGCTCAGTCGCGATCCGACCCGCCCGGATCATCAGCAATGATCCGGGCGGATGGCTCTAGCCGACGGCCACCAGCGCCGGGAAGCTTTCCGCCACGCCGGTGACGATGAGTTGAATGGCGAGCGCGGCCAGGATGATCCCGAACACGCGGCCCAGCACCGCGACGCCGGTCATCCCCAGCCAGTCCATCACCTTGGACGCGGCCAGCAGCGAACCGAGCAGGATCAACATGACGCCGAGCAGCACGCCCAGCACCACGGCCATGGCGACCGGATCATTGTCGGCCCTGCCCATCAGCAGGATCACCGAGGCGAACGCGCCGGGCCCGGCGATCAGGGGAATCGCCAGCGGTACCAGTGCCACGTCGTGTCGGCTGTCGGATTCGGCCTCTTCCACCGGCGCGGTGGTGCGCAACGGGCTCATGCGCGCCAGCACCATGTCGATGGCCAGCAGCAACAGCAGCACGCCGCCGGCGATGCGGAAGGCCGCCAGCGTGATGCCCAGCTTCTCCAGCACGAAGCCGCCGGCAATAGCCGCCGCGACCAGGATGACGGTGGCCGCCAGCGTGCCGCGGATGGCGGTGCGGCGGCGGGCGGCGGCGTCCATCCCCGGGACCACCGACATGAACAGCGGGACCATGCCCGGCGGGTCGATGACCACGAAAAAGGTGACGAAGCTGGACACGGCAAGCTCGAACATGGCGGCATCATAACCTTTCGACGCCAAGGCGATAGCGCC
>JANRJB010000125.1:0-28587 GCA_033764265.1 Rhodospirillaceae bacterium | reverse complement strand
TGATGGCGCTGATCGGCACCGGCACCAACCCGGTGACGTGGACCAAGTCGGTCACCGGCTGGTTCGAGCGCAACCGGGGCCTGGCCTTGGGCATCACCATGGCCGGCACCGGCGTGGTCGGCACCTTCGCACCGGTGGCGGCCAACGCGCTGATCGCCGACGTCGGCTGGCGCGGTGCTTATCAGGCCCTGGGGCTCGCGATCGCCGTGATCGGCCTGCCGGTTCTGTGGCTGTTCTTCCGCGACCGCCATCCGCCGGCCCGCGCAGCGGCTTCATCGGCCACAGCAACGCCGCCCGCGCCGCGCGGCGAAGGCCTTGAGACTCGCGCCGTGCTGCGCTCGTACCGTTTCTGGGCGTTGGGTGTGGCGATGCTGCTGATCTGCGGCTGCGTCGCCGGTCTGATCACCAACCTGGTGCCGCTGCTCACCGACAAGGGCCTGCCGCGCGGCGAAGCGGCCGGCTACGCCGCCATGGTCGGCGTCAGCGTGATCGTCGGGCGCATTGTCGCCGGCTACCTGATCGACATCGTCTGGGCGCCGGCGGTGGCGTTCGTGTTTCTGGCCGCACCGGCGGTATCGTGCATCGTGCTGACCGGCGATGCCCTGACACCGACCCTGTTGTGGATCGCCGTGCCGCTGATCGGCCTGGCCGCGGGCGCCGAACTGGACCTGCTCGCCTTCCTGACGGCACGCTACTTCGGCATCCGCAATTACGGCGTGCTGTACGGCGCGCAATACGGCTTTTTCTCGGTCGGATCTGGCTTCGCACCGGCCATCTTCGGCGCGGTCTTCGATATCACCGGCAGCTACGCCACCATCCTTTACATCTCCGCCGGCTGCTTCCTGGTGGGCGCGGCCTTGATCTTGACCCTCGGCAAGTACCCCGAATTCGGTCAAAGTGCGGCGCATGCCTGATACCGAGAAAGCCCCTCGCCCAACCGATGAACGTCGTCCCGATGGCGGTGACGGCGATATCGCCGACCTGATCGCGATCATGGCCCGGCTGCGCGCGCCCCAGGGCGGCTGCCCTTGGGACATCGAACAGACCTTCGCCACCATCGCGCCGTATACGATCGAAGAAGCCTACGAGGTCGCCGACGCCATCGCCCGCAACGACATGGCGGCGCTGAAGGACGAGCTGGGCGACCTGTTGTTCCAGTCGGTCTATCACGCCCGCATGGCCGAGGAGGCCGGCGCGTTCGACTTCGCCGACGTGGTGCGGTCCATCTGCGCCAAGATGATCCGCCGCCATCCGCACGTGTTCGGCAACGAGGTGGTCGATACCGCCACGCAACAGACCTCGCGCTGGGAAGAGCACAAGGCGCGCGAGCGGGCCGAACAGGCCGCCCGCGCGGGGTGTTCGACCAGCGTGCTTGATGGTTTGCCGGCGTCCCTGCCCGCCCTCAAGCAGGCCGAAAAGTTTCAGAAGCGCGCGGCGCGGGTGGGCTTCGACTGGCCCGAGCCGGCCAGGTGCTGGACAAAATCCGCGAGGAAACCGCCGAGATCGAACAGGCCATCGCGTCCAAGGCGGGCGCGGACAAGCTGTCGGACGAAGTCGGCGACCTGTTGTTCGCCGTCGTCAATCTGGCGCGCAAACTGAACCTGGATCCCGGCATGGCGCTGCGCGGCACGAATTTGAAGTTCGAGCGCCGCTTCCGCCGCATCGAGGCACTTCTGGCCGCGCAGGGCCGCGCGCCCGACCAAGCCACGCTGGATGAAATGGAAGCCCTGTGGGTTCAGGCCAAAGGCGAGGAACGGGGGTGATGGCGGCGCGCGTCGCCCAGCGAATGGTCGCGGCGCTGGCCGCGATCGTGCTCCTGGCCAGCTGCTGGCTGCCCGACAAGTTCGAGGTGGAAATCCGTTTCACCTCCACCGGTGCGTATGGCATCACCTATATCGGCAACCTGATCTACGCGCCCTTGTGGGGCCAGACCGCGCGCGGCGAGATCACGCCCGAGGCGGCTGAGACGCAAAATCAACAATTCCTCGCGTTCCTCAAGCAGGACTCGAGCTTCAAATCGGTCAACCCGCTTGGCCGCGGCCGCTATCAGGTCGAGTATCGCAAGGAAGACCAGTTCGCCGGCGCGCACCAGAGCTTCAATTTCGTCAACCGACAGGGCGCCATCTTCCGGCTGCGCACCACCGAGGATGGTCTGGTCACGCTGGCCGGCTCGGGCCAGGCCAAGCTGTACGCCCAGCGCTTCGAGGAAGTGGGTCTGTCGATGGAAGGCCTGGTGCGCGTGACCACCGACGCCGAAGTGCTCGAGCACAACGCCACCTTCGTGCGCGCCTCGCCGGTGCCGGGCTTCACGCAGTACGATTGGCGGCTGCGGTCGTTGCGCGACGATCCGCCACGGCTGGTGGCCAAGCTGAAGATCGACCCGCGCACCGGGGTGCCGCTGTTCGGCGGTCTGTCGGGCGCCGTGCAGTCGGACGAGTAGCGGCCGGCGCCGGGTCACTTCTCCCGCCGCCACGCCTCAACGATGTGGGTCCAGATATCGGCGTTGGGCGCGCCGAGGATGCCGGATTGGCCCTGCGCCGCGGGGTTGTAGCGTTCTCCCGAAAGCAGCCGGGTGTAGCCGCCTGCCTCGGTATGGATCAGCGCGCCGGGGGCGTGGTCCCAGGGCTTGAGATTGCGGAACGCATAAACGTCGAGCCGGCCTTCGGTGGCCGCCCAATAGTCGTGGCCCGCGCAGCCTGACCACTGGATTCGGGCGAACTTGCCCTTCAGAGCCGAAAGTTCCTTGTTGTAGAGCGCGGCGACCATGTCGTTCAGCCGGTCACTGGGCGGCGGCGGCATGTGCTGGCGGCGCGCCTCATCGCCGCCATCGCGGGTGATGAAGGCCCCTGCCCCATGCTCGGCCCACAGCGTTTTCACCCCGAGCGGATCGTAGATCCAGCCGAACGCGGTCTCGCCGCGGCGGACCAGCGCCACCATGCAGCAAAACAGGTCGCGTCCGTTGACGAAGTTCGCGGTGCCGTCGACCGGATCGACGATCCACACCCAGTCCTCGGTGGCGAGCGCATCGAGCACCGCATCGGATTTCGCCGCCGCCTCTTCCCCGATCACGCGCGAGCCGGGGATCAGGCCGGGCAGAACCTGTTCGAGAAAGCGTTCGCTCTCTTCGTCGGCGATGGTGACGAGATTGTTCGCCCCGCCTTTGGTGCGCACGTCCTCGTCGGCCAGTTTCTTGTAACGTGGCACGATGAAGCGCGCGGCGGCCTCGCGCAGGGCGGCGATGACCTGCGTCGGGTCGGACAATGGCATGTCGGGGGCCTATTCAGCCGCGGCGTCGTACGCGGGGCGCAGCCGCACGCCCGCTTTGCCGCCCAGACGCGCCAGATCGGCCGCGTCGAGCAGCACATCGAGCGTGGCCTCGGACTCGGTGTCGCGCCGGCCCAGCACCTCGCCGCGCCGATACAGCCAAGCAAGCGTAGCGCCATCGGCGATCGGCACCGACACCGAGACGCTTTGCCGGGCATGGGCCAGCTCAGAATCGATCAAGGCCAGCAACCGGTCTGCGCCTGTGCCGGAAACGGCGGAGATAGCTGCCTGGCGCGGATTGCGCGCCGCGGTGTTGACGATGCGGGCGCAGTCGTCGGCCGGCAGCAGGTCGATCTTGTTCAGAGCCTCGATGATCGGTCGACGGCCGACTTGACTGTCGTCCACGTCGATGCCGAGTTGCGTCAGCACCTTTTCCACATCGTGCTTCTGCGCTTCGGTGTCGGGGTGTGCCACGTCGCGCACGTGCACGATCACGTCGGCTTCCAGCACTTCTTCCAGCGTGGCGCGGAACGCGGCCACCAGCTCGTGCGGCAGGTCGGATACGAAGCCGACCGTGTCGGACAGGATGACCGTGCGCCCCGACGGCAGGCGGATATTGCGCATGGTCGGGTCCAGCGTGGCGAACAGCTGGTCGGCGGCCAGCACGCCGGCGGTGGTCAGCGTGTTGAACAGTGTCGACTTGCCGGCGTTGGTGTAGCCCACCAGCGCCACGATCGGGTACGGCACGCGCTTTCGGGCTTGCCGGTGCAGGTGCCGGGTGCGGGTGACCTTGTCGAGTTCCTTTTTCAGGCGCGCGATACGTTCGCCGATCAGGCGGCGGTCGATCTCGATCTGGGTTTCGCCGGGTCCGCCCAGGAACCCGAAGCCGCCGCGCTGTCGCTCGAGGTGGGTCCAGCTGCGCACCAGCCTGCTCTTCTGGTAGCTCAGGTGCGCCAGTTCCACCTGCAACTGGCCTTCCCGGGTTTTGGCGCGCGCGCCGAAGATTTCCAGAATCAGGCCGGTGCGATCAATGACCTTGCAGCCCCACGCCTTTTCCAGGTTGCGCTGCTGACCCGGCGACAGATGCCCGTCGACCACGACCAGGTCCACCTCCAACGCTTTCACAACGCCGCCCAGCCGTTCCACCGTGCCTTGCCCGATCAGCGTGGCCGGACGGGGCCGAACCACGCGCACGGCTTCGGCATGGACAATGTTGAGGGCGATGGCGGCGGCCAGCCCCTGGGCTTCGGCCAGGCGCGCGGAAAGGCTCAGCGTGGGCGCATCGGCCTCGCGCGGCGGCGCATTGAAATGCGGGTGAACGATGGCCGTTCGCGCCGCGGGTTTGGCGGTCTCTGGCAAAGCGGTTCAGTCGTCCGCGCGGCGCGCGGCCCGCATTCGGGCGGGCCCTCAGCCGGCGGCCTCTTCCTTTTCCTTGGCCGGCGCTTCCTTGGCGGCGGCTTCGCCCTGGGGCTCGAACAGCGAGACCGGGGCCGATGGCATCACGGTCGAGATAGCGTGCTTATAGACCAACTGGGTGTGGCCGTCGCGGCGCAACAACATCGAGAAGTTGTCGAACCAGGTGACGATGCCCTGCAGTTTCACCCCATTGACCAGAAACACGGTGACCGGAGTCTTGTTTTTTCGGATGGCGTTCAGGAACACGTCCTGAACGTTCTGGGCTTTCTCGGCGGACATGGCAGTGGGAGCCTTTGTTCTGTTTATTGACTTATGTTGGGCGGCAGTCGTGTCACTGTCCTCGGCCGCCTCCACACCACGCCGGAGGCGAACCTGCTCAAAATGCTAGAGATTTTCGCCAGACCCGGCAACCTCGACAAAATCATGGATTTGCACGGGAAAACCCCGCGTTCGGTACCCCCGATCCTGATTTAGGGCCGCCAGACCGGCGCCTCAAGACCGCCGGGCGCGGCGGTACTTGCCCGGCGGGGCCCCATAGCGGGCGGTAAATGCATTGATGAAATTGGAGACGTGGTTGTAGCCGACCCGGTGGGCGACATCTTTCAGCGCCACAGATCCTTGTTCGATCACCAACCGCGCGTGCTCCAGTCGTTCGACGTGCAACAGTTCATAAGCGGTCATGCCGAAGACGGCGCGGAGCCCCATATTTAAGCGCCGCACGCTCAAACCGACTGAGCCGGCCAGGTCGCCGAGGGAGGGTGGGCGGCGCATGTCGGCCAGCAGGAGACGGCGAGCCTCTTCGACCCGATTGCGCTCAGACGCGGTCAATGACGGGGCGCGTTTCACGCCATCGGTCCCTGCCCCCGCGGTCTGGACGGCAAGGAGCTGGAAAACCACGCCTTCCATCGCCATCCGCCGCAGGTGTCCATTGAGCGATGGCGCGAACAGTTCGGCCGCCAATTGCCGAACTTGGGGCGCCACCGGACATGGCAAGAGCACGGTCGGCCCGGATGGCTCGCCGACAAGGGCTGCGAGCGGGTCGGGCACCGCATTGCCGAACATCTGGATGAGACGATCGATCGGCATGGAGTATCCGACAAACCTGATCACTTGAGGCGCCGCGAGGCGATACTTCGCCTGCCCGGTGTGCGGCCGGAAGATCAGCGAATGCCGGGGTCCGAACCGGGCGACGGCACCGTCTGTGAACTCGATCTCGGCGTTGCCGGTGACGCTGAGCTGGCTGGCGATCCATGGCAACGGATACTCGGTGCGCGGCTCGACGGTGACGTCGTCGCGCACCCGCAAGTTGACCAGATGCACGCGCAGCGCGGTGTCCAAGTCGACGCGTTCGATGATACCGGACATCTTGTCGTGCTCGATGGCGGTGCGTCCGTCGACCGTCAACGGCTCGGCCGTCGTCTCGGGTTCGATCAGCCAGGCGATATCCTGGACCGGTCGCGGGGCGGGGCCCGACTTTACCGACCGTCGCCGCAGCGTCTCGGTGCTGCGCCGTCGCCCATACTTTCGCGCTTTACGCATAACTATTTCGCTTTGTCGGCGAGGCTAGCCCAAATCTATTCTAGCGATGGTAATCGTCACTTGGCCTATGGGACGGGTTCCTGATCAATCAATCCATCATCGGGCACAGCACGAAAGGCAGAGTCATGGTGGCACTTCTTCGAGCCGAACGCGAGGCAAAGCCGACGCCGAGGCCGGTTTCCGGCGGCGCAGTCCGACGTGTCTGGATCGGCGTGGCGATGATCGTCGGATTGGCGAGCGCGGGATTGCCGCGCGGGGCCGCAGCGGTCGAAGAGGCCTGGTTCATCAATCCCTCCGACGGGCTTTGGTTCGGCAGCGGTCCCACGGTTAGGGACCGATTCTTCGTGGGCAATAGCCCCGCCATTCCGACGACGATTTCTCCGTTCACCGCATTTCAGTTCAGCCTGGTTTTTCAAGGCGGGTCGCAGTCGATCAACAACGTGAGCAGTTTTTCGACGTTGAGCCCGCTCATTCGTGGCCTGAGGATCGACACCTCGACTGTGGCACTTGGGGGCACCTCGATCTCCGGCAATTCATTCACCACGTTCGGCGATCTCAGAAATGACAACGCCGCCACGCTTACCATTTCCAACGACTTCCATAGCGCCGAAACAAACTCCACGTGGCATGCGGTTGGCGACATGCGCCTGACCGGCGATGTGACCGCCAATCACGTCCTGAAAACCGGCGCGGGCGTCTTGCAGTTGGGCGATGGCGCGTTCTTGGGCGGGCTCGATATCACCCAGGGCCCGGTCGAATTCGCCAGTGGGAACTTGGTGCTCGGCAACCTGCAGTTCCGCGATGGCACGATCGTGCGTGCGATCGAAGATACGACCTTCGGAACTTTCTTAATGGCGCTCGATGGATCCGCGACCATCGACGTCGGCGCGGGCCTGACGGCGAACAGCCCCGGTCAACGAATCAACGGCGCGGGAACGCTGAGCAAGACTGGCGCGGGAACGCTCGACCTGAAGATGATCCAAGCAGGTACGTTTACGGGGGCATTCGACGTGTCCGACGGCACCCTGCGCACGAACGCGGTCACGGTCGGCAACAGCACGATCAGCAACAGCGGGACCTTAGCGTTCGACCAAGAGATCGACGGAACCTATGGGGGTGTGTTGATCGGAACCGGCGCGCTGGAAAAGACCGGCGTCGGGAAACTGACCATGTCAGGCGCCAACTTTCTCTCGGGCGGCACGACGGTGCTTGCCGGAACGCTGGCCGGAACGACGGCCACGATCCGCGGCGCGATCGCAAACGCGGGCACGGTCATGATCGACCAGGACGCCGATGGCGCATTCAGCGGCGCGATTTCCGGCGCCGGATCGTTCGTCAAGGATGGCACCGGATTGGTGTTCATGTCGGCGGGGAATACCTATACCGGCGGCACTGAGGTCCGCGGCGGCACGCTATGGATCGGCAACAACAGCATTCAAGGGCCGATCGACAACGATGCGACCGTTCTGTTTTTCGGTGGCGGCAGTTTTGCCGGCGCCATGTCGGGGAGCGGCGCGTTCATCAAGGAAGGCGGCGACACCCTGACCCTGAGCGGCATCAACTCCTACACCGGCGGCACCGAAGTGCGCGGTGGCGCCTTGCGCGGCAATACATTCACCGTGCAGGGAAACATCCTCAACCAGGGCTCGGTCGAGTTCGATCAGACTTTTCTGGGAACCTATTCGGGCGCCATGTCTGGAAGCGGTGGCTTGGTCAAATCGGGAACCGGAATCGTCACGTTGACCGGCGCCAATACCTATACCGGCGGCACGGTCGTGCTCGGCGGCCGATTGCAGGGCACCGCTCAAGGCATCCAGGGCGACATCGACAATCGCGCCACCGTGCTGATCGGGAACTTCACCGACGAGAGCTACGCCGGGCGCATGTCCGGTACCGGATCGTTCATCAAGAACGGACCCAACACGTTGACCTTGCTCGGCAACAATACCTACACCGGCACGACCGAAATCCGGCAAGGCACGCTGGCGCTTGCGGGCGGCGGGACGGTCGATGGCACGGTGCTGCTGGACGTGGGCGAAGACGGCATGTTCGATGCCTCGGGCAAGGCGGCGGGGTACGTGTTCCGCAACACCGTCAGGAACAAGGGCGCCATCGTCGGCGGCGACGGACCCAACGTGTTCGAGATGAGCGGCGAGGTCTCCGGCGACGGAGCGTTCCTGGGTAATGTGCTGTTCTCGGGCACTTATCGTCCCGGCAATTCCCCTGCCCTGGTCACCCATGGCAACACCGTGTTCGGCACAACCAATGTGCTGGCGATGGAAATTGGCGGCACGACGCGCGGATTGCAGTACGACGCCATCGACGCGATCACGCTCGGGTTGGGCGGAACGCTGTCAATCAGCCTGATCGACCTGTTGGGCGGGGGCAATCCTTTCGCGCCGCAGGCTGGCGACGTGTTCGACCTTTTGATGGCTCAAACAATCACCGGCATGTTCGCCACCTTCGATTTCGCCGGCGCGGCATTGGCCCAGGGGTTGGAGTGGTCGTGGAACGTGCTGAAAATCGATGGGCTCGATACGTTCCGGTTGATGGTCGTGAACGCCGCGGTCGCCGACGTACCCGCGCCGGGCGCCTTGTTGATCGTGTGTCTGGGCCTGACGCTGCTGGCGGTCGTATCGCGCCGCCGCATCATCGATCGCTCGTGACGGCGGCGACAAGGCTGCTGAGATCGGGGACGCGCAGCGTGGGCTGAACCGCCATGTCCGCGGGTTCAGCGCCGCCGGGCGGCGGAACCAGCACGGTGGTGCATCCGGCCGCCTGCCCACAGACCACGTCGATTTCGGCATCACCGACGAACCACACATCCGCGCCCGGCGACACACCGGCCGGCGCCAATGCCGCCAGCACGGGATCGGCCGCCGGCTTGTCGCGCGCCACGTCCTGCGCGCCGACCAGCCGGCCGAAGCGCGGCGTCCAGCCCAGGTGGTCAGCCTCGGCGCGCAGATACTTCCCGGTCTTGTTGCTGACCACACCCAGGTAAACGCCGGCGTCGCCCAGCGCTCCCAGGGCGTCGGCTGCGCCGGGCAGCGCACGCAGCCGATCCAAATGCACCCGTTCGAACGCCTGGTAGTAAATCTTCATCGCCTCCGGCCAGCGCTCGCCATAAATCCGCGGGAAGGTATCGCGCAGCGAACCGGCGATACGCGCGCGCATCTCGGTCGCGCTCCACGGCGCGTGGCCCATGGCGGCCAGCGTGATGGCGGTCGCTTCGGTAATCACCGGCCAGGTGTCGACCAGCGTGTTGTCCCAATCGAACAGAATGGCGCGAGGTCGCGGCGGCCGGCCGCTCATGGCGGCTGACCAGGTACTGCCCAGGCGGTGTCATCCAGTGCGTCCATGCGCGCCAGATAGCGCGCGCGCAGGTCGAGCGCCACCGTACCCGGCGCGCCGTTGGCGACCGGCTTGTCGTCGATGCGCACCACCGGCATGACGAAGGTGGTGGTGCCGGTCAAGAACACCTCTTTCGCCGCCAGCGCCTCGGCCATCGTGAACGGGCGTTCCTGCACCATGAAGCCCGCGGCGCGGGCCAACTCGATGACGGTGCCCCGGGTCACCCCGCCCAGAATGGCGGTGCCAAGCGGATGCGTGACGAGGGTCTTGTCCTTGGTCACGATCCAGGCGTTGGACGCGGTGGCTTCGGTCACGACCCCGTCGGGCCGGGTCAGCAGTGCGTCGAACACCTTGGCGTCGACCGCCTGCTGTTTGGCGAGCGCGTTGGGCAACAGCCCGACGGTCTTGATGTCGACCCGTCCCCAACGGATGTCGGGCACGGAGATCAGCGTTACACCGGCTTGGGCGACGGACTCGGCCGCGCCGGCGCCGTGCTTCGCGGTCATCACCAACGATGGCCGCAGCGGGCGCGCCGGGAACTGGTGGGCGCGCGGGGCGACGCCGCGGCCGATCTGCATGTAGAGGGTGCCGCGCATAAGACGATTACGCCGCACGACCTCCTGGGCGATGGCGGTCAGCGCCGCGTCGGACCAGGCGCGGGGAATCGACAATTCCGCGAGCGAGCGGGCCAGGCGGGCCAAGTGCCGGGCATGATCGACCGGCCGGCCGTTCCAGATGCAGGTGACCTCGTAGACCGCGTCGGCGAATTGGTAGCCGCGATCCTCGATATGAACCTGGGCCAGTTTGTGCGGCAGATACCGGCCGTTGACGTAGGCGACATGCGACATGGGACCTAGAAATACTCGAGCCGGACCGAGAACATCTTCTCGACTTTCTTGACGGAGTCCTTGGCCGCAAACAGCACGATACGGTCGCCGGCGGCCAGCACCGTGTCGCCGCGCGGCACGATCAGCTTGCCCTTGCGGATGGCCGCGCCGAAGCGGATGCCGTCGGGCAGGTTCACCTCGCGCAGGGGCTTGCCGACCATGGGCGACGTCTGCAGCGCGTCGGCCTCGATCAGTTCGCCGAAATCCTCCTGCACCGAGTAGACACTGTGAATGCGGCCGCGGCGGACGTGCTGGAGAATTTGGGACACGGTGATGGATCGCGGGTTGACCACCACGTCGATCTGCAGGTCGCCCACCAGCGTGTTGTAGCCGGAATTGTTGACCAGCGAGATGGTGCGCTTGGCCCCCTTCTGCTTGGCCAGGAGCGAACTGAGAATATTGATTTCATCGAAATTGGTCACCGCGATGGCCACCTCGGCGTTGGCGACCCCGGCTTCCGACAGCACGGCGGGGTCCATCACGTCGCCGTTGATGACCACCGCGCGCTTGACGTGCTTGGCGATTTCGTCGGCGCGGTCGCGGTCGCGTTCGACGATCTTCACGGTGATTTCCGGGTGGTCGTGTTCCAGCTGGGTGGCGACGAACAAGCCGATGTTGCCCCCGCCCAGGATCACCACGCGGCGCGCGCTGGGTTCCTCATGGCCGAAGGCGCTGAGCGCGCGCTTGCACTGGTCGGAGGCGACCACGAAATAGACCGCGTCGCCTTCGTACATCTCGTCCTCGGCCTTGGGCACGATGACGCGGTCGCCGCGCTTGATGCCGACGATCACGATCTGCAGGTCGGGGAACAGGTCGGTCAACTGGCGCAGGGGCGTCGACAGGATCGGCGTGTCGGCGGTGCAGCGCACCCCGACCAGGCGTACCTTGTCGTCGGCCAGCGGAATGATGTCGAGCGCGCCCGGCACCTCGATGCGTCGCTTGACGGCGCGCGCCACCTCGACCTCGGGCGAGATGATCACGTCGATCGGGATGCCGCGGTCGGTGAACAGATCGGCCCATACCGGCTGGAGATACTCCTGGCTGCGGATGCGCGCGATCTTGGTCGGCACCTTGAACTGCGAGTGGGCGATCTCGCAGGCGATCATGTTCACCTCATCGCTGTAGGTGACGGCGATGATCATGTCGGCGTCGCGCAGACCAGCGCGTTCCAGCACATCGGGGTGCGAGGCGTGCCCGACCACCGCGGTGACGTCGATGCTCTCGGCCAGCTGGCGCACCAGCGCCGGCATCTGGTCGATGACGGTGATGTCGGCCCCCTCGCGCGACAAGTAGCGGGCGATGGAGGAGCCCACCTCGCCGGCGCCGCAGATGACGATTTTCATCGGCCCTGCCCTCGCCCTATGGCTCGCCGCCGCCGTTCGCGGGCGCTTGCGGCCGGCGCTGCTGCTTGACGTCGGTCGATACGCCCAGCGATTTCAACTTGCGATGCAGGGCCGAACGCTCCATGCCGACGAATTCCGCCGTGCGCGAGATGTTGCCGCCGTAGCGAATGACCTGGGCCATCAGGTACTCGCGTTCGAACATCTCGCGCGCGTCGCGCAGCGGCAGCATCATGATCTCGTCGGAACGCTGCAGGCGCAGCATCTGCGGGGAATCGCTGCCGATCTCGGTGGGCAACATGTCGGCGCGAATCGGATCGGTGGCCGAACCGGGCGCCATGATGAGCAGCCAATCGATCACGTTCCGCAGTTGGCGCACGTTGCCGGGCCACGCATACGTCTGCAGCGCCATCATCGCGTCCTCGGCGATCTGGCGGCGCGGCAACCCGGCGGCGGCGGACGCGCGCTCCATCAGGTAGCGGGCCAGTTCGGGGATGTCCTCGCGCCGCTCCGACAGCGCCGGCACCTGGATCGGCACCACGCTAAGCCGGTAGAACAGCTCCTCGCGGAAGTTGCCCTCGGCGACCTCGGACAGCAGCTCGCGATTGGTGGTGGCGATGATGCGCACGTCGAGTTCGACCGCGCCGGGTCCGCCGCCGCGTTCCAAGCGCTGATCCTGGAGGATGCGGATGATCTTGCTTTGCGTCGCGGCCGGCATGTCGGCCACTTCGTCCAAAAGCAGCGTGCCGCCGTCGGCCAGATCGACCAGCCCCAACGTGCGTTCGCCGTTCATGGCCGACGCGCCGCCGAACAGAATTTCCTGCAACCGGTCGGGATGCAGCGAGGCGCAGTTGGCCACGACGAACGGTCCTTGCGCGCGCGGAGAGCTTTGGTGAATCTGCCGGGCGATCAGTTCCTTGCCCGAACCGGCCGGGCCCGAAATCAGCACCCGCGAGCCGGTGGGGCCGACGCGTTCCACGGTCCGCTTGAGGGCCTGAATGGCGACGGAGTCGCCGATCAGCCGGTCCGGCTCGCCGGCGCGGGTGCGCAACTGGATGTTTTCCAGGCGCAAACGCGCGGCTTCAATGGCGCGTTCCAGCACCAACAGCAGGCGATCGGCCTGGAACGGTTTCTCGATAAAGTCGTACGCGCCGAGCTTGATGGCCTTGACCGCGGTCTCGATGGTGCCGTGTCCGCTGATCATCACCACCGGCACGGCCGGCCGCATCGCTTTGATCGCGCCCAACAGCTGCAGGCCGTCGAGCCGGCTGTTCTCGAGCCAGATGTCCAGGATCACCGCGCCCGGCGCACGGGTCTTGATCAACGCGAGCGCCTGGTCGGCGTTGGCGGCCTCGCGCGTGGCATAGCCCTCGTCGCCCAGAATGCCGGCCACGGCGGAGCGGATGTCGGCTTCGTCATCGATGATGATGATATCGCGGCTCATGGCAGCGGCCCCTATTGCGCGGCTTGCAGCGGCGCCGCGGGGCCAGCGGCGGCGAGGTCGAAGCCGAGCGTGACCGCCGCGCCGCCGCCGGGCGCATCGGCCAGGGTCAGCATGCCATGATGGTCTTCGAGGATTTTCTTGACGATGGCCAGCCCGAGGCCGGTGCCCTTCGCCCGGGTGGTGACGTACGGTTCTGTCAGCATGTGGCGTTCGTGTTGCGGTAAACCGATGCCGTTGTCAATCACGCGAATCTCCGCGCGGGACCCGCTGTGGGACATCGTCACGGCGATCGAACCGGCCGGTCTGGCCGCGTCCGCGCTGCGCGCCTCGATCGCCTCGACCGCGTTCTTCAGCACGTTGGTGACGGCTTGGCCGATCTGGCGGGCGTCACAGCGCACCGTGACTGGCGTGTCGGGCTGCTCGACGGTGATCGCGATCGACGGATAGGCGCTGCGCTGCAGCGCGACGGCATCGGCGACGATCCGGCGCAGATCGGCCGGCGCCATGACCGGCGCGGGCATGCGGGCAAACGCCGAGAATTCGTCGACCATGCGGCCGATGTCGCCGACATGACGGACGATCGTGTCGGTGCACTGCGCGAACAGGCCGGAGTCGTCGGCCAGTCTGTCGGCGTACTTGCGCTTGAGCCGTTCCGCCGACAACTGGATCGGGGTCAGTGGATTCTTGATTTCATGGGCGATGCGTCGGGCGACGTCGGCCCACGCCGCCTTGCGCTGGGCCGACTGCAGCTCGGTGATATCGTCGAAGGTGAAGACGAACCCGGCCACCGTCGCGCCATCGTGCTCGGCGGCCAGACGGACCAGGTAAACCTGGGCGTTCTTGTCGCGTACGATCTGAAGCTCTCGCTGCACCGGGCGGTCGGGGTTGCGGCGGATCTCGGCCAGAAGTTCGGCGAACTCGGGCACCAGGTCCACCACCGGTCGCCCGATGGCCTTGCCGAAATCGATCCCCAGCAGCTTGTCGGCCGAACGGTTCGGCAGTGTGATCAGGCCCTGCGGGTCAAGCCCGATGACTCCCGAACTGACGCCGGCCAGCACGGTTTCGGTAAACCGCCGGCGTTCGTCGAGCTGGTCGTTGGTCTCGATCAACTCGCGCTGTTGGTCCTGCAGGCGGCGGGTCATGCGATTGAACGCGCGGCTGAGTGTGGCCAGTTCGTCGCTGGCCATCGCCTCGGGCACGCGCACGGCCAGGTCGCCCTGCCCCACTTTCTCGGCCGCGGTGATCAGGTTCGCGATCGGCCGCACCAGCCGGTTGGCGAGCGTCAGGCCAAACCAGATCGAGACCAACAGCAAGAGCAGCGCGATCAGCACGAACACCGCGGTGAAGCTGAGTTCGATGTCCGAACGCCGGCCCTCGAGCCTTGCGTACTCGTCGGCCGCCGCAGTGGTACGCGCCACGCGCGCCAGCACCTGCGCGTCGATGAAACGGCCGACGTACAGGTACGCGGCCGGGAACGAGCCCAACTTGACCAGCGCGCGCACTCGGTCGGAATTCTCGCCGGTGACCACCGCGACGCCGCCGACGTCGGCCTGGGCGATGGCCTGCATCGGAATGGTCTCACCGGTCTGCAGCGAGAAGGTGTAACCGGTTTTCGCGATCACCTGCCAGTCGGCAGTGAAGATCACGGCTTCCGTCAGGCCGCGAAAGGCGACTTGCGTCGACAGGAACGATTCCAGCAGTGCGCGGCTCACGCTCAGCTGAGGCCATTGGCGGTTCAGGTCGTTGGCGATCGAGAACGCGTCGGCCTTGATCACCTGCTGGTGTTCGGCCAGGTACGCCTGCGCCACGGCCGAGGATTCGTTCAGCGCCGTCGACACGCGCTCGCTGAACCACGATTGAATGCCAAGCGTGAACAGCAGCACCGAGAACACGGTGGTGGCGATCGCCGGCACCACCGCGACCACGCCGAATAGTGCGGCCAGCCGCACGTGCAGCGCCGATCCGGCATTGCCGGCGCGGCGGGCGGCCCACAACTTGACCAGCCTGCGCGCCACCAGCGCGGTCAACGCGAGCAGCAACGCCATGTCGACGTTGAGCAGCACGATGATGGTGGTCGGGTCCGGGCCGTCGAGGCCAGAGCCGGTGAAGGCCGCGTAGGTGGCGACGCCGGCGATCACCGCCGCCACCGCCAACACCACCGACAGCCGGTCCGACAGACCGACCCGGCGTGCCCACACCGCTGTGCGCAGGTACATCCGATGCATCCACACCGAACGGTCCGACGCGCCGGCAACCGGGCCGATATCGTCCACGGCGCTCATTTCAGGCCTCTGACGACACTGATGTCGAGTTCGCGAATTTTCTTGCGCAAGGTGTTGCGGTTCAGGCCGAGCACGTCGGCGGCCTTGATCTGATTGCCGCGGGTGGCGTGCAGCGTCAGCGACAGCAAGGGGCGTTCCAGCTCGCGCAGAATGCGATCGTACAGGCCACGCGGCGGCAGCTGGCCGTTGTGAACGTTGAAGTAGGCGCGCAGGTGATCCTCGATCGCATCGCCCAGCGTCTGCGGCTCGTCGCGCGCCGGCAGGCCGGCGTGGGAGACCAGCTCCATATCGACGATGGCGCGCGTGATGGTCGGTTCCGCGTACAGCGCCACCAGGCGCTTCACCAGATTTTCCAGTTCGCGCACGTTTCCGGGCCAGCGGTATTCCTTCAGCCGGTCAACCGCGGCCGGCTCGATCGATTTGGCGGGCAGACCGTCGGCCGCCGCCTGACTGAGGAAATGCTGGATCAACTCGGGGATGTCTTCGGCGCGCTGGCGCAACGGCGGAATTCGCACCGGCACCACGTTGAGCCGGAAATAGAGGTCCTCGCGGAACACGCCCGACTTGATCAGGCTTTGCAGGTCGCGATGCGTGGCGGCGATGATGCGCACGTTTGACTTGATCGGCGTGCGGCCGCCGACGGTGGTGAAGCGGCCGTCCTGCAGGACACGCAACAGCCGGGTCTGCGCCTCGAACGGCATGTCGCCGATTTCGTCCAGGAACAGCGTGCCGCCTTCGGCCTGCTCGAAGCGCCCGGTGGCGCGCATGGTGGCGCCGGTAAACGAGCCTTTTTCGTGGCCGAACAGTTCGCTTTCGATCAGCTCGCGCGGGATCGCGGCCATGTTGACGGCCACGAACGGCCCGCCGCGCCGGCGGCCGAAATCGTGCAGCGCGCGCGCCACCAGTTCCTTGCCGGTGCCGGATTCGCCCGTGATCATCACGGTCAGGTCGGCGTTCATCAGCCGCGCGACGGTGCGGTAAATGTCCTGCATCGCCGGCGACCGGCCGATGATCGGCAGCTTTTCCGCGGCCGCCTCCGGCGCGGGCGCGGCCTCGCTGTTGCGGCGATGCACTACCGCCCGCTTGATCACGTTGATCAGTTCGCTCAGGTCGAACGGCTTGGGCAGGTATTCGAACGCGCCGCGTTCGGTGGCTTTGACGGCCGTCAACAATGTGTTCTGCGCGCTCATCACCACCACGCGCAGATCGGGACGAATGCGTCGAATCCGCGGCAACAGGTCGAGGCCATTCTCGTCGGGCATGACCACGTCGGTCAGCACCACGTCGCCCTCGCCGTCTTCGATCCAGCGCCACAGCGTCGCCGCGGTGCCGGTGGTGCGCACGTCGAACCCGGCCCGGCCCAATGCCTGGCTCAGCACGGTACGGATACCGTGGTCATCGTCGGCGACAAGGACGGTGGCGTCAGCCATCGGCGGTCCTGTCGGGCGCGACCCGCCCGTCGGTGACGATCGGCAGCATGACGCGGAACACCGTGCGGCCCGGCTGGCTGTCGAACTCCACCACGCCACCGTGATCGCTGACGATCTTGGCGACTAGCGCCAGGCCCAATCCTGTGCCCTTCTGTTTGGTGGTGATGAACGGATCGAACAGGTGCGGGCGCACATCGTCCGGAATACCGGGGCCATTGTCCTGGACGCTGACCACCAGCGGCAATTGGATGCGGCTGCCGGTGCCCGGCACCGCCACGCGCACGCCGGGCTGGTATGCCGTACTCAGCACGATCTCGCCGGTCTTGCGCGGCGCGGCCTCGGCGGCGTTCTTGACCAGGTTCAACAGTACCTGGACCAACTGGTCGTGGTTGCCGTCGACCGGTGGCAGCGACGGGTCGTAACGCTCGACGAACTTGAGGCCTTTGGCGAAACCGGCTTCGGCGATGCGCCGCACGCGTTCCAGGGCTACGTGAATGTTGACCGGCGCGCGAGCCAGCGGACGTTCGTCGGAAAACACCTCCATGCGGTCGACCAGGGCGACGATGCGGTCGCACTCGTCGCAGATCAACTCGGTCAGGCGGCGGTCATCCTCGCTCGCCCCCTGCTCCAGCAATTGCGCCGCGCCGCGTATGCCCGACAGCGGGTTCTTGACTTCGTGCGCCAGCAGCGCGGCCATGGCGGTGATCGAACGGGCGGCATTGCGGTGTTCGAGCTGCTGACCGATGCGGATGGCGCGCGACTGTTCCTGCAAGGTCAGCACGAACCAGCCCGGCCGGTCGGCGATCGGCGCGACGTTGACGGTGAGCAGGCGCGTGCCGGTGCGCGGGGTGTCGAGCGCGATGCCATGGGCGGAAATCGGCGCACCGTCGGCCGCGGCCTGCGCGACGAACGCGGCGAGCGCGCCGTTGGGCGGCAGCAGTGCCGTCAACCGCGTGCCGTTGAGCGACGCGACGCTCGCCTGGAACAACTGCTCGGCGGCGGTGTTGGCGTAGCGGATGACAAGCTGGTGATCGATCACGAACGTCGCCGACGCCAACGCGGCCAGCACCGCTTCGGGGTCGACGGACGAGAACTCGCGCCGCAGGTCGATCGCCTCGGCCATCACGCCGCCTCGCGCAACTCAGGTTCCGGTTCGAACGCCGGCGCCGCGGCATCGAAGAAGCGCCCGACCATGGCGACCACCTTGGCGGGGTCTTCCTCGGTCATCACCGCGTCGCGGAACCCGTTGGCGTCGCGCAGGCCCGCGACCGACCAGGCGAGGTGCTTGCGCGCGATCCGCACGCCCTTGTGAACGCCATAATGGCTGAGAAGCGCATCGTAGTGCTCGAGCATGATAGCGCCACGCTCGGCCGGCGCGGGATCGGGCAGCCGCGTGCCGTCGGCCAGAAATACCCGCGCCTGATTGGGAAACCATGGCCGGCCGAAGGCGCCGCGGCCGATCATCACGCCGTCCGCGCCCGATTGATGCAGCAATTCGCGGGCGTCCTCGACCGTGACGACGTCGCCATTGCCGATGACCGGAATCCGCACGGCCGCCTTGACCGCGCCGATGAAGGCCCAGTCGGCGCGACCCCGGTAAAGTTGCTCGCGCGTGCGACCATGCACGGTGATCAGCTGGATGCCGGCCGCCTCGGCCTTGCGGGCCAGCGACGGCGCGTTGCGGTTGGCGGCATCCCAACCGGTGCGCATCTTCAGCGTAACGGGGACCGACACCGCCTTGACCACGGCGTCGATGATGCGCAGCGCCTGATCCTCGTCGCGCATCAGCGCCGAGCCGGCCCAGCCGTTGACGACCTTCTTGACCGGGCAGCCCATGTTGATGTCGATCAGCGCCGCGCCGCGATCCTGGTTCAGGCGCGCGGCTTCAGCCATCACCTCGGGCTCGCAACCCGCCAGCTGCACCGCCATCGGGAATTCATCGCCGCACGGCGTGCTCATGCGCAAGGTGGTGGCATGGGCGCGCACCATCTGCTGGCTGGCGATCATCTCGGAATAGACCAGCCCGCAGCCGAACCGCCGCACCAAGCGGCGGAACGGCAGATCGGTGACCCCGGCCATGGGCGCCAGGAACACATTGCCAGGAACCGTCAGCGGACCGATGGTGATCGCCGGAGACATTTGTGACGGCAAGACATGCGGGCTGCGCAAAACTTAGGCATTTGCTCAGGAACCGGACGGGAAATCAAGCCACCTGGACCCGCCCGATTTTCTCTCGCAATATCCGTCATCTAACCGGCAATTGTGGCCGATACACAACGTAGGATCAGGGTTTTGCAACACCCTTTGCCGATCCCCGGAACAGGTTGCGACGTGCTGGTGGTCGGTGCCGGTCGCGGGGCCCGATTCGGCGGCGCCAAGCAATACGCTTCATTGGCCGGCGTGCCGGTGTTTCGGCGGTCGCTGCAGGCGTTTCTGGGCCACGGCGGGCTGCGCAAGGTGGTCCCGGTTATCCATGCCGATGATCAGGTGCCGTTCGCCGAAACCGCAGCGGGGCTGGCCGTCGCCGCGCCGGTGACGGGCGGCGCCAGCCGTCAGCAGTCGGTCCGCAACGGACTCGAGGCCCTGGCCGCCGATCCGCCAGCGCTGGTGCTGATTCACGACGCGGCGCGGCCATTCGTCTCGGCGGCATTGATCGAACGGGTGATCGGCGCGCTCGCGACCGCGGATGGCGCGATTCCGGCGATGGCGCTGAGCGACACCATCAAGCGGGTCGATGCGGCAGGCCTTGTCGCGGCCACCGTACCGCGCGACGCCCTGGTGCGGGCCCAAACACCGCAGGGTTTTCGCTATGGCGCGATTCTGGCCGCACATCGCGCGGCCGCGCACCTGGACCTGACCGACGATGCGGCGGTCCTTGAACACGCCGGCGGCACGGTCATGACCGTTCTCGGCGACGATGCCAACCGCAAGATCACCACGCCCGAGGATCTGGCCCGCATGACCGACGCGCTGATGGAAACCCGCACCGGCCACGGCTTCGACGCCCATCGATTCATCGCGGGCGACGCCGTCATGCTGTGCGGCGTGCGAGTGCCGCACACCGCGCGCCTGTTGGGCCATTCCGATGCCGACGTGGCGCTGCACGCGGCCACCGACGCCATCCTGGGGGCCATCGGCGCCGGCGACATCGGCCTGCACTTCCCGCCCTCGGACCCGAGTTACAGGCACGCGCCGTCGGAAAGGTTTCTGGCGCACGCCATGCAACTGGTGCGGGCGCGCGGCGGAGAGCTGGTCAATTTGGACATCACGATCATTTGCGAGCGGCCCAAGATCGGCCCCCACCGCGCGGCCATGGTGGCCGAAGTCGCGCGCATCGCCGGGGTTTCGCCGGCACGCGTCAGCGTCAAGGCCACCACCACCGAAGGCATGGGCTTCACCGGCCGCGCCGAGGGCATCGCAGCCCAGGCCAGCGCGACGGTGCGCTTGGCGGTCTAGCCGCGCGTCACGCCGTCTCGGCGCGAATCCAATCCAGATAAGGCGCGTAACCGTCGAGGATGGGGTAGGCGACGATGCACGGCGTGTCGTAGCTGTGCAGCGATTTAACCTTGTCGCGCAGCCGGTCGAACAGCGCCGTGCGGGTTTTGGCCAGCAGGACGATCTCGCGGGCCTGCTCGATCTCGCCCCTCCAGCGGTAAATTGAGGCCACCTGCCCCAGCACATTGACGCAGGCCGCGAGTTTTTCCTCCACCAATGCGGCCGCGATGGTTTCGGCCTCCGCGTCAGAACCCGCGGTAATGTACGCCATGACGAATTCGCCCATCGATCATCCTTTTCTCGGCCTACCGAATCCCTTTACACTTTAGCCCATAAAACGGGCCTCGCCGAAAACAGGCGAGGCTTTTGGGGCGCAGGACGATCCATGGACGGCGGCGCGGAAAAGGCGGGTCGGCTGACGCCTGCCCAGCGCAAGTGGCTGGAGCGCGGACTGACCCAGCCCGGCGGCAAGCTGCCGTTGTTCGATGCCGACGGCCGCAAAGTAAACCCGCAGGTGATCCGCAAGTGTCTGGACGCGGGCTGGGCCGAGCCCTGGTTCGCCAACGACATGAAGCCCGACTGGCTGGTGTGCAAGCTGACGCCCGCCGGCCGCGCTGCCTTGCGCCAGACCGATCAGGACGCAGCTTGAACGGGGTTTACGCGGTCAGTTCCAAGTTATCGCCGCGCGCAGCGAACGTGTTGCTGGCGGCCAGCACCCGCTCGGCATAATTGGCGACGGCCGCCAATACCGCCGTCGACGCCCGCGCCGCATCGGGGCGCGACTGGCGCGACTGGGTTTCCACGTAGATCGTCTGACCGTCATCGGCGGACAACTCGGCCGGGCCACGCTGCGGAATTTTATCGGGCCTCGCGACGGCCGCTGTCTTGGTTCCGGTGTCCGCCTGTCCGCCGAACGAGATCGGGGCCGGACCGTTCGCGGCGTCAAGAACCGACTTGAAAGTTTGTGCCTTTCGCTCGCCGCCGACATCGGCCTCGCGACCGTCGCGGCGCGGGCGCTGGTGGGCGGCGGTCGGGTCGGCCTGAGGCGCACGCACGTAAGGCGGCGGCGACGGCGCGACCGTCTGCGAGAACCCCGAGGTGTCGATGGCGACGACCATGCGTCCCCTGCCCCAACGCCGGCGCGTTCGAAATCCCCAAGCGCCGGTTTAAGAATTCGTAAAGGATTCCCGTAACGAGGGCAAATCCTATTGCGCCTGAGTAAACTCAGGCAACGCCTGAGAAAGATACGATATGTTTTTGAAATATATGCGGAATTGGTCGGGGCGGCGGGATTTGAACCCACGACCCCCAGACCCCCAGTCTGATGCGCTACCAGGCTGCGCTACGCCCCGACCGTTGGAGATTTTCATGCGGCCGCTGGGGGCGGCCCTTTGGAAAGCGGCGGACTATAGTCGCCGACCTTGGCGGTGACAATGCCGCACGACCCTCAGCCGCGCGAAACGTTCAAGGCCGCGCGCAGATCGTCGCGCAGCGCGGTCAACTCCGCGACCATACGCACCACGTCCTCTCGGCCAAGCAGTGTGGGCGTTGGCGTCGGCGGCGAAACATCGGGTTGCGGCGCCAGCGGCAGTTGTGCGGCGGCCGCGGGGTCGCGCAGGATTCTCTGCACGCCCTTGATGGTCAGGCCATCGACGTACAGCAGATGCTTGATGCGCTTCAGCAGCGTCACATCGTCAGGGCGGTAATAGCGCCGCCCACCGCCGCGCTTCAGTGGCTTGATCTGGGGGAACTTGGTTTCCCAAAACCGCAGGACATGTTGTGGCAGGTCGAGATCGGCCGCCACTTCGCTGATGGTGCGAAACGCCGCGTCCGACTTGGCCGGACGATCGTCGATGGCGTCGTAAGGATCGGACCGAAGCTCGCTCACGAGGTCGGGTTCGCGGCTGCGCCGGGGGTCGTGGCGCGACTGGCGAAGCCTTGCCGGATGCGCGCCTTCAGCAGTTGCGACGGGCGGAACACCAGCACCTTGCGCGGCAGGATCGGCACTTCTTCGCCGGTCTTCGGATTGCGGCCGATGCGTTGGCCTTTTTGGCGAACCGAGAAACTTCCGAACGAGGAAATTTTCACGGTCTCGCCGCGCAGCAAGGCTTGGGTGATTTCGTTGAGCACAAGTTCAAGCAGGTCGGCCGATTCATTCCGCGACAGGCCGACCTCTTGGTAAATAGCTTCGGCCAATTGTGCCCGCGTGATCGTGTCGGCCATCGGCGCGCTCCCCTGTTGCTGCCGAGTAGGTGGCAAACGTTATCGCCACCGGACCCGGTCCGTCAAACTGTTTTCCTTGATTCGCAAGGTGTTAGCGGCGGGCGACCGGACCGGGCGGCTGGCCAGGCTACATCCGTGCCAGGGCCGAGCCCCAGGTGAAGCCGCCGCCCATGGCCTCCATCAGGATCAAATCGCCGGCTTTGATGCGCCCGTCGGCGACCCCCTGGTTCAGCGCCAGCGGGATCGAGGCGGCCGAGGTGTTGGCATGCTGGTCCACCGTCACGATCACCTTCTCGGGCGCGATGTCGAGCTTTTCGGCGGTGCTGTCGAGGATGCGGCGGTTGGCCTGGTGCGGCACAAGCCAGTCGATATCGGCCATGGTCAGGCCGTTGGCCGCCACCGCCTCGCGCACGGTGTCGGCCAGATTGACCACGGCGTGGCGGAACACTTCCTTGCCCTTCATGCGCACGTGGCCGGTGTTCTGGGTGGACCCAGGGCCGCCGTCCACGAACAGCATGTCGTGGTGGCGGCCATCGGCGTGCAGATGGGTCGACAGCACACCGCGATCCTTGGCCGTGCCCTGCCCGGTCTCGGCCCGCAGCACCACCGCACCGGCGCCGTCGCCGAACAGCACACAGGTGCCGCGGTCGGACCAGTCGAGAATGCGCGAGAATGTCTCCGCGCCGATCAACAGCGCGCATTTGGATTGGCCGGCCTTGATGAAGTTGTCGACCACCGCCAGCCCGTAGACGAAACCCGAGCACACCGCCTGCACGTCGAACGCGGGCATACCCGGCCGGCCGAGAGCCGCCTGGACACGCGCGGCGGTGGCCGGAAACGTCTGATCGGGCGTCGCCGTGGCCACCACGATCAAGTCGAGCGCCTGACCGTCGACGCCGGCGGCGGCCAACGCCGCCTTGGCAGCGGCGATGGCAAGATCGGAGGTTTTCTCGTCGGGTGCGGCGATGTGGCGCTGTGTGATCCCGGTGCGTTCGCGGATCCACGCGTCGGAGGTGTCGACGCGCGCGGCCAACTCGGCGTTGCTGACGACGCGCGCGGGCAGGTAGGCGCCGACGCCGGCGATGACGGAACGAAGGGTCATTCCGACGCCACGGCCTGTTGAGGAGCGGGCATCACAGGGACCGGCTGCAGCGTCGCGGCCGGCGCGCCGATCTGCTCCAGCTCCTGGCCGATCCGCCGGTTGAGGTCGCGCGCGATCATGTCGACCGCGACGCCCACGGCATTGGCGAAACCGACCGCGTCGGTGCCGCCATGGCTTTTGACCGCCACACCGTTCAGGCCGACAAACAGCGCGCCGTTGTAGCGCCGCGGATCGGTGCGGGCCATCACCTGGGCGATGACCGGCTTGGCGAGGACCATGCCGAGCTGAGCCAGGATCGAACTCTTGATCGCGTTCTTGAGTAGAACGGCGAACAGCTTGGCCGTGCCTTCGGCGGTCTTCAGCGCCACGTTGCCGGTGAAACCGTCGGTGACCACCACATCCACCGTGCCCTTGGTGATGTCGTCGCCCTCAATGAAACCGTGGAACTCGATGTCCAGGTGCGAATTGCGCAAGGTCTGGGCGGCAAGTCGCAGCGTGTCGGTGCCTTTCAGGTCTTCCGAGCCGATGTTCAACAGGCCGATGGTGGGTTTTTCCAGCCCCAGCATGGCGCGAGCAAAGCACTCGCCCATCACCGCGAATTCCACCAGATTGCGCGCATCGCAGACGGCATTGGCGCCCAGGTCGAGCATGACCGTCTCGCCGCGCCGGGTGGGGAACAGCCCACAGATGGCAGGCCGGTCGATGCCGGCCAGCGGGCGCATGATCAGCTTGGACATGGCCATCAGCGCGCCGGTGTTGCCGGCCGAGACCACGCCGCCCGCATCGCCGGCTTTGACCGCCTCGATCGCCTTCCACATGCTGGAATTGCGCCCGCCGCGCAGCGCCTGCGACGGCTTGGCGTCGCCGGTGATGACGTCCGGGGCGTGGCGGATGGTGCAGCAGTCGGCCAGATTGGGTTCGCGGGCAACCAGCGGGGCCAGCTTGGCTTCGTCGCCGAAGACCAGAAATTTCGCCTTGGGATAACGGGTGCGGGCGAGCGACACGCCGCGCACGACAACTTCGGGGGCGTGATCTCCGCCCATGCCGTCGATCGAAATGATCAGTGGCGCGCTCACGCGGTGCCCCCAGGGTTCACGGCGGGTTCAGGCTGACGTCACACGCCCGAGTGCGGGTGGGACCGGAACACGCTGCATCCTCCGCAGTTGACCGGGTTCGTGGATCGAATGGGCAGCCGCCGGCACGCTCGGCGGGTCCGAGAGTGCGGGTTTCACGTGACTAAAACAGTATAGGGAACAAACGCTCAGGCGACAGCGGCTTTTGCGGCCACGACCTCGCGGCCGTCATAGTAACCGCACGAGCCGCAGACATGGTGCGGGCGCTTACGCTCGCCGCAGTTGGGGCATTCCTGGTACGAGGCCTTGGGCAGGGCATGATGTGCCCGACGCATGTCGCGCCGCGACTTGGAGGTCTTTTTCTTGGGAACGGCCATGGTGGTCGACTTTCATGTTGGGCATGGCGCGCGGCATCGATGCGGGGCGAGACCCATGATCGCGGCATGGCGATCGGATCACGCGATCGGATCGCGGCGCGGTCCTGCGACAAGGCGGTGGTGATAGTCCAAAAGCCTGCCCGACGCAAGGCGATTAACTAGTTGTTTTCATAACCTGTTTTGAGCTTGGCCAGCGCGGCGAACGGCCCGGCGTCAGATGTGGTGGCAGGCTCGCCGGGATCGGTTGCGGTGAACACCACGCCGGGCGCGCGGGGGTAGGGGTCGAGCGTCAAGGCCAGATGTTCCACCGCCAGTTCACCCAGATCGATCTGCCCGCCAACGGCCTCGTCTGGGGGTTCGGCGTCGAGGTCGAAGTCGGTGTCGTTGGCCGCCTCAGCCCCCTCGCCGTCATCGGACCCGGTCCCCGGAACTACAAACGTACGCTCGACCTCGTCGCGGATCACAACCGGGAGGGGCTGCAACGTGACCACGCAATCCTGGACCACATCGGCCTCGATGCGTCCGGCGACCCGCACCAGCTGGCGCCCCGTCGGCGACACGTCGAAGCTGGCCGTCAGGCGTTTCAGCGCGCGTAGACCCAACCGTCCGGCGACGCGCTGGAGTTCCGCATCGGTGGCGGCGATTTCATAACGCCGGCCGAGCGCGGGCACCGACTCCGCGTCGACCGGCCGCGAGAATTCCGGCGCGACGGGCGTGGTCATGGCGAGGATGCCTCGTCCGCTTCCCAGCGCAGTCGACCTGCCTTGATCTCGTCGAAGGTCACCCCGGCCAATGCCTTGTCGGCCGTGTGCAGCCGTTCGATCATGCCGGCCATGGCCGCGTCTGAGACCGCCGTCGCGCGGTACAGATTGGCCTGCAAGGCCGCCCGCAGATCGGCGTCGAGCCCATCGAGACCCCGCTCGTACTCCTCGGCGCGGCCGTAAAACGCCTTGGCCATCCGCTTGACATGCTTACCGATACTCATATCGCCGACGCCGATTTCGCGCAGGCTGCGGTCGAAATCGCTGAACATGTAATCGAACACCACCTGGGACAGCCTCGCCCCCGCCGGCCCCTCTCGGCGCAGGCGGCGAATGACCAGCATGGCATGCAGCACGATCAGGTCGAACCGTCCGTCGACGGAATCCGGAACGCCGAGTTCGGCGTACAGCTCCGGTCGCCGCGCAGCCGCCACAATTGCTTCGTAAACAAGCGGAGCCGATTCGCGGTCTGGATCGGCGCGTTGCAACCATGAAAAAAGGGACATCGCTGCAGGCCTTTCATATCCGGCCATGGTGGCCGTCGGCGGTCGCCGCACTCAGCGGTCTGGGCAAGCGGGCCCGCCTGTTATATTAGAACGCCCCCGGAGACAATTGGCCCCCGGAGACCATCCACGTGTCACATCGTCCCACACCCTCGGCACCCGAGTTGCGTCGGCTTGTGCGTGCCGCCCTGGTTGGCGCCGCCGCCATGGCCCTGGCGGCCTGCGCCAAGGACATCGACGCCCGCGGCAATCTGCCGACCGATGACTCCCTGTCCAAGCTCGCTCCCGGTGAACAGACCCGCCAGGACGTGCGCAATCTTCTGGGCACGCCCAGCACGACCTCGGTGTTCGACGGCGAGACTTGGTACTACATCAGCGCGCAAACCACCCAGTACGCGTTTTACCCGGTCGAGGAACTGGAACGGTCGGTCTACAAGGTGAACTTCGACCAGCGCGGCATTTTGCGCGACGTCACCAAGCTCGACCTGAACGACGGCCGCGAGGTGCAGATCGTCGCCCGCGAAACCCCCTCGAAGGGCCGCGAACTCAGCCTGATCGAGCAGTTGATCGGCAACCTGGGACGCTTCAATTCCGGCAGGGAAGCCCAGGGGCCGCGCTGACCTTGCGCCGACGCGCCTGCGCCACCGGTTCACGCGGCGTTCGGTTTGATGTTGGCGTTCAGGCGGAACAGGTTCATCGGGTCGTACTTGGTTTTCAAAGCCACCAGCCGATCGTAGTTGGGCCCGTAGTTGGCCCGCACCTTGCTGTCGGCTTCCTGCATCATCTGGTTGACGTAAAACCCGCCGTTGGTCAGCGGCTCGATTTCCGTCCAGAACGCGCGGCCCCAGGTGACATACCCGTCGGCCACCTTGGGGTCGGCGCTGGCACCGCCGACGTCGATGTTATGCTGCGCGGTGCGGTGGGGATAAGCCGTGTCGGACACGCCGACCCGATTGACCGCGCCGCCCATCACCAACAGGCTGACCGAAGCGCCCGGCAGCGGCCGTTCGGTGAAGTAGCCGAGCATCCGTTCGATCAGCTCCGGGCCGGTCTCACCCAGCATGCCGGCCTTGGCGTAGTGGTACTTGCCGAACGCGGTGGCCGCGTCGATCGAGCTTTGCAGCGCCACGTAGTCGGCGCGGCTGAACCGTTCGTTCGCGGGCTTGCCGACCACGCCGATCTTGCGAAGTGCGGCCTCGGCGTTCACGGGATTACCCATATAACTGCCGCCCAGGCTGACGCGCTGTTCGCCGGCCTGGTTGGTCGACAGTCCTGCGGTGATCCACAGCTCGTCGGGCGCCTGGGGGCCGTTCTCGAAGTAATGCGCCAGCACCGTCTTGGCGTCGGCAATCGGATAGGCGAAGGACGCCGTCACGATCTCGTGGTCGAACGGATGCAGGCGATAGGTGATCGACGTGACCACGCCGAAATTGCCGCCGCCGCCGCGAACGCCCCAATACAGATCGGGGTTCTCGTTCGCATTGGCGACCAGTTTGCGGCCGTCGGCGGTCACGATCTCGACCCCGAGCACGTTGTCCACAGCCAGCCCGAACTGCCGTTGCAGCCGGCCCATGCCGCCACCAAGCGTCAAGCCGGCCGCGCCGGTGTGCGACACCACGCCGGCGGTCGAGGCCAGGCCGACGGCCTGGGCGTTGCGGTCGAGATCGGCCAGCAGGCAGCCGCCGTCCAGCCGCGCGGTTCGCGCCGTGGCGTCGACCTCGGACCTGCGCATGCGCGACAGGTCGATCACCAATCCGCCCTCGCACACCGATTGGCCCGAGATGCTGTGACCGCCGCAGCGCACCGCCGTCAGCAAGTCGTGGTCGCGGGCGAATTTGACCGCCGTGGCCACATCCTCGGCGTCGGTCGGCCGCGCGATCAGCGCCGGGCGGCGATCGAACATCGCGTTCCAGATCTTGCGGGCCGCGTCGTACTCGGCGCTGGTCGCGGTCAGCACGTCGCCTTTGAGGGCCGCGTCGAACTTGGCGATGTCGTTCGGCGACAGCGCGGTCTCGCCGCCGTTCAGCCGCGTCGCGACAATGTCCGATGCCCGCGCCGGTCCGATGCGGAATGAAACTGTGGCGGCGGCGCCCAGGGCCG
>JANRJB010000122.1:0-2886 GCA_033764265.1 Rhodospirillaceae bacterium | reverse complement strand
TGCCACGCGGTTTGCGAGCGGCTGACCGCGTTCCGCGGCGGCACGGCCCAGCGCGACGACGTGACGATGGTGGTCGTGAAGCTTCTGCCGCCATCGGCCGGCTGATCGCCGCCGCGATGCCGCTCAATCTGATTAAGCTGGCGGTCGGGGCCGACGACATCGACGATCTGGTCCGCTTCCAGACACGGCACCGGTTGGCCAACGGCAACGCCCGCATGCGCACGCGCATGATGCCCAAGCGCGTCGCCGAACTGCTCGACGGCGGCTCGCTGTATTGGGTCATCCGCCGGCTGATCCAGGTGCGCCAGCGCATCCTGGCGGTGCGCGAAGTGCGTGACCGCAGCGGAAAGTCGCAGTGCCTGGTGGAACTGGACCCGGCCGTGGTGCCGGTGACGCCCTACCCGTTCCGGCCGTTCCAGGGCTGGCGCTACTTGAAGCCCGAGGCCGCGCCGCCCGACGAGCGCCGGAGCAGCGTTTACATCGACCCGAACATGCCCGCGCCCTTGCGGGTCGAGCTGCGCCGGCTCGGGTTGCTGTGATTACATGATCTGCGGCAGATCGTGCTTGGGCTGCAGGCAGCCCTCGAAGGCTTTCTGCGGATCAAGCGCTTTGTCCCAGAACTTGGCGATGATGCGCCGGCCGGTCACGCCGTTGGTGGCGTCGGTGCACAGCCACACCGCCGGCGGCACGATCACGTCGCCCGGCAACAGGTTCTTGCGCGTGCCCACTTCGCCCGGAACCATCGCCTGGCTGATGAACGGCGTGTCGGACGCCCCGCCGGGCAGCAGAATGTTCACGTCGATGCCCGACCCCGCCAGTTCCTTGGCCCAGATCACGTGCGACATCTCAAGGCCCGCCTTCGACGCGCCGTAGGGCGACAGACCCGGCGAACTCATTGTCGTCAGGCTGGTGGAGATGGAAAAGATCTTCCCGAACTTGTTGGCCAGGAAATGCGGCATGGCCGCGCGCGTCATGAAGAACACGCCGGTCAGATTGGTGTCGATGATCGCCTGCCAGCCTTCGACCGGCACGTCCCAGAACCGCGGACCGCCCTGGCCGGCAAGCCCGATGCGATATTCCCCGGTGCCACGGCCGGCGTTGTTGATCAGCACGTCGATGCGCCCGTAGGTCTTCAGCGCCAGCGCCACGGTGGCCTCGCAGTCGGCGTAGCTGCGCACGTCGGCCTTCAGCGTGACGAACCGCCCCGGGGCGATGGCGTCGGCCTTCTTCTGCGCGTCGGCCAGTTCCTCGGGCTTGCGGCTGGCCGTCGCGACGATCTTTGCTCCGCCTTTCAACAGTTCCTCGGCGATGAACCAACCAAAGCCGCGGCTGCCGCCGGTAATGATGACGACGCGGTCTTTCAGCGATGGATGATGTAGTTCGGTCATGACTGCGGGTTCCCCATGATCAGGCCTGGCGATACATATAGCCGCGCGTCAGCGGCACCGTGCCCTGGCGTTTTTCAAGCTGCATCTGGATGTTCATGATCTCGCCCTGGCGGAAGGCGACCTCGCTGCCGGTGAGATAGAAATCCCACATGCGGAAAAAGCGGGCGTCGTACATCGCCTCGACCTTGGCGCGGCTGGCGTAGAAGCGCTCGCGCCAGTGGCGCAGCGTCTCGGCGTAATGCAGGCGCAGAATCTCGACATCGGTCAGATACAAGCCGGCCGCCTCGGCGGCGGGGGCCATCTCGGACAGCGTCGGCACATAGGCGCCCGGGAAGACGTACTTGTCGGTCCACGACGGGATCGGGCCGGGGTCGCGGAATTTGCCGATGGTGTGGATCATCGCCACGCCATCGTCGGTCAGCAGACGCGCCACCTGCGCGAAGAAGTCGCGGGCGTTGCGCAGGCCGACATGCTCGTACATGCCGACCGAGACGATGCGGTCGTAGCGCCCGGTTTCGTTGCGATAGTCGCGCAGCATGAACCGGCAGCGGTCGGCTACGCCGGCCTCGGCCGCGCGCGCGTTGCTCACGCGGTGCTGGTTGTCCGACAAGGTCACGCCGGTGACGTCGGCGCCGAAGTCCCGGGCCAGCGTCAAGCCCAGCCCACCCCAACCCGAGCCGATGTCGAGCACGCGCAGGCCGGGCGTCAACAGCAGCTTGGCGGCGATGTGGGCTTTCTTCGCGGCCTGGGCCTGTTCCAGCGTCATGTCGGGCATGGCGAAATAGGCGCAGGAGTACTGGCGGTCGGCGTCGAGAAACAGGTCGAACAGTTCGTCCTTGAGGTCGTAATGGTGCGCGACGTTGGTGCGCGACCGGGCGATGGGGTTGCGGCTGGCCCAGCGGCGCAGCGTACGCTGCAGGCCCAGGATCGCGCCGAACACGCCGGTGCGCGGCGCGTTGATATAGTTGCCGTAGATCACGTCGAGAAACTGATACAGCGTACCGCCGTCCTCGATGGTCAGCGTGCCGTTCATGTAGCCTTCGCCGACCGCCATTTCCGGGTCCAGTACGATCCGGCGGCCAAGCGCGGGGTCGTGCAACCGCATGGTTGCCGTCGGGCCGGGCGCGCGGCCGCGATACGTCGCGGTGACGCCGTCGGCGTCGATCACCGTCAGGGCGCCGGTGCGAATCAGGTTGGTGAAGACGAGGTCATAAGGTTTCATGACGGTGGCACTATTGGACAGATGTCCGGTGGCCGCAACAGGCCTATCGGAACAGCACCAGCGGTAGCCCAGCGCCGATCACCGTCAAGCCGGCGATTTTCGCGCCCGTGACCGGCTCGGCGAAGCGCCAGCGCCCGATTGCCAGGGCGAACACCATGCTGGTGACGCGCTTGACCAATTCGACCACGGCGACCAGCGCGACCGCGTAGGCCGCAAGCTGAAGGACATAGGCAATCCCGGCGGTGGCCGCGGCGCCGGCCAGCGGGGCGGCCGCGC
>JANRJB010000121.1:0-4892 GCA_033764265.1 Rhodospirillaceae bacterium | reverse complement strand
GCCGGCGCAGCCGTGCGGCAGTCCGATCTCGATGACGTGCCAGGCGCCGGCCTTGATGTCCTTCTCGATCATCAGCGCATGGGAGAACGCGGCACTGGTCCAAGCCAGTCCGAACAGACCGGCGGCGCCGGCCAGAATCGTTGAACGAAACGTCATGGGATGTCCTTTCCTGTTGAACGTTGAACCCTAAAAACTCACGCCCACTTGCGCCGCCACCACAGCACCGGGCCGGTGAGGGTGAGCGCGATCGCCAGCACGGCGACGATGTCGTTGATCCAGCTCCAGTCGATGCGGAAGATGTGCCCGGTGTGAATGTCGGCCAGGAACAAAAACCAGGTGGTGCCGGTGACCGGCGGATAGGCGATCGCGCTGTCCTCGAAGGTCGCGCCCAGGCGCCCGGCATAGATCGCGCGACTGTTCTTGAGGTACCAGGTATTGCCCTGCACGGTGGCCGAGGTGATGGCGAGCTTGGGGCCGTTCAGGGCGAGTTCGGTCCATGCCGTCTCGCCGTCACGCCGGGAATACTGGCCGTAATTGCCGATTCCAACGAACACGCGGTCGCCGACGCGGAAGAGGTTGTAGCGCGAGCCGTCGTCGTCGCCCGCCAGCGGCAGCGAGCGATCCATCGCCCAGGTCTGGCCGCCGTCTGCGCTGTCCAGGATGCCGAAGCGGGACGCCACCTGGATGCGCGCCGGCTCGCCCGGGACCGCGACCACGTCGCTGACCTCGCCCTCGAGATTGGCGTAGTCGTACAACGGCGGCAGGGCCGCGCGCGGCAGCTTCACGTCCTTGCCGTAGGTGATCAGCGTCTGGATGTGGTCGACCATGATGCCGGTGATGCTGACGTACAGAATCGGCACGACCGCCAAGAGGCCGATGACGGGCGCATGGCCGCGATAAATCCAGCGCAGCGCTTTCTGGCGCGCCTTCAGTTTGCCTTTGGGCTTTTCATGCCGCCATTTACGCGGCAGCCACCAGAACAAGATGCCGGTCAGCGACAACACCAGGATGGCGATGCCGCCGTAGTCGTTGACGATCAGCGACCACTCGCCCGGCAGGAAGCCGCGCCCGACGTGCAGGTCAAGCGTGAAACGGTTGAGCGGCACGGTGTCGGGCAGCCCGGTGACGACGACGTCGTGCACGTCGGTCCAGGCGATGGCGTCGGGTGTGGCGGTGTCGAGGCGGAAGATGCGGCCTTCGTCGACCGCACCGATCAATTCGCCGGGCCGGGAGCCGGGGCTGAGCGCGGTGACGTGCTGGCCGGCCAGGGCGAAGCGCGTGGCTTGCCGCCCGCCGCCCTCCACCTGCCAGATGCCGTCGTCGGTGGCGGCCCAGATGCGATCGAACCCGCCGTCGACCGAAGGAACAAGGTCGTAAGTCTGCGGCAGTCCCTCAACGCCGATCCACACGGTATCGGTCCAGGTCGCCCCGCGATCGGCGGTCCACCACAGCCCGCGCTCCGACGCGCCGACCAGCTGCGACGCATCGGCTGGGTCCATGACGATATGGCGCATGATCGTGCCGCGCACCAACCGGTTGATCTGGGGCGAGGTTACCCAGCCGGGCACCGTCCACTGGTGGCTCCAGCGCCAATCGTGATGATTGAGAATCCAGCCGGTGCCGCCCAGCACCGAAAGCCACGCCAGCGCGGCCAAGCCGCACACCTTGTGCACCACGCGCAGTTGCGTCCAGGCACTGGCGCGGGTGGGCGTGGCGGCGTCAGCGGCCGCTGCAGCGGTCAGGTCGGCGCCCAGGCCGGAGGCGGTGTCGGTCATCGCGGCGAAATCTCCCCCTCGTCGCCGATGCCGATACTAGCGGGCGTTCCCCGGTGCGCCTATCGAAACAGGGTAACGGTGTGATTCAAAGATTGACCGCCGCCAGTCCGCGCTCGGGCATGCGTGGGCCAGAAGCTGCGTCCTTTGGGCAAATTTTTTCTAATTCGGCCAGGTTGGCGGCGGAAAGTCGCACATTCAGTGCGCCGAGGTTTTCCTCGAGCCGGGCAACGCGGCGCGTTCCGGGAATCGGCACGATGTCGGGACCCTGCGCCAGGACCCAGGCGATGCACAGTTGGGCCACGGTGGCGCCCCTGGCGCGGGCGAAAGCCGACAAGCGATCGACCAGCGCCTTGTTGGCGGCGAAGTGCGCCGGCGTGTAACGCGGCATGGCGGCGCGCATGTCGTTGCCGGTGCTCACGTCGGCGGGCGCGGCAAACGCGCCGGACAGGATGCCGCGGCTCAGCGGCGCATACGCGACGAAACCCACGCCGAGCGCGCGGCAGGCGGGTAGAATCTCCGACTCCACGTCGCGGGTGAACAGCGAATATTCGGTTTGCAGCGCGGCGATGGGGTGCACGGCGTGGGCGCGGCGCAACGTCGCCGCGGCGGCCTCGCTCAAGCCCAGGAAGCGCACCTTGCCGGCCTTCACCAGGTCGGCCATGGCGCCGACGGTGTCCTCGATCGGCGTATTGGGGTCGACGCGGTGCTGGTAGTAGAGGTCGATGGTGTCCACGCCCAGGCGCTTCAATGACGCGTCACAGGCCTCTTTCACGTAGGCCGGCGTGCCGATGGCGGGAGTGACGCCGCTGGGGCCGATGCGGATGCCGAACTTGCTGGCGATGACGACCTTGCCGCGCCGGCCCTTGATCGCCCGGCCGATCAGCTCCTCGTTGTGGCCGTTGCCGTACAACTCGGCGGTGTCGAGCATGTCAACGCCAAGGTCGAGCGCGCGGTGGATGGTGGCGATGCCCGACGCCTCGTCGCTCGGTCCGTAAAACGCGCTCATGCCCATGCAGCCGAGGCCGAGGGCGGACACAGTCAGCCCGGATCGGCCCAGTTCACGCCGTTGCATCGGCCACCTCTGGTACAGCGGACTCGTCGGTCAGGGACGCCATCAGCTCTTCGATCTGCCTGGGCGCGATGTCGCGCACGATGAACACGATCCGCGTGCGCCGGTCGGCATCGGGCCAGGCCGACAGCCATGCCAGCGGATGAAACACGTGCTGCACGCCGTGAATCACCGCGGGCTGGTCGGGCCGGTCCGACACGTTGACGATGCCCTTCACGCGCAACAGGTCCGGACCGCGCATCATCGACAACAGCTGCGTGAAGAACTGTAGCCGCATCCGGGTGATCGGCTTGTCCCAGGTGAAACAGAAGGCGCGGATATCGGCGTCGTGACGGCCGCCGTCATGCAGATTGACATCGTGATGATGATGCCCGTGATGCTCATGACCGCGGTCATACGCTTCGGCCCGCAGCCATTCGGTAACCTGGGCAGGTTTCGCGGCGGGATCGAACGGGCCCACGTCGAACACCAGCGCGGGGTCGACCGCGCCGTGGCGGGCCTCGACGATGCGCGCGCCGGGGGCCAGTTCGCCCAATCGGGCGCGCAGTGCCTTGCCGTCGGCCAGGTCGAGCTTGGTCAACAACAACCGGTCTGCCACAACCGCCTGCTTCAGCGCCTCGGGATGGGTCGCGAGTGTCGCCGCGCCGTTGACGGCATCGACCGTTGTGACGATACCGTCCAGGCGATAGAACGTGAACGCCAGCGGATCGTTCGTCAGGGTGTGGAGGATGGGCGCGGGGTCTGCCAGGCCGGTGGTCTCGATCACCACCCGGTCGAACGGCTTGATCGCCCCGCTCTGGCGCCGTTCGGTCAGCTTGCGCAACGCGGCGACCAGATCGCCGCGCACGGTGCAGCACAGGCAGCCGCCCTGAATCTCGAACACGTCACCGTCGGTGCGCTCGACCAGGTGATGGTCCAGGCTGATCTCGCCGAATTCGTTAATGATCACCGCGGCGTTGCTCAGGGTCGGCTGGCGGATGAGATGGCTGAGCACGGTGGTCTTGCCGCTGCCCAGGAAGCCGGTCAGCACCGTCACGGGAATCTTGTCGCGCGGAGCGGCGGCCATTGCAGGTATCCTAGCGGCCTTCGCGCCACCAGGCCGCCATGGCCCCGGCCATGACGGCCAACAGGGCGAGCAACGCCGGCACCAGTGAAATCAGATTTACGCCGGTCACGACGAACTCGCGATTGGCGTTCAGGCCCAACCATGTCGATCCATGCGGCGTGCGCCCCGGCGTAATGCGGCGGATCGCCGGCGTCCCGCCGTCGGCCAGCCAATAGGTGCCGCCGCCGGTGGCCTCGACCACCGGGGCCAGGCGGTCGGGCGTGGCGTTGACGTCGAAGTTCTCCAAGGGATCGGGCGTGCCGACCGCGGCGACCGCTTCGCGCGTGCCGTCATTCAGCGTGTAAAGTCCAGGCGCGCCGGCCGGCAGAGTGGCGACCGCACGGCCGCCGGCGGTTTCGCGCGGCACCACGGTGCGCGCCACGCCGTCGGGGTCGGTCACCGTGACCGGCACTTCGCTGGCCGTCAGGCTGCGGCGGGTGACGACCAGGTCATCGCCGCGGACTTCTGCGGATAGCGTCTCTTCTTCCAACTCCGGCTCCTTCATCAGCCAGTGGGCGATGCGGCGGAGCAGTTCGCTCTGCGGCCCGCCACCGTCGAAGCCCTTGCCCCACAGCCAGATGGTGTCGCTGAGCAACAGGGCGACGCGGCCCTCGCCGACACGATTGAGGACGAGAAGGGGATTGTCGGCGACGCCTGTCATCAACTGTTCGCCGCCGTTCGCGGCGACCTGCACCTGGCGCAGCCAGCGGCCCCAGCTCGGGCGCACCGCGTCGGCGCCGGTCAGTTCGGCGGTCACCGGATGGCGCGCGCCGGCCGGGCTCAACCGCGGGCGAAAGGCGTCGCTGAACACTTCGCCGGTCGGCGCCGCCGGCAGAATCTCCTGCAATGGGGAATCGAACAGGCTGAAGCTGTCGGCGTACTCGGGACCCACCGCCAGCATCACCGCTCCGCCCTGGCGCACGTAGGCGGCGATGTTCGACAT
>JANRJB010000118.1:0-18280 GCA_033764265.1 Rhodospirillaceae bacterium | reverse complement strand
GTAGTTGGTTTCCAGCCCCCAGAAGGCCACCAGGAAGCGGCGTGGGACGCCGTAACGGCGCTCCAGTGCGTCGAATAACGACGCATGGCGGGCCAGCAAGGCGCGACCGTCACGCACGCGCCGGTCGGTCACCGCGGCCTTCAGATAACGTGCGAAAGTCTGGCTGAATTCCGGCTGCCGGCGGTCGAGTTCGATCACCCGCGGCAGCGGCGCGACCTCGGCGAAAGCGGCCTCGAGCGTGTCGCCGCGAATGCCGCGCGCCGCCGCATCGCGCTTGACCTGGTCGAGCCAATTGGCGAAGCCGGCCGCATCGATCATCACCCCCGGCGCGGCCGGCGACGACGCGGCCGTTGGCTCCGGCGCGGGCGCGCGCGGTGCGCCCGAGGCCTTATTCGGCGCCTGAGCGCCACTCTGGCACCCGCCCAACATCATCGCGGCCACAAGGGAAAGCGCAGGCAGCATCGCCCCGGGGCGTCGTCTTGCTGCGTGGTGGCGGCTGGCAGCCATATTCGCTACACTCTTCGCTGGTTGTGACGGGCGCTATTCGTGCTAAATCACGTCAATAAATCAAGACGTTGATTGGGCGTTTCGGCGCACCCTGCCGGCAGAGGGGAGTTCGTGATGCAAGAGCAAACCTTCCAGTATGGCTCCAATGCGCCGCCACCGGTCGAGACTGCCAGCACGTTCGATGCCTGGTTCACCTATCTGTTCGCTGGCGCCATCCAGATTCAGTTGGAATCGCCGATCCTCACGTTGGTGTGGATCGGATGTATTTTGGCGCTGATCATCTTGCGCGCCTACTTCGACCAGCCGATCCAGTTTCTCGGCTGCGCGGCGATCTACATCTACACCACGATCCAGGTCTACACGCTGTTCAAAACCAATTCGTACGTCGTCGATTATACCGTCACCGGTTGGCAGGTCGAGGCGAAGTCCGTCTGGTTCGCGCTGCTGTTCACCTCCCTGTTCGTATGGGGGCTGTCGCGCGTGGCCCAATCGGCGCTCCTGGCGGTGATGTCGACCGGGCTGGGGCCGCTGTTGCGCGCGATCAATCCGCTGCGCCTTCTGGACAAGTTGCGCAAGTCCGACGCCGACCTCGAGGCCATGGAAGCGGGCTCGGACAAGGACCCCAAGCGCCAGCTCACGGCCATCATGATGACCGACATCGTCGGCTACTCGAAGCAGATGGGCGCCAATGAGCAGGCGATGTACAAGAAGTTGCAGGTGCACAACGAAATCATGCGCGGCCAGATCGTGCGCAACCGCGGCACCGTCATCAAGACCATCGGTGACGCCTTCATGGTGCGATTCCGCTCGGCCGAGAACGCGGTGCAATGCGCGCTCGACTGCCAGAAGGCCATCGCCGAGTACAACAAGAGCAAGCCGGCGGAGGACCAGTTTCACATCCGCATCGGCGTGCACATGGGCGAGGTCATCCACACCACCAACGACGTGTTCGGCGAAGGCGTCAACATCGCCGCGCGCATCGAGCCGGCCTGCGACCCGGACGGTGTCACCGTTTCGGACGTGGTGGCCAACGCCGCCCGCAACAAGGTGCCGGCGCACTTCTCGAGCATCGGCCGCCGGCCGATGAAAAACATCGCTAATCCGCCGGAACTGTTCAAAGTTTTCCCGATCGAGGACACGGCGCCGCAGAAAGTGGCCAAGGTCGCCGCGGTCGCGGCCGGCGGCCAACCCGGCGGCGTGTTCAAGATTTGATCTGGTATTGGAATCTTGAATTCTTGGTAACCTGGCCCTAGGTTTGTAAGGGGCAAGATCATTGTCCATCAGATTGGTGTCGCAAATGGTTAGAGTGGTTATCAAGGAATTGCCGGCGCCACCCGATACAACGCCCGATACGGTGCGGCTCTATACGGCGACGGTCGATGGGAAAGACGTTCAGATTGCCGCGGCGAACGCGTCGAATCCGAGCTTTGGGCAAGACTTACACTTCATCTTCAAACGAAACGTCAAGAACGCGCGCATCGAAAACGAGCGCCTTCTCGGCGCTGCCGATGGGATAATCAAAGATCGCTGAGAATCCAATTTTTTGGATTGTTGCCGGGCCGAACGGATCCGGGAAGAGTACATTGTATACGAACGCGAACATCGATGCGTTCGGCCATTCCGTATGGATTGTCAATCCCGATCTACTCGCGGCGCGAATCCGGCTAGTTGAGGGCCTCGAGTTGGACGAGGCAAACTTGGCGGCCGTCAAGCGTATCGAGTCCTGGCTATATGCGTCTCTGCCGGTCCATCAAACGATTGGGGTTGAAACTGTTTTGTCGACAGACAAGTATCGCTGCCTTGTCAGTAAAGCGAAATCCTATCGTTTCGAGTTCCGGTTGATCTACGTATTGCTCGACAGCGTAGAGCGGAACGTATCGCGGGTTGCAATGAGGCGACTGAAACGAGGTCACGACGTCCCAGAATCGAAGATTCGGGAGAGGCATGATCGGTCCATCGCGCAATTGCCTTGGTTCATCGAGCAAGCCGACCGGGCTTACATCTTTGATAATTCGGGTGATACTCCTCGCAAGATTGGTCAGAAAATTGATGGATCGATTGAATTCGATCCTGTGCGGCCCGCCGCGCTCGATATGGTGCTCGAAAAATTGCAGCGGGGAATTCTCGATTGAATTTCGGTCGAACTTTTAGTCGGGCTTCAGCGGCGCTGGGAATACTTCTCATCAGGAGTCTCGACCTTGCGAACGCATCCGCAGCCGATCGGGTCACCTTCGGCACCGACTGGCGCGCGCAGGCCGAGCATGGCGGCTTCTATCAAGCCGTCGCCACCGGACTTTATGCCAGGCGCGGCATCGAGGTGACGCTGCGCCAGGGCGGCCCGCAGATCAATCATGCGCAGCTGTTGGCGGCCGGTCGTATCGACTTCAGCATGGCGCCCAATTCGTTCATTCCGCTCAATTTCGTCGCGCAGAACATTCCCATGATCGCGGTCGCGGCGATGTTCCAGAAGGATCCTGCGGTGCTAATCGCCCACCCCGGCGTGGGCCATGAGTCGCTCGACGCGCTCAAGGGCAAGAAGATCATGATCTCGCCCGATACCCGCATCGGGTTCTGGCGTTTTCTGAAAGGCAAATACGGCTACACCGATGACCAGATTGCGCCGTACACGTTCAACCTGGCGCCGTTTCTTGCCGACAAGCTCGCGATCCAGCAAGGCTATCTGTCGAGCGAACCGTACCAACTGGAGCGCGCCGGCTTGAAGCCCAACGTGTTCCTGCTGGCGGATGCGGGGTACGCGAGTTACGCCGCTCTGATCGTCACTTCGCGCCGCCTGGCCGAGGACAACGCCGATCTGGTGCAGCGTTTCGTCGATGCATCGATCGAAGGATGGACGGCTTACCTGAACGGCGATCCGCGGCCGGCGCATGCGCTGATCAAGGCCGATAATCCTGACATGACCGATGAACTGCTCGCCTATGGGCGCGGCAAGCTGATCGATTATGGCATCGTCGATGGCGGCGATGCAAAGACCGGCGGCATCGGCACCATGACCGATGCCCGCTGGCGGGAGTTTTTCGCGGTCATGGCTGCCGACGGTTTGTATCCCGGCTCGTTGGACGTGACGCGCGCCTACACCCGGGCGTTCATCGACAGCGGTGCGCCGGCCGCGGCCGGCCGTTGACTATCGTGCCGCCGAAACATCAGGTCGCGCTGCGCGGCATCGAACACCGCTACCCGTCGGGTACGCTGGCGCTGAGCGGCATCGACCTTGACGTCGCGGCCGGTGCATTTGTCTGTTTGGTCGGGCCGTCGGGATGCGGCAAATCGACGCTGTTGAGGATCATGTCCGGTCTGGTCGCACCCAGCACCGGGACGGTGGAAGTGGCCACAGGCCGCGGCGAAATCGGCTTTGTATTCCAAGAGCCCACGCTGATGCCCTGGTCCAACGTCGCGGCCAACGTCGCGCTCCCGCTCGATCTGACGGGTGCGCCGCGCCAACAATCAGGCCCCCGGGTGGACGAGGCTTTGCGGGGCGTCGGCCTGGGTGCGTTCGGACAGGCCTATCCCCACGAACTGTCGGGCGGCATGCGCATGCGCGCCTCGATTGCGCGGGCCATGGTGACCGCCCCTCGCCTGCTCCTGATGGACGAACCGTTCGCCGCGCTGGATGAGTTCACCCGCTTCAAGCTCAATGACGATCTGCTGGCGTTGTGGCAAGCCAACCGATGGACCGTGGTGTTCGTCACCCACAGCATTCGCGAGGCGGTGTTTCTCGGCCAACGCCTGATCGTGATGACGCCGGGTCCCGGGCGCATCGCCGCCGATCTTGACGTGCGGCTGCCCGCGGCGCGCGACGCCGCACTGCGGCTCAGTCACGCGTTCGCCGACGAGTGCGCGCGCGTGACGGCCGCCTTCGGGCAGGGGTTGGCGGCATGAGGGACAACCCGTTCATTCGCGCCACTCTGCCGGTCGTGTTCGGCCTCGCGCTGCTGGTCGCATGGGAACTGGCCATCCGCACGGGCGATGTTCCGGTCTACATCCTGCCTGGCCCAATGGCGATCGGTGCGGCCTTGGTCGCCAACGCCCCGGACCTGGCCGAGGGCCTTGCCGTCACGCTTCAGGTCACGGTCCTTGCGCTGGTCATTGCCGCGATCTCGGGCGCGGCGCTGGCGTTCCTGTTGGCCGGTTCGACGGCCGTGGAACGCACGCTGTTTCCCTACGCCGTGATCTTGCAGGTCACGCCGATCGTCACCATCGCCCCGTTCGTCATCATCTGGGTCGAGGACATTTTCGTCGTGCTCCTGATCCTCGCCTGGATGGCCGCGGTGTTCCCGATTCTGTCGAACACGCTGCTCGGCCTGAAAAGCGTCGACCCCAATCTGCGCGATCTGTTCAGGCTGTACGGGGCCACGCCCGCCCAGACCGCGCGGCGTCTCCTGGCGCCCAGCGCCCTGCCCTTTTTCCTGGGCGGGGTACGCATTTCCGGCGGCCTCGCGCTGATCGGCACAGTGGTCGCCGAGATGGTGGCCGGCACCAGCGGCACCCAGTCTGGCCTGGCGTCGCGCCTGGTCGAAGCCAGCTATCGGCTCGACCTGCCGCGGGCTCTGGCGTGCTTCGTCCTCCTCAGCGCCTCGGGTGTTGCGATCTACTTTGCCTTGGATTGGGCGTCGAAACGACTGTTACGACCCTGGCACGAAAGCGCCCGCACAAGATGAATGGCGTTCTCGGTGATTGATATAATTTCTATGTTCTCAGCTGATATCAGATATATTAGGCAAGATCGTTCGAGGGGAAACGATATCAGACATTCATGTATGGGGAGTTTTCTGTGGCTCAAATGCAATCTGAAACGCCGCTCCAACAGCATTCGGGGGCTCAACAGGGCGGCTCCGGGGCCCTCAGCGCCTCAGTCCAGATCCGGCGCCTGACTGGCGCGCTCGGCGCGGAAGTCGACGGTGTCGACCTCGGCCGGCCACTGCCACCCGACACAAAGGCCACCTTGGATCAGCTGATCCTGGATCATTCCGTTCTGGTTTTCCGCAATCAGACGCTTTCGCCGCTGCAATTGGCCGCCCTGGGCCGGCAGTTCGGCGAACTCGAGGAAGAACCGTTTATTCCTAAACTCGAGGGGCACGAGGGTGTCTACCTGCTGTCCGGGGCGGGCGGCTCGCGATTGTCGACCCAGAACCTGCATTGGCACGTGGACCACAGCTATCGCGAGGTGCCGAGCTACGGCACGTTCCTGTACGCCATCGACGTTCCGGCCGCAGGCGGCGATACACTGTTCGCCAGCATGTACCATGCCTACGATGCGCTGTCGGCGGAGATGAAACGCATCGTCGATGGCCTGGTGGTGATCCACGACGTGCTGCAGTACGGCCTGAATGCCGGGCACATGTCGCTCGGCCGGCCCGAAGTCATCGGCCGTTTCGCCGCCATGCGGCAGCGCTTTCCGCAGATCGAGCATCCCCTGGTCTGCACGCATCCCGAGACCGGCCGCAAGTTCCTGTACATCAACCCCGCCTGGGCTTCCGGCATCAAGGGCATGACACCGGCGGAGAGCGGCGCGTTGCTCGCGTTCCTGAACGCGCACGCTACTCAGCAAGCCAAGTTCCAATGCCGTGTGCACTGGACCAACGGCACCGTGGTGTTCTGGGACAACCGCTGCGTCCAACACAGCCCGACCGCCGACTACACCGATCCGCGCATCATGCATCGGGTCGCCATCGCTGGGCGTTGGCGGCCCCATTAGGGCGGGACGAGTCCGGCGAAAACCAGCTCGGGATCGTCGTCCGCATCCTGCCGGCCGTAGCTGCGGAACTTGTCGAGCACGCGCGCCATTTCGGCGGCGTCGAGCAGCTGCGCTGGGCGTGGTCCGGTCGCGGCAAGATACTGGGTGGCCAGGTTCTCCACCTCGCCCGCCAGATTGAGCGCGGCGATCAGGTCGCGACCCAGCGCGATGACGCCGTGATTGGACAACAGGCATGCCGTACGGCCGTCCAGCGCCGCAAGGGCCGCATCGGACAAGGCCTGCGTGCCGAAGGTGCGATAGGGTGCGCAGCGAATGTCGGCCCCGCCGGCAATGGCGACCACGTAATGGAAGGCCGGGATTCCTTCGCCGCGGCAGGCCAGCGCCGTCGCATGGGTGGAATGGGTGTGAACCACGGCGTTCGAGTCGGTCCGCGCACGCAGAATATCGCGGTGAAAACGCCATTCGCTCGACGGCTTCAACCGGCCCCACCAGCGTCCATCGAACGCCAGGACAGGTACGTCTTCGGGTGTGAGAGCATCATACGCCACGCCGGTCGGGGAGATCAGGATCGAGCGGTCGTCGCGCCGCACCGATACGTTGCCGGATGTCCCGACCGTCAGGCCACTGGTCTGGAGGCGCCGGCAGGTGTCGATCAAGCCGACCCGCAGTGCGTAGTCGGAGCCGGTCATTGGGCGGCGTTCATTTGCGTCGGGAACAGCCCGGACAAACCGGTTTCGGTGGCCGGGCACACGCCGCGTTCGGTGATGAGCGCGGTCACCAGGCGCGCTGGGGTCACATCGAAAGCGATATTCAGCGCCGGCGAGCCGGGCGCTGAGATCTCGACTTCGGTCAGGCGGCCGTCGGCGTCGCGGCCGGCGATATGCGTTAGTTCGCGCGGGCTGCGCTCTTCGATCTCGATGCCGCCGACGCCATCAGCCAGCCGCCAATCGATGCTGGAGGACGGTGCGGCCACGTAGAACGGCACGTTGTTGGCGTGCGCGGCCAAGGCCTTCAGATAGGTACCCACCTTGTTGCACACATCGCCGCGTCGCGTGGTGCGATCCGTGCCGACGATGCACAGGTCCACCCGGCGCTGTTGCATCAGGTGTCCGCCGGCATTGTCGGCGATAACGGTGTGCGGCACGCCGTGCCGGCCCAGCTCCCACGCCGTGAGGCTGGCGCCCTGATTGCGCGGCCGGGTCTCGTCCACCCACACATGCACGGGCACGCCGGCGTCGTGGGCCATGTAGATCGGCGCCAGCGCCGTGCCCCAATCGACGGTCGCAAGCCAACCGGCGTTGCAATGGGTCAGGATATCGACCCGCCCCTTCTTTTCTCTTGCGGTCCAGGCCGCCTCAATCAACGGCAGGCCGTGGCGACCGATGGCGGCGCAGGCGGCGACATCGTCGTCGCAGATCTGCGCGGCGCGACGCCACCCGGCGTCGGCCCGTTGGGCAGGCGGCAGCGCGGCCAGCGTCTGCCGCATGTCGTTCAATGCCCAGGCCAGGTTGACCGCCGTCGGGCGAGTGGCCAGCAACCGGTCATAGACCGCCGCCAGCGCCGAATCTGACGGATCGGCGCGCATGGCCAGCGCCAGGCCATAGGCCGCCGTGGCCCCGATCAGGGGCGCCCCGCGCACCACCATCGCTGAGATCGCGCGCGCGGCATCTTCGGCCGTGCGCAGCTCGGCGACGGCAAACGCAAACGGCAGCCGGGTCTGGTCGATGACGCGCACCGACCCGTCAGGCGCGGGCCAGATCGAGCGGATGGGCACGCCGTCGATCTTCATTGGGGCTATTCGCGCTTCAGAACGCGTTTGACGATGGGGTGGAGCCGGTCCATCAGTGCCGGATCGCGCGCGGCCGGGGCGGTAATCAGCGCTGGGTCAAGCGCCGCATGGCAGCCGCGGTCGCAGTCGGTCGCACGGTCGGTCAGGAGCGGCACCACCGCCTTGACCAGCGCGCGCGCCTTGTCGGCGTTACCCATCAGCACGCCGACCACCTGTTCGACCGTCACCGCGTCGTGATCCGGATGCCAGCAGTCGTAGTCGGTCACCATGGCGATGGTCGCGTAGCACATCTCCGCTTCGCGGGCGAGCTTGGCCTCGGGCATGTTGGTCATGCCGATCACGTCGCAGCCCCAGGCGCGATAGAGATTGGATTCCGCGAGTGTGGAGAACTGCGGACCTTCCATCACAAGGTAGGTGCCGCCGCGCCGGTGCGTTATGCCGGCCGTCGCGGCGGCCCGTGCGATGTGATCGCCGAGCCGGCCGCAGACCGGCTTGGCCATCGATACGTGCGCCACCAGCCCCGCGCCGAAAAACGACTTCACCCGGTGATGCGTGCGGTCGATGAACTGGTCGACGATCACGAACGTGCCTGGCGCGAGGTCCTCGCGGAACGACCCGCAGGCGCCGAACGACAGGATTTCGGTGACGCCGGCCATCTTCAGGGCGCAGATGTTGGCGCGGTAATTCAAGTCGGTCGGCGAGACGGCATGGCCGCGGCCATGGCGCGGCAAAAACACCACCTTTTGGCCGTTCAGCCCCCCGAACAGCAGCGCATCGGAGGGCTTGCCGAAAGGTGTATCCACCGCCACCCATTGGGTGTCGGTCAAGCCGTCGATCTCGTACAGGCCCGAACCGCCGATCACGCCGATGACCGGTGGTGTGCTGGCTGACGCCATGCGCCCTCAACCCCATATGTGCGCCGGGGACGGGCGTCCCTGGCCTGCCGGTTCTTCATGCTATAAGCACCGGCGAAACGGAAGGGTGGCCGAGCGGTTGATGGCACCGGTCTTGAAAACCGGCAGGGGTCGTAAGGCTCCTCGTGGGTTCGAATCCCACCCCTTCCGCCACACTGGACTGCGAGAACAGATCGGGGATTCGAACCCACTTCAAATACATGGGCGCGAAGCGCCGGGTTCGAATCCCACCCCTTCCGCCATCTCACGCCGGTCCAATCCGGAGATATGGGGCACATCCCGCACCGCGCGGGCGGCTTCGGGTGGCAGTTGTACGCGTGGGGAGGCAACCCTCATGCGCCTGAAACCGTTATGTAGCCGTTCCCGGTCACCAAAGTTTGTTCCGGCGGGGTTCATTGAGTTGATAGTCTGGCCCCGACGCTCAGCGAGGTTGTCATGAACCGTTTCGATCGACTGGCGCGGGCCATGGCCCTGCCGACGGCCATGTGGTCGGCTTTGGCGATGTCGGCGCCGGGGCATGCCCAGGCCGCGATTATCACCGTCGGTCCTGGCGGCGGCTACGACTATGCCAGCCTGTCGGCCGCGGTGGCCGCGGCCAGCGCCGGCGACAACATCCGGATTGCGCCCGGCGTTTACCTGAACGATTTCTCGACCATCACGATCCCGCTGACCATCGAAGGGTTCGGCGGCGTCGCGGTGTTGGAAGCCAGCATCCCAATTCCCAACGGCAAGGCGATCCTGGTCACCCGTGCCGACGTCACGGTGCGCAACGTTGAGTTTCGCGGCGCCAAGGTCCCCGACAAGAACGGCGCCGGCATTCGCGCCGAGGTCGGCGACCTCATCATTCAGGACAGCATCTTCCGCGACAACGAGAACGGCATCCTGTCGGCGTCCGATCCCAACATGTCGGTTCTGATCGAGAACTCGCAATTCGTCGACAACGGGTTCGGCGACGGTCAGTCGCACGGCATCTACATCAATCGCGTGGAATCGGTCATCGTGCGCGGCAGCACGTTCGACGGCACGCGCATCGGCCACGACATCAAGAGCCGCGCGGCCAATACCGTCGTCACCGACAATGTGCTGGACGACGGCGTGACCGGAACCACCAGCTATGCCATCGATGTCTCCAACGGCGGCAATGCGACGATCGTCGGCAACACCATCACCCAGGGACTCAACACCGACAACCGGGCCATGGTGGCCTACGGCGCCGAAGGGTTGATCTACGCCATGAACAGCCTGCTCATCGCCAACAATACGTTCGTCAACACACGGCCCAACGCCATCGGCGTCAACAATTTCAGTACGGTCTCGGCGCTGTTGCAGGACAACACATTTACGGGCGTTCAGACCATCCTGGTCGGGCCCGGCGAAATCGTGACCAGCCCGTCGGTGCCAGAACCCGCCGCGTTGGCTTTGCTCGGGCTGGCGCTCGTCGGATTGGGCGCGCTGCAGCGCCGGCGCGCCGCGCGTCTGTCTAGGATGACTTGACCCCGCACACCTGGTGCAAGCGCCGCAACCAGTCGGGGTTGGCGATAACACTTACAACTGGCTCCTCGCCGGTTCGGTGTCCGGCGCATCCTCACTCTGACCATCAGGCTGACTCGCAGGAGTGGGCGAAACTATTTCAGGGGCAACAAATCGACGTTCACAATGTGAACAAGTTCAACGTTGTATGCATGGAAGTCTGACAAGGAATCCTAACTTCACGAGGTTGGATCTGGGGGTCCATGGGGTTAGGGGAATCCAATGTCTCATCCGCAATCGTCTCGCATTGCCGCAGTCCGGCGTTCGGCGCTGCTGACCACAAGCCTGCTTTTTCTCGGAATTCCGGCGTCCACGGCCAGTGCCCAGGATTCTGGACCGACACAAGCGGCGCAGGCGCCTGCACTTGAGGAAATCATCGTCACCTCGCGCAAGCGCGAGGAGTCCTTGATCGAAGTTCCGCTTTCGGTGGTCGTCCTGACCGCGGCTGAGATCCAAAAAGCGCAGATTTTCGATATGCGCGACATCACCAAGGTTGCGCCCGGCGCATTTATCACCAACATCGGTGGCAACGGTCAGGGCCGGTACATTCCCTTGATCGCCTTCCGAGGGCTCACGCCATCAAACTCCCTGCCGCGCATTCAGACCGGAGCGGTTTTCATCGACGGCATTTACGTCCTGGGCGGCGTCAACTCAGTCAATACCGTCGACGTTCAGCGGGTGGAGGTCTTGAAGGGTCCGCAGAACGCCTACTTCGGGCGCAATACGTTCGGCGGCGCGATCAATTTCATCACCCGCGTGCCGGGGAACGAGTTCCAAAGCGAAGTCAATGTTCTGGCTTCGACCCGTGGTTCATACGACGTCAACCTCAGCGTGGAAGGCCCGCTGATCGAAGGCAAGCTCGCCGGGCGCTTGACCGTGCTGCAGCACCAAAAAGGATCGCACTACACGGCGAACGATGGCGGCGAACTGGGCGAGGAAACGACCCAATCGGCGTCAGCGACCCTTTATGCGACGCCGACCGATAGTTTCTGGCTCCGTCTACGCGCACACGTCCAGCAGGACGACGATACGCACGGCCCGCTCGCGCATATTTCGGGGCCGATCTACGGCGGCAATTCGTGCGCCGGCCGGCAGTTCAACGGCAGGACCTTGGTCGACAAGCAACCGGTTCAGTTCGCGCTCTCGATTCCTTACATCTGCGGCAAGATTCCATCGATGAAGCAGATCGGCGAAAAGCGGATCGTCTCGGTCAATACCAGTTTCGCCAGCCCGCGGCTGGCCAGCGTCGGCAATCCGAATGGCCTGTTCGATGCGTTCGTACGCAACAGCTTGGGCGACCCGCTGATGGCGGCGGCCCCGAAGCTCGATCACTTTGGCCTGCTGCGAAATACCGTGCGGTTGACGGCTCAGGGTCAGTTTGAGTTCGATAACGGCATCATTGTTGCGTTCAACGCCGGTTATGACGACACCGAGACGCAGGCGTTTTCCGACGGCGATCGCAGCGACGAAGAGAATATTTACGGCGCCCAGCCGGCGTTGTCGGAAACCAAGCACGCCGAAATTCGCCTGCAGTCAGCGCAGGACCAGAAGTTCCGCTGGATGGTGGGCGCGACTTGGTACGATGGCGAGTTCCTGTCAAGCTACGGTGGCGGCGGTTCGGTTCTGTATCAGGTGCGCACGGCGCCGACACTGCCAATTGCCCGCGCCCCGGTCCTGGCCCAACCAATCCTCGCGCCGGGGGCCGTACCCTCGACCAATGGCGAGTTGGCCAAGGTCTACGCCGGCTTCGGTTCGGTCGCATACGATCTGACCGATTGGCTCAGTCTGGAAGGCGAAATCCGCCGTCAACAGGATAAGTCGCGGCTGACGGCTTCACAAAGCGTCACCGGCAATTTCAAGGATTGGTTGCCGCGCGTCATCGCCAACTTCAAACCGCAAGACGACTGGACGGTCTACGCTAGCTGGTCGCGGGGCGTGCTGCCGGGCAGCTTCAATTCGCAGTACTTTACCGCCAACGCGTTTCATCGCGGGCTGATCGAAGCGGCATTCCCGGGGGTCCAGAACATCGCCGACTCGGACCGGCTCGACAATTACGAGATCGGTTCGAAGCAACGGCTGTTCGACGGCCAGTTCCAGTACACGTTGGCGCTGTACAAAATGAAATGGAAGAACCTGAAGTCGACCGCAGCATTCGTCGTGCCGACCGTACCGGCCGGTACGCCGTTGCCGCCCGGCGCGGCGCCCACCATCACCTTTACCGGAATTATCGTGCCGGGCGACGCCAAGATGCACGGCGGCGAGTTCGAGGGGACCTGGGCGCCAAACGAAAACTGGGACGTAAACCTGCGTGCGTCATACACCACCGGCAAGTACACCAATTTCATTCAGCCGTTCCTCGCGCAGTTGACGTCGAACGTCACGCGCTTCGACGGCAACAAGCTGGCGCGAGTCCCCAATTGGAACGGAGCCGGTTCCGTTTCCTATCAGGATCGACTCACCGGAGAATGGGATTGGTTTGCGCGCAGCGATGTGACTTACACCGGCAAGGCCTGGGATAGCGAGGCGAACATCGTCAGGACCTCGGATTTCTTCCGCGTCAATTTGCGCATCGGTGTCGAACGCGACAATTTCTCACTGGAGGCCTATTCGACGAACCTGTTCGACAACAGAACCTGGGATTACGGGTTCCGCAACGTCTTCCAGGGCTCACCGGGATCGATATTCCAGGCGCTGCCGACGGGCTTCGGCTTCCCGGCGTTCGGGTTCCCGCAAGGTGTCTTGGTTGGCGTTCCCGACAAGCGGGACTTCGGTATGCGTATGAAATACTCATTCTGATCAGGTTTCGGCCTGTTTTGCGATCCAGCACAACAGGTGCGAGCGCAGCCAGGGTACGGCGTCGAGTACGGTATAAATTGCGGGATGAAGCCGCGCCGCCTTGCGGGCCACGGGCGGAGCCAGCGTCACTCGCCGCGCGGTGATGCGTCCGTGCGGGAATAAAGTGGCGATGCGCGGAAGCGGCACACCGCGCACGTCCGGGTTCCAGGGGTTATTGACGCCCAGATCGTACCACAGCACCGCGCCACCGGGCTTGGTCAAAGCCCACATCCGCTGCGCCACGGCAAGCTGAAGATCGTCGCTCAGAATGGAACTGAACACCGTGGATTGAACCACCACGTCGAAGCCATCAGCGGCGCCGAGCGGCGTTGTGCTGGCCTCGCCCGCCACCAGCCGCACCGTCTGGGGCAGGATGCGCCGCGCGGCGTCGACCGCCTCGGCGCGCAGATCGTTGCCGACCATCAGCGCCGGGTTGAAGCCGAGCCGGATGAACTGCAAGAGGTTGATGCCCTCGCCGCACCCGACTTCGAGCAACGACACCCGGCCCACATCGCGCACGCCGCAGTCGCGCAAGAGGTGCGCCAGCGCCCGTTCGTAGGCTTGGGCGCGCAGCAACAGGTCGGGCGCTAGTTCGCCCAAAGGATTGGCCGGCCGGTCCGCCCGACGCCCATAGCGGGCGCGGATCGCCGCGATTTCGGCCTGCGTCGGATCGACGTTGGACATGGCGGACCGGCGTTTGACGGGGCGTGCGGCATTGACTACCACAGCTATGACCACGGTATCCGGGAACCAGGGCGGTGGCAAAGCTCAGGGTGTTGGCCCTTCCGCGCTACGAGCCGCTGGGCGCCAGCAGCCGCGTGCGCATGTACCAGTTCGAGCCGCGTTTGCGCGACGCCGGCATCGAGCTGACCTGGGCGCCGTTGTTTTCGACGGGCTACCTGCAGAGTCTCTATGCCTCGGGCGCACGCCCGATGGTCGAAGTAATGAAAGGCTACGCCAAGCGCGTTGCGGCTCTGATGCGGGCGGCTGCGTTCGACCTGGTCTGGCTGGAAAAGGAATGCTGGCCGTTCGCGCCGGCCCTGCTCGACCCGGGCCTGCTGCGCCGGCGGGCGCGTTACATGGTCGAGTATGACGATGCGACCTTTCACAGTTACGACCAGCATCCGTCGACGATTGTGCGCCGAACCTTCGGCGGCAAGATCGACGCGGTGATGCGCGCGGCCGAAGTCGTGGTGGCCGGCAACGCCTATCTGGCCGACCGCGCCCGCCGCGCCGGCGCTGGCCGCGTCATCGTCTTGCCCAGCACGGTGGACGAACATCTCTATGCACCCCGCGGCGCGCCGCGCCCGGGCCCCTTCACTATTGGCTGGATCGGCAGTCCAGGATCTCAACATCTGTTGGACCCGCTACTGCCGCTGCTGGCTGAGATGTTGGCAAATACCGGCGACCGCTTCGTCACAGTCGGCGCGCGCGCCGGTCAGCCGTTTTTCCCCGGCCATGTGGCCCAGGCGTGGACACTTTCCGAAGAATCCGTCCAGGTCGCCGCTTTCGATGTCGGACTGATGCCGGTGACGGACGCGCCATTCGAGCGCGGCAAGTGCGGCTACAAAATCGTGCAATACATGGCCTGCGGCATTCCCGTAGTGGCCTCGCCGGTTGGCGTAAACCGCGACATCGTGATCGATGGCGAGACCGGGTTCCTGGCTGCAACCGAGACGGAATGGCGTACCGCCCTGACACGTCTGCGCGCCGAACCCGAGCTACGCCGGCGGATGGGCGAGGCCGGCCGCCGCAGGTTCGAGCAGCACTACGCGCTGGGCGCGGTCGCGCCGAAGCTGGCCGACGCGCTGTTCGCGGCGGCGGGGCGGACGCGCTGATGTGCGGCCTGGCCGGCGTCATCGTGCACGCCTCATCGGTGCGGCCGGTCCTGGCCACGGCACAGGCGATGGCGGACGCCCTCGTCCACCGCGGCCCAGACGATGCTGGTTCGTGGCAGGACGAGCGCGGCCGGATCGCCATGGCCCACCGGCGTCTTTCGATCTTCGACCTGTCGTCGGCCGGGAAGCAGCCGATGACCTCGCCCGACGGACGCTGGGTCGGCGTCTTCAACGGCGCGATCTACAACTACCGCGACCTGAAACGCGACCTGCAAGATGCCGGCATCGTATTCCGCACGGCGACCGACACCGAAGTGTTGTTGGCGGCGGTGCAATGCTGGGGCGTCGGCGCAGCCCTCGCTCGCCTCGTCGGCATGTTCGCGTTTGCGCTGTTCGACACCCAAGCCCGGCGGCTGACGTTGGCGCGCGACCGCGCCGGACAGAAGCCGCTGTACGTCGGCCGCATCGGCCCGGACATCGCGTTCGCCTCTGAACTCAAGGCGTTCATGGCCGTCCCCGGCTTCACCCGCCGCATCGATCCTGCCGCGGCGCGCCTCTACGCCGAGTACGGTTGCGTGCCCGCGCCGCACAGCATTTTCGCCGACGTTCAGCACCTCCGCCCCGGCTACTTCGCCGACATCGACGTCGATCGCGATGAACCGGGGGAACTCGTGCAGGCCGCTTATTGGAGCCGTGCGGCGTTTCGGCCTGTGCCTGCGATGTCCGAAGCCGACGCGCGCCGGGGGGCCGAAGCGCTCCTGGCCGAAGCGGTCAAAAGCCAGATGATCGCCGATGTGCCGTTGGGTGCTTTCCTGTCGGGCGGCATCGATTCCACCGCAGTCGTGGCGTTGATGCAGGAACAGGCGTCGCAACCCGTTCGGACCTTCACGATCGGTTCCGACGATCCGGTGCTGGATGAATCCGCCCCGGCTCGTGCGGTCGCACGCCACCTTGGCACCGACCACACGGAGTTGCGCGTGAACGGCGCCGATGCGTTGGCCGTGGTCGAGCGCCTGTCCGAGATTTACGACGAACCGCTGGCCGACGCCTCGCAGATCCCGACGGTTCTGATCGCCGAACGCGCCCGTCGACACGTGACGGTGGCGCTGACCGGCGATGGCGGCGACGAAAACTTTGGCGGCTATACGCGCCATCTCTACGCATCGCGCCTGCAACGACTGTCGCGCGTTCTGCCGCTGTTCGCCCGGCAAGCGCTGGCCGACATCGGCACCGCGTTGCCGCGGCAGGCCTGGGTCTGGCTTGAACACCTGGGAGGGCCCACCCGACTGGCCGATAAAGTCGGCAAAGCCTTGCGTGGGTTGCCTGCAGGGTCGCCCGACGAACTGTATGCCGCGCTGGTGCGGGTATGGTCCGTCCGCCCACTTGTTCAGTCGACCGACAGCCCTCCGTGGACCGGCGGCATGAAAGGCGAAGCCGCCCAGCGCGACATCGCCGACGTGTTCATGGTGCTCGACTTCGTCGGCTATCTGCCCAATGACGTGTTGACCAAGGTCGATCGCGCAACCATGGCCGTCGCGCTCGAGGCCCGCGCGCCGCTCCTCGATCATCGGGTGGTGGAGTTCATGGCCGGCGTGCCCGCTGAGCTCAAGCTGCGCGGCGGCGTCTCCAAGCGAATCCTGCGCGAGATCGTCGCGTCGCGGATTCCTGCTGCACTGATCGACCGGCCCAAGGCCGGTTTCGATGTTCCGATCGGCCCATGGTTGCGCGGACCGTTGCGGGATTGGGCGGCGGCACTGCTCGACCCACCAGCCCTGAACCGGACCGGCATGTTCGAGACCGATGCGGTGGCGCGGGCCTGGCGACGCCACCAGTCGGGTCACGCCGACCTGAGCGCCGAATTGTGGTGTGTACTGATGTTCCAGGCCTGGGCGGCACGGTATCGCGCGACGTTCTAACTTTGGCGCTGGTCCACGAGTTTCGCCGCCAATGCCATGGCCGCGATGATCAAGCCCAGCGCCGACAGCCACGAGCCCAACCAGATGCTGAAACTGACCAGGACAAAGACCGATGTGACGGCAATCGTCGCGGCGATTGTCGCCAAAACGGCGGGACTGTTGGCGCTTGACAGGATTCGGCGCGCGCCGGCCGCGGTCCAGGTCGCAACCAGGGCCACGCCCATCAGCCCGAGATCGAGCCAAAGCTCCAGCACACCGTTGTGCGGATGCATGAATGGCACCGGGACTGGGCCATCGTACTCGCCGGGGCGGCCCAGCACGCGACCGGCGCCGAAGCCATGTCCGATGAGCGGGGCTTGCCCGATCAGTTCCTGAACGCGCGCCCAGTACCCGAGCCGCAGCGACCAATTGGCGCCGAACAGCCGTTCGAGCCATGCGCCGAGGCCGCCGGCAAGCGCCGCCTCGGCCAACACGCCCCATACCAGCGCAGTGCACGACAGCGTGAGAACCAGGCCCACGAGCACCCGCCGGCCGCCCAACAGCGCGGTGCCGCATACAAGTCCGCCAAACGCGAGTGCCACCGGTGCGGCGTCCATGTTGTACGACACGGCCAGGGCGAACACGGCGATCGCGAAGGCGATGCCCACGCTCGGCCGAAAAAGGTGAGCGAGGATCAGGGCCGCGGGAAACGTGAGGCAGCACAGAAACGCCAGCCCCGCCGACAGTACATCGAACAGGCGCGCGGTCGGTTCGTCGGGCCGATGCAACCCGATCAACCCACCGCCGCTGACCCGTTCAATGAACAGAATCAGAGCCAGCAGACCCACCGCCGCGGCGAAAGTTGCGGCCAAATGCCGCGTGAGTTGCGCGTCCAGCGCATCGATGCCGCGAACCACGACCGTGGCCGCACCCACCACCATCGCCACCTGCCCCCAGAGGACGGCGCCACCGGCCGGCGCCCAGGCTAGAGAGATCAAACCCCAGCCCATCAACATCAAGCCTGCAAGCCATCCGGCCGGCCGCGCTTCCACGACGGCCCGGCGACCGCTGGGCCAAGCCACAATGGCAATCGCGCAAGCGAACAGGGCGACCACGGCGGCGTCTTTGCTCCAAGCCACCAGCGGCACGAACACCAAGGGCGCGATCGCGGCCATGCGTGCGGCCGTCATCGTGCACCGAGTGCGGATTTCGCCGCCAGGCCCCATGCCTCAAGCACCGGGCCAATCGGCGCGCCCTTG
>JANRJB010000102.1:0-24109 GCA_033764265.1 Rhodospirillaceae bacterium | reverse complement strand
GCGGCGCGGCCCGCCAGCCGGCCCAGCGTCATCGCCATGCACAGCCCGGCGGCCGGGATGTAGCCCGAGCAGGTCGGCCCCGACATGCCGCGCGCCGCACCGCCGCCGGCGAACAGGTTGGGCAACAGCGATCCGTCGGCGCGCCTCACCTGTGCGTTGTGGTCGACCACCAGCCCGCCCTGGGTGTGATAGAGCGCGCCGGTGACGCGGATGCCGGCATACGGCGCGGCCAGTTGCGCCGTGCCCGCGTAGTCGCGGCCGAACGCATCGGGCGCCGCGCCGGCCTTGGCCGCGTGCACCTGCGCCAGCGTTGCTGCCAGCGCCGTCGCCGGCAGGTCGAACGCGGCCGCCAGGCCCTCGACCGTGTCGGCGAACTTGACCGCGTTCAACGCCAGCGCCTGCTTGGTTTCGTGCAGGTGTTTGTAGCGCTCGTGCAGCGCGCGGTCGTAGATCATGAATGCCACGCCGCCCGGCTGGCGCATGACGTTGACGCCCTGGCCCGACACGTCGGCCACCTCGTCGGAGAAGCGCAGCCCGCGCGCGTTCACCATCACGCCGCCGTCGATGACGTAGTTGTAGTTGAACAGAATCTGCTGCGGATGGGCGAGCGCGCCGTAACCCTGGAACGCCGTCATGTCGGCGACCTCCGCGCCCAACGCCAGGCCCCACGCGACCGCATCGCCGCGCGAATTCTCCCAGGTGAAGGTGCGCGCTTCGGCCATGTCGGGGATGTAGCGGCGGATCAGGTCCGGATTGGCGGCATAGCCGCAGGTCGCCAGCACCAGGGCGCCGCAGCCGATGTCCTCGCTGGCGCCGCCGGGCCGGGCCACGCGCACGCCGACCACGCGGGCCCCGCCGTCGGCGTAAAGATCGACGACGTGCGCGCGCGTTAGCAGGTCGGCGCCGGCGCGCGCGGCGGCTTGCGACAATCGGCCCATCAGATCCTGGCCGGTCTTCTCGGGCGGGGCGTGCAGCCGTTGCCGCGAATGGCCGAGCCCGCGCCACGCGGTGTCGACGCGGAACGGAATGCCGTGCACGCCGTCGAGCCACTCGACGGTCGGTGCCGCTTCGCGGGTGATGGTGCGCACCAGCTTGGGATCGGTGCGGCCGCCGACCTTGGCCATCACGTCGGCGTAGAACGTATCGGGGTCGTCGTCGATGCCGGCGTCCTTCTGCATGCGCGTTCCGGCGGCGCACATGGTGCCCTGCGACATCGAAGTGGTGCCCTGCGGCGTCGCGTCCTTCTCCAGCACCAGCACCTCGGCGCCGGCATCGCGCGCGGCCAAGGCGGCGGTCAGTCCGCACGCGCCCGCGCCGGCGATCAGCACCGGCACGGTGGCGGAGAACGAACGGGGCGGCGGCAGAATCGGCATGAGCGGACTGTGACCGGAACGGCGCGCGATGATAGGGCGCGGCCTTCCAGGATCAAGCCGCGCGATTGATGTTCAAGGATGTGTCCTATTGGTTGCTGGGATGTCCCCTGCGGCTTGGCTAGACTCCCACCACCGACATCGAACAGGAGAAACGCGTGGCCAGCACCGTGATCCAGGGCCTGGGATGGTTCGTGCGCCGCACGACCAACGATCCGTTGGCGCTGGCGGCGTTCTACGAGGCGGCCGTCGGCCTGCGCGCCGTGCGCCCGCCGCGCGAAGGCTTCAGGAACCGCATGCTGTGGGCCGGCGACATCGCCATGTTCGAGACCGCGGCGCGCGCCGCTTCGCCGGCCGGCGCGGCGCGTATCGGCGATGCGGTGCCGGTCTTGCGCGCGCGCGACTACGAGGCCGCCAAGGCCGCGGCGCTCGCGGCCGGCGCGCGCCTGCAGCGCGAGGAAACCGCCAGCGGCCGCGCGGCCTATCTGCTCGACCCCGACGGCCTGCCGTTCGGCCTGTGGCAGGCGCCGGACGCGCCGACGTTTCCGCCCGACGTGCTGGCCGACGAGATCTGGCGCGCAGGCGGCATCGCGCTGCCGGGCATCGCCAAGCCGCCGCCGGCGATCCAGGACATGGCGTCGGTCAACCTGAAGGTGGCCGATCCGATCGCCATGGCCGGGTTCTATCGCGCCGCGCTGGAACTCGACCTGTTGGGCCCGCCCGCGCCCGAGGGCGCGACGCTGGCGCTGGGGCGCACCTGTATTCTGGAACTGCTGCCGGGCGGCGTGGAACGTCCGCCGCCGGGCAATCGCGACGAAGTGCCGGATGTGTTCATCCTGCGCGTCTACGATCTCGACTGGCTGGAAGGCCGCATCCAGCGCGCCGGCGCGCGAATCGTCGCGCGGATGGAGATCACCGGCGGGCGGCTGATCTACGCGCTCGACCCCGAGGGCCACCTGTTCGGCCTGCAGCAGCGCGCCCCCGAGCTGCTGCCGGCGGGCGCGGCCGAGCGCGTCGAGGACGGCGTCGCCCGCGCGCTGTGGGAGTCCGGGACGCGCTGATGCGGACCGGCATCCAAGGTCTCGGCTGGTTCGTGCGGCGCTCGGCCGATCCGCGCACGCAGATGGATTTCTACCTCGCCGCGCTCGGCCTGCCGTCGTTGCGCCGCTGGTCGTACAACGGCAGCGCCGGCGCCATGCTGCGCGCCGGCGACGTCGGCGTGTTCGAGCTCGGCGCGCTCGATCCCACGGCCGCGGCCGCGCCGCCGGCGGACCCGGCCCAGGCGGAATGCACGCCGGTGTTCCGCGCCCGCGACATGACGGCGGCCCTCGACCGCGCGGTCGCGGCCGGCGCGCGCGTGGCGGCCGACACCGTCGACGGCGGCCTGCGCGAAGTGCTGCTGACCGATCCGCTCGGTTATCCCTTCAGCTTCCTGGAGGCCGACCCCGCGTCGCTGCTGGCCCATGACGCGGCGGCGGAACGCGCGTGGCGTTCGCCGCCCGCCGCCATGGCGGCGCTGCCGCCGATGCCGCCCGCCATCCAGGACATCGCGCGCGTGCGGCTGCGGGTCGAACAGCCGCAAGCCCTGGCGGCCTTCTATGTCCAGACGGTCGGCCTCGACACCCTCTTGGATGCGACGGCCGAGCGGGCGCTGTTGCACCTGGGCGGCACCTGCGCGCTGGAACTTGTGGCCGGCGGCGCGCGGCGCGAGCCGCCGAAAGATCGCACCGAAATTCCCGACGTCTGGATCCTGCGGGTCTACGACTACGTCGGGATCAAGGCTCATTTCGCCGTGCACGACGTACGCACCGTCAACACCGTCGATCTGACCGGCGGCTGGCTCGACTATTGCGCCGATCCCGAAGGCCGCCTGTTCGGCTACCAGGAACGCCGCCCGCCCGACCCGGCCATTCCCAATTCGCAACTGATCGAGGACGCCGCCGCCCGCGCGGTGTGGGAGGGCCGCGAAGCGTCGGGCACCTAGTGTCTCGGCTTCGGAAACAGCGCCCGCGCCACGAACGGCACGGCGGTGATGAGAATCAAGATGCGCGCCAGGTGGTGCACCGCCACGTAAGCCGGGTCGATGTCGAAGGCGATGGCGATCAGGCACATCTCGGCCACGCCGCCCGGCGTGAACGACACCAGCGCCGTCAGGTAAGGCGTGTCGGTCAGCCACGCGGCGAAGCCGGCGAAGGCCGCCGACACGCCGATGACGATGGCGGTGGCCGCGACCGCATGCCGGCTGACGCTGAAGAACGTGGCGGCGGTGACGGTCGAAAAGCGCGAGCCGATGGCCGAGCCCAGCACCCACAAGGCCACCCACATCAGCGCGTCGGGCGGGCGATAATCGACCAGCCCGGACAGGTACAGCGCGGCCGAGGCCAGCATCGCCCCGGTCATCGCCGCCGCCGGCAGGCTGAACAGCCGCGCGATCAGCCAGCCGACCGATGCGGCCGCGACAAGCAGCGCGCCCTCGGTCCAACTGAACGGCCCGCCCGGCGGCAGGATGGCGCCGTCGTGCGGCGCCGCGGCGATCAGCGCGGTCACCACCAGCGGCATCAGGATCACCACGAACACCACGCGCAGCCCTTGCGTCAGCGCGATCAGGCGCTCATCGGCGCCGGCCTCGCCGCCGACGATGACCATGGCCGTCAGCGTGCCCGGCGCGCCCGAGAACACCGCCGTCGCGCGGTCGAAGCCGGCGACGCGGCGGAAGTACTGTGAAGCCACCAACGTGATCAGCGGCACGAACACCAGCATCAGCGATAGGCTGAGCGCCCAGTCGCCGGCGCGGGCGAGCAACTCCGGGCTGAACGACCCGCCCAGGAACACGCCGACCACGCACAGCACGGCCACGCGCCCCGCATGGGGGATCAGCACCGGCCAGCCGCGCACCGACGCCGCGATGTTGACGATCATCGGGCCCAGCATCCACGCCAGCGGCACCTGCAGCAGGGCGAAGACCGCGCCGCCCGCGGCCCCCAGCGCCAGCGACAGCGCGATCGGGCCCACGCCCGGACGGGTGAGCGGCGGCTGGCCAGGATCGGCGGGGGGCGGCGGGATCGTCATGGCGCAGGACCATATCGCCGGCGCGGCGTCCGGTGCGGGATTTTTTTGTCGCCTCCCGCGCAGCCCTGTCGCACAGTCACGGTCACCAACCACAAGGAGGCGGCATGACCATTCAACCGTTGTGGGGCGGCGGCTGGCAGGAGGCGGTGGTCAGCGTGCGCGATCTGTCGACCTGGGTCGCCACCGCCGGCAACGACCTCGGCTGGACCGTGATCCACCAGGGCAAGCTGGGGCGCGATCAGTTGAACGCCTGGGGCCTGGGGCCTGAGATCGGCGGCCACGAAGCGGTGTTGCGCTGCGGCGACGAACCGCAGGGCCTGGTGCGCTTCGTGTCGTTCTCCGGGGCCACGCACCAGCAGCGCGTGCGCGCCGGCGCCATGCCGTGGGACACCGGCGGCATCTTCTCGCTGATGGTGCGCGCGCGCGCGATCCTCGCCGTCGCCGACGGCCTGCTCGACCGCGGCTGGACCATGGTGGCCGACCCGGTCACCTTCGACTACAACGGCCAGATCCTGACCAACGTGATCCTGCGCGGACCCGACGGCGTGTCGTTCGGCGTCTATGAGCGCGTCAAACCGCCGCTCGCCGGCTGGCCGCACCTGAAGCGGCTCAGCCAGCCGTTCAACGCCATGCAGATCGTGCGCAGCCGCGACGCCACCCGCGACTGGCACCGCGACGTGCTGGGCTTCGGCGCGTTCGTCGACAACGACGCGCGCAACGCCGAACCGAAGGAAAGCAACTTCGGCTTTCCCGTCAACCTGACCACGCAGTACGTCACCAAGGCCGCGATCATGCATCCCCGGGGCCGGCTGGACGCGAAGGAGCGCGACAACGGCCGCGTTGAGCTGATCGAGTGGGACGGATTCACCGGGCGCGACCTGTCGGCCCGCGCCGTGCCGCCCAACCTCGGCATTCTCATGCTGCGCTGGCCGGTCGCCGACGCCCGCGCCGCGGCGGTGCGCGTCTCCAAGCTGGGTGTGCAATTCCATCGCCCGCTCGCCACCGTCGAGGCCGCGCCGTACGGCAAGATCGACGTGTTCTCGCTGCGCACGCCCGACGGCGTGATCTACGAGCTGTTCGGCCCGAAGGCGTGATCGACTGGACGGTCGCTACTTCGCTTCCCCGAGGCACTGCACGGCGATGCCGGTGATCTTGCCCTGCAGCGCGGCCGGCAGCGGCTGGCCGGCGGCGTTGGCGCGGTCGTAGGTTTCCATCTCGGCGCGGCTCAGCCCGGCCTTGACCTCGCGCACCAGGCAGGTGCACAGCCGGTTGGCGTCGGCGGAAATCGCCACGCCCGGCTGGGCCAGAAAGCCCGAGCAGATGCCCATCAACGGATCGCCGGGCGGGGCCTGGGCCGCGCCCGCCGCGGCCGCGAGGATGACGGCGACGCCGACAACGAAGGACTTGCGCATGATCCTGTCAGCATCGGGGCGAACACGGGCGTGGTCAATCGCAAAGGCGGTCGCGGTCGCCGCCGCGGCGCTGATGCTGGCCGGCTTCGGCGGGCTGGAGCAATCGCTCGCGCCGAAGGCCAAACTATGGGCCAAGTGGCAGGCGCACGATCCGGCATCGACCGTCACGGTTGATCACGCCGCCTGGACCGCGTGGCTGCAGCGCTACGTGTCGACCGACGGCGCCGGCGTCAACCGCGTGGCCTACGGCGCGGTGGCGGCCGAGGACCGCGCCGCGCTCGCGGCCTACATCGCATCGCTGACAACCACGCCGGTCAGCGCGCTCAACCGCGCCGAACAGATGGCGCTGTGGATCAACCTGTACAATGCGCTGACGGTGCAGGTGGTGCTGGACCATTATCCCGTCGCCTCGATCCGCGACATCGACATCTCGCCCGGACTGTTCGCCGACGGGCCGTGGGACAGGAAACTGGCGACGGTCGAAGGCGAGCGGTTGTCGCTGAACGACATCGAGCACCGCATCCTGCGCCCGGTCTACGGCGACAACCGCATCCACTATGCCGTCAACTGCGCGGCGGTCGGCTGCCCCAATCTGGCGCGCACCGCCTACACCGCCGCCGATCTGACCACCATGCTCGACGCCGCCGCGCGCGGCTACGTCAACGACCCGCGCGGCGTGCGCGTCGACGCCGGCCGCGTCACGGTGTCGAAGCTGTTCTCGTGGTACGCGGTCGATTTCGGCGGCAGCGATGCGGCGGTGCTGGACGAACTGGCGGCGCTGGCCGATCCGCCGCTGCAAGCCGCGCTGGCCACGCGCCAAGGGCCGGTCGACACCGCCTACGACTGGGCGCTGAACGACGCCCGGTGAAGCGTCAGTCGCCGAAGCGGATCGCGGCGAACGAGCCTTCGGCAACCTGATTGGTGTCGTCGGTGTCGCTCGACAGGGCGATGAACGACGGCGCCGGCGGCTCGGCGCCAAAGGCGGCGCGGTAATCGGCGGCCAGGTCCACGGTCTCGCTGAGCCACGTTCCGGTCGGCGCGCCGGCCGTGCGCCGCACGATCAGGGCGCCTTCGCGCCCGTCCATGTACGGGTTGGACAGGCGCGCGCCCTCGTCCAGCGTGCCGCCCCACACGTAGGTCAAGGCCCGGCCCCACTCGGGCGCGCCCAGCATGCGCGCCAGCACGCCGCGCACCAGGCCGCCCGACCGGCGCGCGTCGGCGGCCGGAAACCATACGTGCAGCGCCAGCGGCCGGTCGTCGCGGCCCTTGGCGGCGAGATCGGTGGCGGGAATGTCGCGGTCCACGCGCCACTGCCACGACAAAGTCATCGACCGCGGCGCGTCCACCGGCCGATACAGGAACGACACCGCCCCGGCCGAGCCGATGGTGACGACCTCGGCGGTCGCCACGAAGCTGTTGGGCCGCTCGCCGGGGACGTTCAATTCGCGCCAGCCGCCGGCGGCCAGGTCGGGTCCCAGCGGGACATCAAGCGGCGCGGCACGCGGCGGCGCTTGCCCGGCGACCGGGCCGCCGGCGAGCACAATTCCGCAGACAATCTTGGCAAGACCCGCGATCATGCCGGTCACGATAACGCCTCACGCCGGAATTCGATAACCCACGATGCTCGACCCCGTGATGATGCGCTTGGTGGCGCCGCCGTTGAAGGCGGTGGCGCGCGAGCTGGCCGCCCGCGGCGTGCGCGCCGATCACATCACCGTGACCGGGTTCGCGCTGGGCTGTGTCGGCGCCGGCTTCATCGCCAGCGGGCTGTTCGGCTGGGGCCTCGCGTTCATCGCGCTCAACCGGCTGTGCGACGGCCTCGACGGCGCGGTGGCGCGGCTGACCGCGCGCACCGACTTCGGCGGCTTCCTCGATATCGTGCTGGACTTCGTCTTTTACGGCCTGGTGCCGCTGGCGTTCGCCGTGGCCGATCGCGGCAACGCGCTGGTCGCGGCCGCGCTGTCGGCGTCGTTCATGGCCAGCGGCGGCTCGTTCCTGGCGTTCGCGGCGATCGCGTCAAAGCGGGGGTTGTCGGCCGACAGCCACGGGCCGAAATCGTTCTTCTACGCGCGCGGGCTGGCCGAAGGCACGGAGACGTTCGCGTTTTTCGCGCTGGTGTGCCTGGTGCCGGCGTGGTTCGCGCCTGCGGGCGTGGCTTTCGCGGCGCTGTGCTGGCTCACGGCCATTCAACGCGTGGCGATGGCGGTGCGGGTATTGAAGGATTAAGCGGGCCTACGCGGCCTGGGCTTCGGTCTGCGTCAGCAGCATGTAAAGCCCGTCGGCGTTTTTCGCGCCGCGCAGTTTCTCGCAGGTGGAGGGGTCGCGCAGCAGGCGCGAGACGCGCGCCAGCGCCTTCAGATGGTCGGCGCCGGCCGCTTCCGGGGCCAACAGCAGGAACACCAGGTCGACCGGCTGCTCGTCGATGGATTCAAAATCGATCGGACGTTCGAGCCGGGCGAACAGGCCGTGCAGGCGCTTCAGCTCCGACAGCTTGCCGTGCGGAATGGCGATGCCGTGTCCGACCCCGGTGGTCCCCAGCCGCTCGCGTTCCAGCAACGTCTCGAAGATGCGCTTTTCGCTGACGCCGGTTACGGCCGCGGCGTGCTTGGCCAGTTCCTGCAGCGCCTGTTTCTTGCTGGTGGCCTTAAGCGCGGCCACCACCGACTGCGGTTGAATCAAATCGCTGATCTCCATGGCTCAGGCCGCCGAATGAAGGGGCCGGACACAAACAACGAAGCGGAGGCGGATCGAAGCCACGGCGCGTGCTGCTTATCGGCGGGTGAAGGACGGGGAAAGGTTCGCGGTTGCGGGCGAGATCCGGCGGCTCATTGGGGGTCCCCCAAACTCTGAAGCGGTGATCCGGACTCTGGCGGTCATGCATGGGCCCGGTTGGCTCCGGCACCCCTGCCAAAAGGTCGCGGAACATAGGCACCGGCCCTTGGGGTGTCAAGCTGGCCGTCAGGTCGGCGCGGGGCGCCCGGCGAGCTTGACCGCGTGCGCCCGGCGGCGCTGGACCGACGATGGAATATTCAGCGATTCCCGATACTTGGCCACGGTTCGTCGGGCCACGTCGATGCCCTCGGCGCGCAGCAAATCGACCAGGCCGTCGTCCGACAGCACGTCGTCCGGGGCTTCGGCGTCGATCAGCGCCTTGATGCGGTGGCGCACCGCTTCCGGGGTAGTGCCGCCGTCCGCCCGGCCGGCGCCGGCCTCGGCCGCGATGGTGTTGCTGAAGAAATATTTCAGTTCGAAGGTGCCGCGCGGCGTGGCCATGAACTTGTTGGCCGTGACCCGGCTGACGGTGCTTTCGTGCATCTCGATCTTTTCGGCGATGTCGCGCAGCACCAGCGGCTTCAGGTGCGACACGCCGTGGCGGAAGAAGCCTTCCTGCTGGCGGATGATTTCGGCGGACACCTTCAGGATGGTCTCGGCGCGCTGCTGCAGGGCCCGCACCAGCCAGTTGGCGGCCTGCAGCCGTTCGGCCACGAATTCCTTCTCGCGCTCGGTCGAGACCACGCGGCTGATCTCGGTCACGTAGCTCTGGTTGACCAGCACGCGCGGCAAGGTGTCGGGGTTCAGCTCGACGCGCCACACGCCGCCGGGGCGGCCGGTCATCACCACGTCCGGCACCACGGTCTCGTCGGTGCGGCGCTCGAAGCGCAGCGCCGGCTTGGGATCGAGACCGCGAATCTCCGCGATCATGTCCTGGATGTCTTCCTGCGACACCTGACAGACTTCGCGCAGGCGCTTGACGTCGCCGACGCCAAGCAGGTCCAGGTTGGTGACGAAGGCCTCCATCGCCGGATCGAAGCGGTCGCGGTCGATTAACTGAAGCTTCAAGCACTCTTTCAGGTCGCGGGCGAAGATGCCGGCCGGATCGAAGGTCTGCAGCACGCCCAGCACCCGGGTTACATCGGCTTCGGTGCAGCCCAGCTGCCGCGCGGCGTCTTCGATGGAAATGGCCAGGTAGCCGCTTTCGTCCAGCTGCTCGATCAGGAACGAGCCGATCAGCCGGTCGCTCTGGCCGGAGAACGCCAGGTTCAGCTGTTGCATCAGGTGGCTGCGCAAGTCCGGTCCGGCCGCCGCGGCGCGGTCGACCGCCGAGCCCTCGAAGTCCGACGACCCGCGCACGCCCGACCAGCTGTCGCCCAACGAACCGCCATCGCCGGCCGGCGCGCCCTCGCCGGTGTCGGGCCCGACGCCGTCCTCGTCGCCGCCGCCGTCCTCGCCGGCGAAGTCGAACGGCGTCTCGCCATCGCGCGCCAGGGGCGCGGTGACCTCGGGCGCCGACGCACCGGCCTCGGGCTCGCCGCCTAGCGCCTCGGACAGCACCGGCGGCTCGTGGCTGTCGTCCATTTCAAGCAGCGGATTGGCCTCGAGCTCGCGGTCGAGGTACAGCGCCAGTTCGGCCGATGACAGCTGCAGCAGCTTGATCGCCTGCTGCAGTTGCGGCGTGACCACCAGGTTTTGGGTTTGGCGAAGATCGAGGCGAGGAGAAAGAGCCATGGCCGATCGCAGTCCCCGCCCTCAAAGGCTGAAGCGTTCCCCCAGATAAACCCGCCGCACGCCTTCGTGGGCGACGATCTCCGACGGCGTGCCCTCCATCAGCACGGTGCCTTCGTGCAGAATATAGGCGCGGTCGATGATGTCGAGGGTTTCGCGCACGTTGTGGTCGGTGATCAGCACGCCCAGGCCGCGGTCCTTCAGGTGCGAAACCATCTCGCGGATCTCGGCCACCGCGATCGGGTCGATGCCGGCCAACGGCTCGTCGAGCAGGATGAAGCTGGGCCGGCTGGCCAGCGCGCGGGCGATCTCGCAGCGCCGCCGCTCGCCGCCCGACAACGCCAGGGCCGGCGAATTGCGCAGGTGGTCGATGGAGAATTCCTTCAGCAGCGCTTCCACCAGCGCGTCCTGGGCGTTTCGGTCGGGCTCCACCACCTCGGCCACCGCGCGGATGTTGCCCTCGACCGTCATGCCGCGGAAGATCGAGGCCTCCTGCGGCAGATAGCCGATGCCGAGCCGGGCACGGCGGTACATCGGCAGCGCGGTGATGTCCTGGCCGTCCAGGTAGATGTTGCCCTTGTCGGGGCTGATCAGACCGGTCACGCAGTAGAACGAGGTGGTCTTGCCGGCGCCGTTGGGGCCGAGCAGGCCGACCGCCTCGCCGCGTTGCACCGACAGGCCCACGTCGCGCAGGACCGGGCGGCCCTTGTAGGATTTACCCAGGTGGCTGACGACCAGTCCGGTCCTGGCGATGTCATCGGACTTCGGCGCGGTCGCGGAAGATTGGGATTGAGACGTCATTACACCTCGAACACTCACCGGCCGCCCGGCACGGCGCTGGGCGTCGCCTGGGGTGCGGGCGCCAGCAGCGCCTTCACGCGCGCTTCGACCCCCGGGGCCGCCACGCCGGCCTCACGCGCCGATCCGAACAGCCGGCTGGTGCCGGCGTTGGTGTCGACGATCGCGAATCCCCCATTCAGCTGATTGTTTTCGCGGGTGATTTTAACGGAACCCTCCAGTTTCGCGATACCGTTTTCCAGGTTGTACTCGCCGCGGTCGCCGACCGCGGTTTCCTTGTCGGTGGTCAGCCGCACGTTGCCCTCGCCCCTGACCAGCGTGAACCGGCCGCGCTTGAGCGGACCGTCGCCGTTATGGGCGCCATCCGCGGGCGGGGCGAAATAGGCCACCAGCTTGTCGGCGCGGATGCTCCGGGTGCGGTCGCGGGCCTGGGCGTCGCCTTCGGCCACCGCCACCCGTTCTTCGCTCCAGTACTGCAGCGTGCCGTTGGCGGTGACCGCGCCATCGGCGTTGGTCAGCGTCACCGGCGCGCCCTCGACCACCAGCACCGCCTTGTCGAAGTCGTACACCGCCGCGGCGCCGGTCGCGGTTTCCTCGGCCGAGGCGATCTTCACCGACCCTTGCGCGTCGACGCGATAGACCTGGGTCTCGCCATCGGTCTCGCGGTAATGCGCCACCAGTTCGTCGGCGGTCACGCTGACCTCGCCTTGCACCGCGCGGGCGTTGCCGCGGGCGATGAACAGCTTTTTGTTCTGCTGCCACTCGATGCCGCCGTCGGCGGTTACCTCGATCGGCTGGTCGGACTCCTGCGCCGCGAAGGTCAGCGACTGGCCGTGCGCACGGTGCGCCGCGCACATCAGCATCGCCAAGGCCATCGCCGTCCTGAGGGTCGCCGTCATGATCCACCGCCCGTGCCGCGCAACACCAGGTGCGCCGGGCCGGTGAACACCACCACCTCGCCCTTGTCGAACAGTTCGATGCCGGCCGAGGTCATGTGCCCGAACGGTCCTTGCGTGTCTACCGCGGTGCGGCTTTCGGCGCGCCCGTCCTTGAGGTGCACGGTGGCCGCGGTCGTGTGCATCTCATACCCCTTGTCCTGGAACAGGCTGACCTCGCCGGTCAGGTCCAGCACCTCGGCGTCGGGGTCGTAAACGCCGGCCTGGGCCTCGATCGACAGCCACGGCCCGCCGTTCAGCGTGATATCGGCCTGGGGCGCGGTCAGTTCGACGCGCGCGTCGCCGTTGCCGCGTTCGCGCACGCCCTTCGCGGTAATCGAGAACGGCTGGCCGTCGGCATCGGTGCCGAAGTAACGGGCGTTGACCATGCTGAGCGTGTCGATCGCCACCTCGGGCAGCGGCCCGGTGCCGATGCGGAAGCGGTCGTCGTCGCCGCGGAACTGGGGCACCACCACCACGATGACGACGATCAGTCCGGCCAGGGCGGGCAGGGCCACGCGCATCCAGCCGACGAACCGGCTGTAGCGGTTGACGGCGTCGCCGACGTCGGTGCGGCGCGGCTGCCAGACCGCGTCGCTGTGCTGGCCGGGCGATCGTCGCGGCGCGGGTGGCGGCGTTGCGGACATGAGCCTAGACCGCACCGGCCCGCAGGATGTCGTGCAGCCGCACGATTCCGACCGGACGTCCGGCCTCGACCACGAACAGGCAGGCCACCTTCCACTCGTTCATCAGCCGCAGCGCCTCGGCCGCCAGCACGCCGCCTGTCGTGGTCTTGGGCGCGCGCGACATGATGTCGCCGGCGGTCCGCGTGAACAGGGCGGCCGACATGTGCCGGCGCAAGTCGCCGTCGGTCACCACGCCCACCAGCTTGCCGCCGTCGACCACGCCGGCGATGCCGAACGTCTTGCGGGTCATTTCCAGGATGGTGTCGGGCAGCGCGGTGGCGGGGCCGACCAGCGGCAGTTCGGCGCCGGTGTGCATCAGGTCGGACACCTTCAACAGGCGCCGCCCCAGCTTGCCGCCGGGGTGCAGCGCCTTGTAGTCGTCGTGGGTGAAGCCGCGGCGTTCCATCAGCGCCACCGCGATGGCGTCGCCCAGCGCGATCATCTGGGTGGTCGAGGTGGTCGGCGCCATGCCCAGCGGGCAGGCCTCGGCCACGCGCGGCAGTTCGAGCACGATGTCGGCGGCCTGGCCCAGGGTCGAGGCGCGCGCGCCGGTGATGGCCACCAGCTTGATGCCGTAGCGGCGGGTATAGGCGATCAGGTCGGCCAGCTCGGCGGTCTCGCCGCTGTTGGACAGGGCGATCACCACGTCGCCGTCGGCGATCATGCCCAGGTCGCCATGGCTGGCCTCGGCGGCGTGCACGAAGAAGGCCGGTGTGCCGGTCGAGGCCAGGGTGGCCGCGAGCTTGTGGCCGACGTGGGCGCTTTTGCCCATGCCCGAGACGATCACCCGGCCGGCGGCGGCGGCCAGCAGCTCGATGCACGCACTGAATTCGCGCCCGAGCGAGGCCGACAGCGCGGCGATGCCTTCGGCGGCTAGATCGAACACGCGCCGCGCCGAGGCGATGCTATCGGTGCCGGCGGCGGCAATCGGCTTCGCGGAGGCGACCATGGAGTTGGGTGCGGGTGATGCGGGAAAACGGGACCGAACAAGTATCGCTTGGGCGGCCCGGCGCGGTCAACGCGGGCGCCGGCATTGCTGGCCGCGCCGCGTCATGAAAAAGCCGCCATCTCCTCTACAGCGCGTCTGGCCACCGCCGCGCACCGTGATAGGCGCGCAAGATCTGAACTTGCTCTGCGCGGACGCGATACGGCACCAGAAACGGCGTCCCTGTCAGCACTAACTCGCGGGTTCCGGGGACGCGTCCGGGGCGGCCGAGCCCGGGTTGCGACGACAGGCTGTCATGGACGCGGCGAACGATGGACAGAACAGCATCGCGCGCGGCTGCCGGGTTGTTCTTGGCGATGTAGGCGCCGATCGCGGCAAGATCTTCGCGCGCCTCGGGCATCCACAGAAGGTTCACTTCGACATGCGGCGCGCGGCTGGCCGCCGTCCATTGCCGCCCCAGGACGCGACCCACTCTTCGATCTCGCGCTGGCTCGAGCCCTCGCCGCGATCGGCCGAGGCGAGGGCGCGCTTGATGCCCGCGACCTGCCAGTCATTCACGGTCAGATACTCGGCGATGGCTTTGGCCGCCAGATCGGACCGGCTGCGGTCGGTGCTCTTGGCTAACCGCTCCAGCCGCCGCTTGATCTTCGAATCGACGCGAACGGTCAATGTGGATGACGGCATCGGGGCGCTCCGCGTAGCAACTGGACGCGCACAGTCTACTGCACCGGGCCAAGCGCGCCAATTCGGCCACTGCTGCCGCCGGTTGAACGGCGTTCAGTGCGCGAAGATGTCCTCGTCGGCCCAGCCGGCGAGATCGAGGGCGGCGCGGTCGGGCAGGAAGCGGAAGCAGGCCTCGGCCAGCGCGGTGCGGCCTTCGCGGGCGAGCAGCAAATCCATCGCCGCCTTCAGGCTATGCAGGTGCAGCACGTCGGCGGCGGCATAGTCCACCTGCTCGGCCGTCAGCTCGTCCGCGCCCCAGTCCGAGGTCTGTTGCTGTTTCGACAGTTCGATGCCCAACAGCTCCTTGCACAGATCCTTCAGGCCGTGCTTGTCGGTGTTGGTGCGCACCAGGCGCGAGGCGGTGCGGGTGCAGTACACCGGCACGCACCGCACGCCGAAATGCTTGTGGATAATCGCCAGATCGAAACGGGCGAAGTGAAAAATCTTGAGCAGGTTGGCGTCGGCCAGCACGCGCGCCAGATTGGGCGCCGGCGCGCCGGGGACGATCTTGACGACGTGGGCGTTGCCGTCGCCGCCCGACACCTGCACCACGCACAGCCGGTCGCGCGGCAGGCGCAGGCCGGTGGTCTCGGTGTCGACCGCGATGCTGCCGGTGAACGACACGCCGGCGGGCAGATCGCCCTTGTGCAGGAAATTCGTCACGGCAACCCCGAACTCGGCCCCGACCCCGGCGTCGGCGCATCAGCAGATTGCGGGAACGGCGGTGGTGCCCAGGAGAGGACTCGAACCTCCACGACCTCGCGGTCACTGGCACCTGAAGCCAGCGCGTCTACCAATTCCACCACCTGGGCGCCCCGGTTGGGCCGGCGCAGTCAACGGCGCAGGCCCGTCGGAACAGGGCGAGACGGATACCCCCTTTGCACCGCCATTGTCAACGCGCGGCCGGATCGGGCTGCGGCCCGCTAAGCCCCGGAATACGCAAGCGATATCAACCCCGTGTTGCCTGTTCGGGTGATCTGTGCCAGTGATCGGCGCAACCACTCTCGGCGCGGATCAGGGCTCAATGGCGGATCGCTTGATCACGGTGTTCGGCGGCTCGGGCTTCATCGGCCGCTATCTGGTGCGGCTATTGGCCGCGCAGGGCTGCCGGGTGCGCGTGGCGGTGCGCGACACCGAACGCGCGCTGTTTCTCAAGACCGCCGGCGACCTGGGCCAGATCGCGTTCGCGCCGGCCAGCGTCACCGATCCGGCCGCCGTCGCCCGCGCGGTGGACGGCGCGGACGGCGTCGTCAATCTGGTGGGCATCCTGTTCGAACGCGGCGCGCGCACGTTCCAGGCCGTTCACGCCGACGGCGCGCGAAATGTCGCGATGGCGGCCGCCGCCGCCGGCGCCACGCACCTTGTGCACATGTCCGCGTTCGGCGCCGACGCGCACTCGCCGTCGGCCTACGCGCGCTCGAAGGCGGCGGGCGAGGCGGCGGTCAAACAGGCGTTCCCGCGCGCCACCATCATGCGGCCGAGCGTGGTGTTCGGGCCCGAAGACGGGTTCTTCAACCTGTTCGGCCGCATGGCGCAAATCTCGCCGGTGCTGCCGTATTTCACCGACATCGTGCCCCACGCCGAAGGCGGCGGCGGTCCCAGATTCCAGCCGGTTTACGTCGGCGATGTGGCCGCGGCCATGGCCGCGGCGCTCGCGGGTGACGGCCATGTCGGGGTGACCTACGAACTGGTGGGCCCGCGCGTCTACGACATGCGCAGCGTGCTCGAGATCGTCAACCGCGAAACCCTGCGCAAGCGGTGGATCGCGGGAATGCCCTTCGTGGCCGCCGAAATCCAGGCGGTGCTGGCCGACCTGTTCGCCAAGGTCGTGCCGCTGTGGCCGCCGTTGATCACGCCCGATCAGGTGAAACTCTTGAAACTCGGAAACGTCGGCGCCGGCAGGAAGCCGGGGCTCGCGGCCTTCGGCATCGCGCCGACCACGGTCGAGGCCATTGTGCCCGGCTATCTCAAGCGCTTCCGCCCGGTCCAGCAAAACAAGCGCGTTCGCGCGGCAACGCGCTAAAGCTCGACGTAACCGTAGGCGATGGCCAGCACCACGCCGCCCAATATCACGCGATAGATCACGAACGGCGTGAAGGTCGACCGGCGCAGCCATGCCATCATGAAGGCGATGGCCAAGAAGCCGGTCGCGAACGACAGCGCCATGCCGATCAGCACGTCGTTGGTCAGCGTCGTGTCTTGCGCTTCCATCAACTGCAGCACGACCCACAGCCCGCCGGCGGCGATGGTGGGAATCGACAACAGGAACGACAGCCGCGCCGCTTCGGGCCGCTCGTAGCCCAGCAGCCGGGCCACGGTCATGGTGATGCCCGAGCGGCTGGTGCCGGGCACCAGCGCCAAGATCTGCGCCATGCCGATCAGGAGCGTGTCGACGTAACCGGCGTGCTCGACTTTCTTGACCGTCATGCACATGCGGTCGACGGCGTAGAGCAAGAGGCCGTAGCCCAGCGTGGCCCAGCCGATCACTTTCATCGCCCGCACGGCGTCGCTGACGTATTTCTCGAACAGGTAGGCCGCGCCCAGCACCGGGATGGTCGCCACCGCGATCTGCACCGCCAGCTTGGCCATGGGGTCGCGCTTGCCGCGGGCGGCGCGCGCCAGACCGGTCAGCATCGCCCACAGGTCGCGCCAGAAATACAGGATCACGGCGAACATGGTGCCGACATGGACCGCCACGTCCATGGTCAGGCCCTGGTCGGGCCAACCGGTCAGCATCGGCACCAGGGCAAGGTGGCCGGACGAACTGACGGGCAGAAACTCGGTCAGGCCCTGGATCACAGCCAGGACGATGATCTGCGTCAGCGCCAAACGATTTCCCCTGCCTTGCGGCCGCAGTCCAACTGCTTGATTTTGCGACCTTATACCATCCGACTCGGAGGTCCCCAAGGGGGCCGAATCGCCTCAAATAGTACAAACATGCGACCTATGTGAGCAGGATTATCGATAGAGCCCTACAGAAAATTGAGGGTTGACCTAGTCGATCGCTCCAAGTGCGGCAACATTATTGACCTATCACCGAAGTTTTGCTGGTATCGGACCGGGCGCTCCGTTAAGGGGCGCATCCGGGTCAGCCCCGGCAGCCATTTGATCGGAGGCGCGGACCATGAGCACCGAACAGACCCCGGCGGGCCCGACCCGCCCGCGCGAGATGCTGCAGTTCATCGCGCTGCCGGGCGCGTTGCCCGACAAGCGCCCCGCCGCCCAACGCCGCAAGGACTTCGACGAGATCTATGCCCAATACGCGCCCGAGGCCGCCGCCGAGCAAGCCTCGCGCTGTGAACAATGCGGCATTCCGTTCTGCCAGGTGCACTGCCCGGTGCAGAACAACATCCCCGATTGGCTCAAGCTGGTGGCGGAAGGCCGGCTGGAAGAGGCCTACGCGCTGTCGTCGGCCACCAACAACATGCCCGAAGTGTGCGGGCGCATTTGTCCGCAGGACCGGCTGTGCGAAGGCAACTGCGTGTTGGAGCAATCCAAGCACGGCACCGTGACGATCGGCGCGGTCGAGAAGTACATCACCGACACCGCCTGGCAGCGCGGCTGGGTCAGGCCGGTGGTGCCCGAGGTCGAGCGCACCCAAACGGTCGGCATCGTCGGCGCCGGGCCGGGCGGCATGGCCGCGGCCGAGGAGCTGCGCAAGCTGGGCTATCAGGTCGAGATTTACGACCGCTACGACCGCGCCGGCGGCTTGCTGATCTACGGCATTCCCAACTTCAAGCTGGAGAAAGAGGTGGTGGCGCGCCGCGTCAAGCTGCTGGAGGACAGCCGCGTTGTCATTCACCGCAACGTCGAAGTCGGCCGCACCGTCAGCTTCGCCGACCTGCGCCGCAAGCACGACGCGGTGCTGATCGCCACCGGGGTCTACAAGGCCCGCGCGCTGGCCTGCCCCGGCGTCGGTGCCACCGGCGTCCTGAAGGCGATGACCTACCTGACCGCGGCCAACCGCAATGGGCTCGGCGACGCCGTGCCCGCGTTCGACACCGGCCTGCTCAACGCCGCCGGCAAGACCGTGGTGGTGATCGGCGGCGGCGACACCGCCATGGACTGCGTGCGCACCGCCGTGCGCCAGGGCGCGAAGTCGGTGAAGTGCCTGTACCGCCGCGACCGCGACAATATGCCCGGCTCGCAGCGCGAAGTATCGAATGCGATCGAGGAAGGCGTCGAATTCGTCTGGCAATCGGCGCCCGAGGCGGTGCTGCACGACGCTGGCAACCGCGTCACCGCCGTGCGCGCGGTGCGCATGCGCCTGGGCACGCCCGATTCCTCGGGCCGCGCCAAGCCCGAGGAGGTCGAGGGTTCGCAGTTCGTGATTCCGGCCGACATGGTGATCGAGGCGCTGGGCTTCGACCCCGAAGACATCCCCGGCTTGTTCGGCGAGCCGGCGCTCGGGCTCACGCGCTGGGGCACGCTCAAGATCGATTTCAAGACCCAGATGACGACCATGGACGGCGTGTTCGCCGCCGGCGACATCGTGCGCGGTGCGTCGCTGGTGGTGTGGGCGATCCGCGACGGCCGCGACGCCGCCGCCAGCATGCACGCCTATCTGTCGGCGCAGCAGTCGCGTCAGCCCGCGGCCCAGCAGCCGGCCCAGCAATCAGCCAAGTCCGCGGCCCGCAAACCTGCGGCCGATCCGGCCAAGCTGCGCAAGGCGTCCTGACCCGGGCAACCAAGGACCACGACCATGAACGATCAGTTCGAACCGGCCCCGCAGCACGAAGACGGCGCGACGTTCGTCCAGCGATATGCCGACAACGTCGCCGCGCTCCAGGCCGGGCACGCCTACGACCCGGCGCAGGAACATGACGCCTGCGGCGTCGGCATGGTGGTGGCCATCGACGGCCGGCCGCGCCGCGAGGTGGTGGAAGCCGGCATCGCCGCGTTGAAGGTGCTCTATCACCGCGGCGCGGTCGACGCCGACGGGAAAACCGGCGACGGCGCGGGCATCCACATCCAGATCCCGCAGGACTTCTTCCGCGCCCATGTCACCGCCATCGGCCATTCGCTGCCGTCCGAAACCGTTCTGGCGGTGGGCATGGTGTTCCTGCCCAAGTCGGACCTCGGCGCCCAGGAAACCTGCCGCACCGTGGTGGAAAGCGAGATGCTGGCCGCCGGCTACTACATCTACGGCTGGCGCCAGGTGCCGGTGGACATCGCGGTGATCGGCGAGAAGGCCAACGCCACCCGCCCCGAGATCGAACAGATCATGGTGGCCAATCAGCGCGGGCTTTCCGGCGACGACCTGGAACGCGACCTGTTCGTCGTGCGCCGGCGCATCGAGAAGCGGGTGAAAGACTCCAACATCGTCGATTTCTACATCTGCTCGCTGTCGTGCCGGTCGATCATCTACAAGGGCATGTTTCTGGCCGAGCAGCTGACCGCGTTCTATCCCGATCTTCTGGACGCGCGGTTCGTCAGTTCGTTCGCCATCTATCACCAGCGCTATTCCACCAACACGTTCCCGACCTGGCGGCTGGCGCAGCCGTTCCGCATGCTGGCCCACAACGGCGAGATCAACACGCTGCTCGGCAACATCAACTGGATGAAGGCGCACGAATGCCGCCTGGATCATCCGTCGTTCGGCGAGGCGATCGAGGAGATCAAGCCGATCATCCAGCCGGGCGGCTCGGACTCCGCCACGCTCGACAACGTGTTCGAGCTGATGTGCCGCGCCGGCCGCGCAGCACCCATGGTGCGCTGCATGCTGGTGCCGGAAAGCATCGGCAACAACGCCGTGATGCCCGAGCCGCATCGCGCGCTGTTCGGCTACTGCAATGCCGTGATGGAGCCGTGGGACGGCCCGGCCGCCATGTGCGCCACCGATGGGCGCTGGGTGATCGGCTTCATGGACCGCAACGGCCTCAGGCCGATGCGCTACACGCTGACCACCGACAACCTGCTGATCGTCGGTTCCGAGACCGGCATGGTGAAGGTGCCCAACGCCAACGTGATCGAGAAGGGCCGTGTCGGCCCCGGCGAGATGATCGCGGTCGACCTGCAAAACGCCAAGTTCTACCACGACCGCGAGATCAAGGACCTGCTGGCTGGGCAGGCGCCCTATGCCGAGTGGATTTCGCGCACCACGCACCTCGACTCCATCATCAAGTCGGGCGAGCCGGCGCAGCCGTCATTCGGCCGCGAGGAGCTGTTGCGCCGCCAGGCGAGTTATGGGCTGTCGCTGGAGGATCTGGAGCTGATCCTGCATCCGATGGTGGCCGACGGCAAAGAGGCGGTCGGTTCGATGGGCGACGATACGCCGCTCGCCGTGCTGTCCGACAATTACCGCGGCCTGCACCACTTTTTCAGGCAAAACTTCAGCCAGGTCACCAATCCACCGATCGACAGCTTGCGCGAAACCCGGGTGATGACGCTCAACACCCGGCTCGGCAATCTCGGCAACATCCTGGACGAAGCGCCGGAGCAGTGCGATCTGCTGCAGCTGACCAGCCCGATGCTGACCAACGCCCAGTTCCTGGCGATGCGCAGCTACATGCGTCGCCACGGCGCCGACACGGCCGCGGACATCGACTGCACCTTCGCCGTACCGACCGACCCCACCGCGGCGCCCAATGCGCTGCGCGAGGCGGTCTTGCGCATCCAGTCCGAGGCTGAGCTGGCCGTGCGCGGCGGCAAGACCCACGTCGTGCTGAGCGACGAGAACGTGGCCAAGGATCGCGCCGCCATTCCGATGATCCTGGCGGCCGGTGCGGTGCATACCCACCTGATCCGCCAGAAGCTGCGCACCTTCACGTCGCTCAACGTCAGGTCGGCCGAGTGCCTGGACGTGCACTATTTCGCGGTGCTGATCGGCGTCGGCGCCACCACCGTCAACGCCTACCTGACGGAGGAAGCGATCGCCGATCGCCACCGGCGCGGACTGTTCGGCGAGGCATCGCTGGCCGAATGCCTGAAGCGCTATCAGAAGGCGATCAACGAAGGGCTGCTCAAGGTGATGTCCAAGATGGGCATTTCCGTCATCAGTTCTTACCGCGGCGGCTACAACTTCGAGGCTGTCGGGCTGTCGCGCGCCCTGGTGGCCGAGTTTTTCCCCGGCATGCCGTCGCGCATCTCGGGCATCGGCCTGGCCGGCCTGCAGAAGAAGGTGCTGGAGAGTCACGCCAAGGCGTTTCGCGGCAACGTCGTCACGCTGCCGGTCGGCGGCTTCTATCGCGCGCGGGCCAAGTCGGGCGAGGCCCACGCCCACGACGGCCGGCTGATCCACATGCTGCAAAGCGCGGTGGAGCGCGACAGCTACGCGACCTACCTGAAATACTCCGAAGGCATCCGCAAGCTGCCGCCGATCTGGCTGCGCGACCTGTTGGACTTCCGGCGCGTCAACAAGCCGCTCGCGCCCGAGCAGGTGGAAAGCACCACCGAAATCCGCAAGCGGTTCGTCACGCCCGGCATGTCGCTGGGCGCGCTCAGCCCCGAGGCGCACGGCACGCTCAACATCGCCATGAACCGCATCGGTGCCAAGTCGGACTCGGGCGAAGGCGGCGAGGACCGCGCGCGCTACCGGCCGTTCCCCAACGGCGACAACGCCAACTCGGCCATCAAGCAAATTGCCTCAGGCCGCTTCGGCGTGACCGCCGAGTACCTGAACCAGTGCCGCGAGATCGAGATCAAGGTGGCCCAGGGCGCCAAGCCCGGCGAGGGCGGCCAGTTGCCCGGCTTCAAGGTCACCGAGATGATCGCCAAGTTGCGGCACGCCACGCCCGGCGTGATGCTGATCTCGCCGCCGCCGCACCACGACATCTATTCGATCGAGGACCTGGCGCAGCTGATCTACGACCTGAAGCAGATCAATCCGAAAGCCCGGGTGTGCGTGAAGCTGGTGGCGCGCACCGGCATCGGCACGATCGCAGCGGGCGTCGCAAAAGCAAATGCAGACGTGATCCTGATCTCGGGCCATTCGGGCGGCACCGGCGCCAGCCCGCAGACCTCGATCAAGTACGCCGGCCTGCCGTGGGAGATGGGCCTGACCGAGGCGCATCAGGTGCTGACGCTGAACCGTCTGCGCCATCGCATCGTGCTGCGCACCGACGGCGGCATCAAGACCGGCCGCGATGTGGTGATGGCGGCGATGATGGGCGCGGAGGAATTCGGCATCGGCACCGCGTCCTTGATCGCCATGGGCTGCATCATGGTGCGCCAGTGCCATTCCAACACCTGCCCGGTCGGCGTGTGCACCCAGAACCCTGACCTGCGCGCAAAGTTCACCGGCACGCCGGAAAAGGTGGTCAACCTGTTCAGCTTCATCGCCGAGGAAGTGCGCGACGTGCTGGCCGAACTGGGTTTCACCTCACTCAACCAGGTGATCGGCCGTACCGACCTGCTGCAGCAGGTCAACCGGGGCGCCGCGCACCTGGACGACCTCGACCTGAACCCGCTGCTGGTGCGCCCCGATTCCGGCGGGCTGCCGATGCACAACACCGTCAAGGGCCGCAACGAGGTGCCAGAGACGCTGGACGCGCAGATGATCGCCGATGCCCGGCCGTTGCTGGAAGAAGGCGAGAAGATGCAGCTGACGTACAACGTCACCAACGTCATGCGCGCTATCGGCACCAAGCTCAGCCACATGATCGTCACCAAGTACGGCATGACCGGGCTGCAGCCGGGCCATATCACCGTGCGGCTCCGGGGCTCGTGCGGCCAGTCGCTGGGCGCGTTCGGAGTTCAGGGGCTCAAGCTTGAAGTGATGGGCGACGCCAACGACTACGTCGGCAAGGGGCTGTCGGGCGCGACCATCGTCATCCGGCCGACCACCTCGTCGACCTTCGTGTGGAAGGACAACACCATCGTCGGCAACACCGTGCTGTACGGCGCGACCGCCGGCCGGTTGTTCGCCGCCGGCCAGGCCGGCGAGCGGTTCTGCGTGCGCAACTCGGGCGCGGTGACGGTGGTGGAAGGCGCGGGCTCCAATGCCTGCGAATACATGACCGGCGGCACCGCGGCGATCCTGGGCCCGGTCGGCGCCAACTTCGGCGCCGGCATGACCGGCGGCATGGCGTTCGTCCACGACGCCGACGACACCTTCCGCCACCGCGTCAATGCCGACAGCGTGATCTTCCAGCGCATCGAGGTCGGCCACTACGAAACGCTGCTGCGCGGCCTGGTGCAGGAGCACTTCAAGGAAACCGCGTCGCCCTGGGCCGAGCAGCTGCTGGTCAACTGGGACCGCGAGGTGCGCCGCTTCTGGCAGGTGGTGCCGAAGGAGATGCTCGCCCGCCTCGAGGTGCCGGTGCGGCTGGAGAGCGCGGCCGAACTAAGGGCGTAGACGGCGAGGCCAGGTTGCGGCCAGTACCGATTATCGGTAGTATGATCCGCGCATGAATTACGAGTGGGACCTCGCGAAAGCTGCGGCAAACCGTCTGAAACACAAGGTTGATTTCGTCGATGCGATTGCGGCACTCGAGGACGAGCGCCGCGTCGAGCAAGTCGACACGCGGTTTTCTTATGCCGAGGAGCGGGTTCGCGTCGTTGGGCGCGCGTCCCGGGCATTGCTGTTCGTGGTATTCACCATGCGCGGAGACGATACGTGCCGCATCATCATGGCTCGAAAGGCGACGCGACGTGAAAAAGAACGCTATCTTTCGGCTGACGACGACGCCTGGTAGGCGTCTGCCGAAGGGCTCGACCGACTGGGCCG
>JANRJB010000085.1:0-7524 GCA_033764265.1 Rhodospirillaceae bacterium | reverse complement strand
CTGCTCCTGCGTCCGCCGGTTGGTTCCGGCTCTTCAACGGCCGGGCCATCAACGTCGCTCGGCCGATGCCCCCGTCCCGATAAGGGCCGGACCTTAGCCAGCACCGTCCGGCAGGGCAAGCGGGCAGTGGCGCGGCGGTCGGGGCCTCGCTTGTAAGTTCAACTGGCATGGTTGATGTTGGCGAACTCCTGATCCGGCCGGTCAGCGCCCGTTACATGCATCGAAAGGAGCAAGCCCGTAATGACGAAGCGCAAAGTCCCCAAGCTGACCAGTGACCGCGCGGCCGAGCGATTCCTCGCGCAGGACCTGTCGGATCTCGACTTTTCCCAGTTCAAGCCGGTCAAGTTCGAATTCGCGCGCAAGTCCGCGCGCATCAGCATGCGCCTGCCGGAAGATCTGCTGACGGCGGCAAAGGCGACGGCCAGCCGTCGCGGCATGCCGTACCAGCGTTTCATTCGGCAAGCCCTGGAGGCGGCGGTCGCGCCCGCAACGCCGCGCCGGGTCGCCTAAACCTTGAACAGCACCGCCGGCTTGGGCGCCGCCAGTTCGGCCTCGACCGCGGCGATCACGTCCTCGGCGCGCGCGACCACGGTGATCAGCGCCTCGTGGCCGGGGTGGGCGAAGCCGCGCGCGACGATCTCGCCCATCATGTCGCGCAGGTTCGACCAGTAGCCGTTCACGTTGACCACCACGATCGGCTTGTTGTGCACGTGCAGCTGGCGCCACGTCACGATCTCGAAGAACTCGTCCAGCGTGCCGACGCCGCCGGGCAGGATGCAGAACGCATCGGCGCGCTCGAACATGATGCGCTTGCGGGTGTGCATGTCGGGCACAACCACCATCTCGGTCGCCTGCTGGTGGGCCAGTTCCTTGTCCTTCAGGAATTCGGGGATCACGCCGATCACCCGGCCGCCGCCGGTCAACACCGCGTCGGCGCAGGCGCCCATCAGGCCGACGCGGCCGCCGCCGAACACCAGGGCCGCATCGTGGGCGGCCAGGGCGCGGCCCAGCGCCGCCGCCGCGGCCTTGAACGCCGGGTCGGCGCCGAACTGCGAGCCGCAGAAAACACACAAGGATGTCAAACGGCGCGGCGGGCGGCGCGAAGCGTCTGGGGTTTGCATGCGTTTCGGTCCGGACGGTCGATCCCGTCGCACCGCTCAAATCCCCGTTAGAGTGATGGCTAAATCATGGCGGGCGCTTGCGCGGGCAGGGGCTTGTCTATACTCGTAAAGGTTCACGGCTCGAACTCCGGCAGATTTCTGCCCAACAACATCATCCCGTCCGAACCGGACTGTCCAGGAGAACTCGCAATGAAAAATGTGTTGAACGTGCTTGGCGGCGTCGCTCTCGCCGCCCTGGTGGCGGCGCCGGTGTCGGCCGCGGACAAGGATACGATCGATTACCGCATCAACGTCATGAAGTCGCTGGGCGAGCAGGCCTCGGCCCTCGGCAAGATCCTGCAGAACAAGGTGCCGCGCGCCGACAACCTGGCGATCCACGCCGAAACCATCGCCCTGCAGGCGCGCGCCGCGCAGACCGCGTTCGCCGACAAGGTGGTCGGCGGCACCGCCAAGGCCGACGTGTGGGACAACTGGGCCGATTTCTCCGCCCGGTTCGCCAACCTGGAAAAGGCCGCGCTGGACGTGGCCGAAGCCGCCAAGTCGGGCGGCCTGGCCGCCGCCCAGCCGAAGATCCAAGCCATGCTGACCTGCAAGGCCTGCCACGACATCTATCGCACGCCGCAGAACTGACGGAAGTTGCTCTGACGACGGTAGAACGCCCGCTCGAACGCATCGCGCCGAAAAGTGGATGTCCGGTTTTCGGATGACGCGATGCGAAGTCAATCCGGAGGAGCAATCAGCGCGATGTTGACTTCGCGCTGATTGCTCTGAGGGGCGGGCGTTTTTCGTTGGGGCGAGCCGCCCCGATTTCACCCCAGGCTGCGCACGTACAGCACCACGCCCAGCGCCGCGGCCATGACCACGGCGGCCATCAGCGGCGAGGCGAATTTTAGCGCCGGCACGGCGGCCCCGGCCGGGGCGTCCTTCGCGCCGGTGATCATGGCCACGATCAGATTCTGCTTCAGCACGATCCAGTACAATATGTTCGCGGCGATGTGCACCAGCACCAGGATTTCGATGATCTCCCAGTTCTGCTTGTGCAGCCCGGTGATGGTTTTGGCGGTCTCCTCGCTGACGAAGCTGTTGAGCGGCCCGGCGATGCCGAAAAAGTCGTCCTCTTTGGCGAACAGGCCGCCGATCGCCTGACCCAGCAGCAGCACCAGCATGATGACCACCATCAGCCCGCCGGCCGGGTTGTGGCCGGCGACGAACTTGGCGGAGCGCTTGGCCACGCCCGACACATAAGCGATCACCGCGCCCGGGCCCCTGACGAAATCCGAGAAGCGCGCCGAGGTCGAACCCACGAACCCCCAGACGATGCGGAACAGGACCAGGGCCAGGATCAGCAGCCCGCTCCACATGTGCACGGTCATGTTGGCGACCATGGCGCCGCTGCCGGGCATGGTGAAGTCGAAGCCGCCGACTTCGCCGGTCAGGTACGACAGCAGCACCAACAGAACCAGCGCCCAGTGGAACAGCCGCGTCGCGCCGTCCCACACCTTCACCTTGCGCGTGCCGCCATCGTGTTCGCTGCCGTTCGCCATCGTCGCCTCCCCATCGCGCGTCCGATTCGAAGTCATGATATTGTGCCGCCGATCATGCAGCAAAGCCTTCCCTACGCGTTGTCCTTCGCCATCGCCGCCGTCGTTCTGGCCGGCGCTCGCCTTGCGGCCGGGCCGGAGCGCTGGCTGCGCCTGGCCGCGCCCGCGCTGGCGCTGGGCTTCGGCGCGGGCTGGGCGCTGGCGTTGGCGCCGGGCTGGATCGCGTTCGACGCGGTCTCGCGCCTGGGCCACATCGCGCTCGGCGCGGCGCTGCTCGGGCTCGCGCTCGATTGGCTCTGGCCGCCGGCCGCGCTGCGCCGCGGGCTGATCGCGGCCTTCGTGCTGGGCTGCGCGGCGCTGTCGGTGATGGGTGGTCTGGCCTGGCCGTCGGCGCTGCGCGACGTGGCCGCCATCGCCGCGCTCGCCGTCGTTTGGCTGGTCGTCGTGTTGCGGCTGATTTCGGTGCAGGGCCATCCGCCCACCGGCCTGGTCATGCTGTTCGCCGCCGTCGCGGCGGTGGCCGCGGCCGCGGCGGCACTGGACGATCGCGCGGTGCTGGTCACCGCCGCGCTGGTGGCCCTGGCGCTGGTGCCGGCGGCGGTCGCCGCGCTGACCGTGGCCGCCGGCGTCACACCGGGCGCGTCGCTGGTGGCCGCCGCGCTGGTGGCGGGATGCGCGTGGGCGCTGGCCGAACGCCATCCCGGCGCGGGGCCGGGCCTGGCGGTGCTGCTGTTTCTCGTGTTCGCCGACCGCACGGCGCAGCGCGTGCCGCTGCCGGCCGGGGGCATCAGCGCCATTCTGTACGTGCTGGTACTGATCGGCTGCGCCGCGCTGCCGATCGCCATCGCCGTGCCGCTGATCCTGGCGGGTGCTTCGGACTAACCGCGAATTTCGCGGCGCTGCCGGGCGCGATCAGTTATACTCCGCGCCGGTGGTGGCGCCGGCCCCCGGCGGCGCGCAACGACAACAACCCAGCGCCCGCAACGGGCGCCAAGAACCGGTGACCGACATGACCGAAGCTCCTGATCGTCCTGATCCCCCCGAGCGGGACACGTCGCGCGAGAAACCGCGCGGCGCCATCAACAAGCCGGTGGTCATCGGCGTCGTCGGCGTGCTGTTGGTGGCCGCCGCACTGGTGCTCAACACCACCTTGCAGAAACCCGACGTACCGCCCCAGCCGGCCCGCCCGACGCTGGGCGCCGATGCGCCCAAGCTGGCCGCCCCCAGCTTCGACGTGGTGCGCATCGACGCCGCCGGCAACACGGTGATGGCCGGCCGCGCCGAACCGGGGGCGATCGTCGTCATCCTCGACGGCGAAACCGAGCTCGGCCGCGTCACCGCAGACGCCAACGGGGAATGGGTGTTCACGCCCGCCCGCCCGCTGCCGCCCGGCACGCGCCAGCTGTCATTGCGCGCGGCCCGGCCCGGCGGCACGCCGCTGCAGTCGGAGAACGTGGTGGTGATGTCGGTGCCCGAACGCGGCGGCGAGGTCTTGATCGTCGAGCAGGCCCGCGACGGCGGCCGCAGCCGCGTGCTGCAGGGCCCCAACACGCCGCCCGAGCTGATGCGCCTGGTGCTGGAGACGCTCGACTACGACGAAACCGGCAAGATCGCGCTCAGCGGCAAGGCCGATCCGAACGCGACCGTGCAGGTGTACCTGGATGGTCAGCCGATCGGCACCGCGACCGCCGATGCGCTGGGCAACTGGACGCTCGACAGCGACGCGCGCGCCGCCGTCGGCGGCCATCAGGTGCGCGTCGACCAGCTCGGCGCCAACGACACGGTGCTGGCGCGCATCGAGGTGCCGTTCGCGGTGACGCAGGACCAGCTCGACGCGCCGCCCGGCTCGGTGACGGTGGTGCGCGGCAACAGCCTGTGGCGCATCGCCCGGCGCGTCTACGGCCGCGGCACCATGTACACGGTGATCTTCGAGGCCAACCAGGACCAGATCAAGGATCCCAACCTGATCTATCCCGGGCAGACCTTCCAGATGCCGCCGGCCAATCCGTCCTGACGCGGTCGACGGGCCCGCGGCGGCCTTGTTTTCGCAGGCTCCGCCGCCATGTATAGTGCCGCCGTTCCACAGCCGGAGCCCGCCCGCCGATGACATCCGCCGAGATCACGTGGCGCACCTATCTGCTGCCGCCCCTGCACCCCGAGGGGCCGGGCTTCGTCGCCATATTCCTGCTCGCCACGCTGATCCTGTACTGGATCTGGACGCCGCTGGGCGTGGCCGGATTGGCGGCCAGCGTCTGGTGCTTCTACTTCTTCCGCGATCCCGACCGCGTCACCCCCACGCGCGCCGGACTGGTCATCAGCCCGGCCGACGGCTACGTGCAGATGATCGGCCAAGCGCCGCCGCCGCCCGAGCTCGACATGGGCGCCGAGCCGCGCACGCGCATCAGCGTGTTCATGAGCGTGTTCGACTGCCACGTGAACCGCGCGCCCATCGCCGGCACCGTGGTGAAAGAGGAATACACCCCCGGCAAGTTCCTCAACGCCACGCTCGACAAGGCCAGCGAGGATAACGAACGCCAGGCGCTGCGCCTGAAAACCGAGGGCGGCGCCGAGTACGCGGTGGTGCAGATCGCCGGACTGGTGGCGCGTCGCATCCGCTGCGACGTGCGCGTCGGCCAGCAGCTCGGCACCGGCCAGCGCTTCGGCATGATCCGCTTCGGCAGCCGCGTCGACGTCTACCTGCCGCCGGGCGTGGCGCCGCTGGTCGCCGTCGGCCAGCATGCCGTGGCCGGCGAGACCGTGCTGGCGGACGCGGCCTCGTCCGAACCCGCCCGCGAGGGCGAAAAGCGCTAGGCGCGGAGCGCGAACCATGGCGCCACCGGACGATCCCGACCGCGACCCCGATCTGGACCCCGATCTCGACGCCGACCGGGACGCGGCCCCGCCGCCGCCGCCCCGGCGTCGCCGGTTCCGGCGGATCGGCACGCTGTCGTTCAACCGGATGATGCCCAACCTGGTGACGCTGCTCGCCATGTGCGCCGGGCTCACCGCCATCCGCTACGCGCTGAACGAGCAGTGGGAACGCGCGGTGGTGGCGCTGATCATCGCCGCGTTCCTCGACAGCATCGACGGCCGCGTCGCGCGGCTGTTGCGTTCGACCAGCAAGTTCGGCGAGGAATTGGATTCGCTGGCCGACGCGGTCAGTTTCGGCGTCGCGCCGGCGATGATGGTCTACCTGTGGGCGATGCATAACGCCGGCTCGATCGGCTGGGCGTTGTGCCTGCTGCACGCGGTGTGCTGCGTGCTGCGGCTGGCGCGTTTCAACGCCATGCTTGGCCAGCCCGACCTGCCGCCGTGGGCGCACAGCTATTTCACCGGCGTGCCGGCGCCGGGCGGCGCGGGCCTGGCGGTGCTGCCGATGATCGCCAGCTTCGAGGTCGCGCCCGGCTTCTTCGGCCACCCGGTCGTGGTCGGCGGCTTCCTGCTGGTGTCGTCGTTCCTGATGGTCAGCCGCGTGCCGACCTACGCCGCCAAGAACTTCCGCCTCAAGCCGCAGTGGGTGGTGCCGTTCATGCTGTTCGTCGGCGTCATGGCCGCGTTCATGGTCACCGACCCGTGGCTGACCTGGACCGCCATCGGCGTGACCTACCTCGCCAGCATTCCGGTCAGCTGGTCGAGCTACCGCCGCCTGGCCGCCCGCGACGCTGGCCTCGCCCCGCCGCCGCCGGACATCGCCAAGGCGCGGTAGTGGCGAGAATTTTTCAATGGGGTCGGAGTAAATTGCTTTTTCAAATTACTCCGACCCCAATGGCATGATCCGTGGGCATGAGCGATCGGGTTACGCCCCCGTGCGGCGCTTGATCGGCCGGCGCGGCGGCGCGCCCGGCTTGGTGTTGCCTCTTCCCCGCGCCCCCGATCCCCGCGCCCCCTTGCCCCGCGCCAGCGCGTCGGCCAGCGGGCCCGGCGCCGGCTGCGACTTGCTGCGGGCAGGTGCGGCGCGGCGCGGCTTGTCGGGCGCGGCGTCGCCCGGCTTCGGAAACGACTCTTCCAGCGCGTCGGAATTCTCGCCGCCGAACTCCAGCGCCAGCGCCTCCAGCCGCTTGATCTCGTCGCGCAGCCGCGCGGCCTCCTCGAACTCCAGGTCGGCGGCGGCCGCGCGCATCTTGGCCTCGAGGTCGGCGAGCGTAGCGGCGAGGTTGTGGCCGATCAGGTGCGGTTCCTCGGCCAGGCCGGTGTCGACGGTCAGGTAGTCCTGCTCGTAGACGGTGTCGAGCACGTCGGCGATGCGCGTTTTCACGCTTTCGGGCGTGATGCCGTGGGCGGCGTTGTAGGCCGTCTGCTTCTCGCGCCGGCGGTTGGTCTCGGCGATGGCGGTGTCGAGCGACCTGGTCATGTGGTCGGCGTACAGGATCACACGGCCGTCCAGGTTGCGCGCCGCGCGGCCGATGGTCTGCACCAGCGAGGTCTGCGAGCGCAGGAAGCCTTCCTTGTCGGCGTCCAAAATCGCCACCAGCGCGCATTCGGGAATGTCGAGCCCCTCGCGCAGCAGGTTGATGCCCACCAGCACGTCGAACGCGCCCAGGCGCAAATCCCGGATGATCTCGATGCGCTCCAGGGTCTCGATGTCCGAGTGCATGTAGCGCACGCGGATTCCATGTTCATGCAGGTACTCGGTCAGGTCCTCGGCCATGCGCTTGGTCAGCACGGTCACCAGCGTGCGGAAGCCGCGCTTGGCCACCGCCTTCACTTCGCCCAAGAGATCATCGACCTGGCTCGAGGCCGGCCGCACGATGCACACCGGGTCGATCAGCCCGGTCGGGCGGATCACCTGCTCGACGAATGCACCGCCGGTGCGTTCCAGCTCCCACGGCCCCGGCGTGGCCGAGACGAACACCGTGTCCGGG
>JANRJB010000083.1:0-8588 GCA_033764265.1 Rhodospirillaceae bacterium | reverse complement strand
GTCGGCGAGCGCGATCCGCACGGCCGCGTCGGCCGGCGCGATCCTGGCGGCCTTGGTCAGCGCCGCGTGCGCATCCGCCGGGCGCTTGGCCTCCAAGAGGCACCGGCCCAGGTTGAAGTGCCCGCGCGCGTCGTGCGGCGCGGCGCGCACCAGCGCCCGGAACACCGCGATGGCTTCGTCCAGCCGCCCGGTGCGGTGCAACAGCGCCCCCAGGTTCAGCCGCGCATCGGCCAGATCGGGCTGCAGCTTCGCCGCCGTGCGGTAGGCCGCCTCCGCGCCCTGTGTGTCCCCCAGCGCCGCCAGCGCGTTGCCCCGGTTCAGATGCGCCGGGGCATACCGCGGTTTGGCCGCCACCGCCCGGTCGTACCACCCCAGCGCCTCGGACCACGCCCCCTGCCCGGCCGCAGCCACCCCCAACAGGTTCAAGGCATCGACGTTCCCCGGCGCACGCGCCAGCACCGCGCGGTAGCCCGCCACCGCCTCGGCCACCCGGCCCGCACGGTGCGCCGCCACCGCCGCCTGCAGCAACGCCGCCGCCTCGGACCTGTCGACCTCAGGCATCCGCCTTCTTCCCGCGCCCCGCCAGCCACGCCGCCAGGTCAGCGCCCACCCGCGCCACCGGCTCGCGCCACCACCCCGGCGTGCCCAGCGCGCTCGCCTGCCGGTACAGCTTCACCGACGGGTACCAGGGGCTGTCGGACCGGTCCAGGAACCAGTACCACAGCGACCCCACACCCCGCGGCAACACCACCCAGCACGGCACATTCTGCGACCCCGCCACGTGCACCGTGGTGTTCGAGGTCGAGATCACCAGGTCGCACGCCGCCACCTGCGCGAAGAAGTCGTCCAGGTCCCCGCCGCTGTCGATCTCGGGGTCTTGATAAACCTCGACCCCCAGCCGTTCCCGCGCCGCCGCAAGGTCCGCCGCCACCTCGCCGTACTGCAGGTTCACGAACCACGCCCCAGGTGACACCAGCGCCGTGCCCAGCACCGCGCCCCACTCCGCCAGATCCGCGCTCTTCGCGGACCCCAGCTTCGGGTTCTGGCTGCGCCACGCAACCCCAACCACCGCACGCCCCCCGGCCAGCCCGCGGTACTTCGCGCGCAGCGCAGCCACCCGGCCCGCGTCCGACCGCAGATACCCAACGTGCCGCGGAAAGCTGCGCAACTCGGGCCGCAGATACTGGCCGAGACTCGCCAGCATGATCTGGTAGTCGCACGCGGCCAGCTGCGCCGGATTCTTCAGGTGGAACCCCGGCTCGACAATTTCGACGCCCGGAAACGAGCGGGCGAAAGTGCGCGCCAGACGCGGCCGACATTCGAACATCACTTTTCCGGCGCTGGCGACAACATCCGGCAGCATGCCGCCGAACAGCACCAGATCGCCCAGACCCTGCTCGGCGCGTACCAGGATCGTCTTGCCGTGCAGGCTTTCGCCTTTCCAGCGGGCCGGCGGTTCGGGAATGGCCTTCTCCGCGCTCCATTTGCGTGTTTTCAGGCGCTGCTCGAACTCGATCCATCCCCGCTTGAAGACCCCAAGCGACAACAGAAGAAAGGCGTGCTTGACGGCGTACTGGTAGGTGTCGCCCCCGGCCGCGACGGCGGCCTCAGAGATCGCCACGGCCGCACCGAACATGTCCTGATCGGCCAGGACACCGGCAATATTGATGTAGCCTTCCGGCAGCGGCAGCCCATCGAAGAGCGCGCGTTCGTAGACGTTGATTGCTTCGATCCAGCGGCCGCATTCCCGCAAGACGTGCCCGAGATTGACCCGCGCTTCGAGCATCGTGGGTTGGACTGCAAGAACGCGTTCGTAGACCGCGATCGCCTCGTCGGGCTGTCCGGCGCGGCGCAGGGCATTGCCGTAGTTCAGAAGCAGGCTGGGGTTTTCGGGCGACAGGAGCAACCCCGACTCAAGCACGCGCCTCGCCTCGTCAACCCGGGCAGCCCGCAACATGACGCCGCCGAGATTGTTGATGGAAACGACGTCGGACGGATCGATCGCAAGCGCCCGCTGATAGTTCGCGATGGCGTCGTCAAGCCGACCGAAGTGATCGAGCACGCCCGCCAGGCCGGCGTGGGCCTGCACGAGGTCGGGTTGCAGTTCGGCGGCCCGGCGAAACGCGGTGGCCGCGCCTTGAAAATCGCCGCGGGCCTGCAAGGCCAGGCCCAAATTGCAGTGAACAATGGCGTGATTGGGCTCGGCCGCCAGGACCGCCGTGTAGCCGGCCACCGCCTCGTCAAGACGACCGGATTGATGCGCCGCCACGGCCTGTCGCAAGCCCTCAACCATGGGTCAGCCGCGCACGAAAAGACGACAAGGGCTCGCCCGATTCGATCCAGGCGGCAAGATCGGCGCCCGCGCGCGTGACCGCCCCGTGCCACCAGCCGACCCCGTCGATCCGTTCTTCAGTCTGGCGATAGATGTAAAGACTGGGGTACCAGGGGCTGTCGGTGCGCCTGAGGAACCAGTACCACAGCGCCCCTCCGCCTTTCGGCAAGAGAAGCCAACACGGGACGTTCAAGGACCCCGCCGTGTGCACGGTGGTGTTCGACGTCGAGATCACCAGATCGAGCGCGGCGACCTGCGCGAAGAAGTCGTCGAGATCGCCGGATGAGTCGACGTCGGGGTCGTTGTAAACGTCCACGCCCAGCTGCGCCTTTGCCGCCGCCAGATCGTCCTGCACATCGCCATACTGAAGGTTGACGAACCAGGCGCCTGACGCCTTCAGGATCGGCGCCCACGACGCCAGATCGGAGCTCTTGGCGGCGCCGATCGACTCGTTCTTGCTGCGCCAGGAAATGCCGACGAGTTTGCGATCACCGGCCATCGCACGGTACTTAGCGCGCCGCTTCTCGACTTTGTCAGGGTCGGCTTTCAAGAAACCGTGGGACCGGGGAAAGCTCGCCATATCGCGGCGAAAGAACCGGCCGAGACCACCGAGCGCCACCTGGTAATCGCACTTCTCCTTCGCACGAACGGTAGTGCCGTCGCGCCCCTGATCGAAGACCACCGCTTCGGGAAACGAGCGGGCGAAAACCGTCAGGTTCCGCAACCCGGACTCGAAATAGACCTTGCCGGCGCGGGCGACCAAGTCCGGGATCATGCTGGCCATCAGGATCTGGTCTCCCAACCCCTGTTCGGGCCAGACCAGAACCGACTTGCCCTGCAAATCCTCGCCGTCCCAATAGGGCGGCGGGACGGCGCGGCGATGTATCGACTCTTTTTCCGCGACCGCGCGGTACTCGTAGTTCTCCCAGCCCTCCGCCAACAGCCCCAAGCGCAAGTACGCCAACGACCGCTTGAAGCGATAATTGCCAAGGTTCGGAGCGATCTTGAGCGCCTTGCTGTACATCGCCGCGGACGCATAGAACCATTCGCGGTCGAGAAAAATCGAGCCGATGTTGGCGAAAGCTTCGGCCGTGTTGGGCGCGTGACGAATGGCCCGCTCGAACGCTTCGATCGCCGGGCGCCACCGCTTTTCTTCCAACCCGCCAATGTAGTGGTAACAGTTGCCCAGATTCACCAGAGCCTGGGGATCGCCCGGATTAAGCTTGATCGCCTGTTCGTACAGGCCGATGGCCGCTTCATATTGCTTGTCGTCGAACAGCAGCCGCGCCTTGTTGTAATAGGCGTCGGCCATGTTTGGCGCGATGCGGATGGCTTCCGAAAAGGCGCGCAGCGCCTTTCTGCGCTTCTTCAGCTGAGTGTAAACCAGACCGAGATTGCACCACGCGTCGGCGCCGCCTGGATTAAATCTGAGGGATTTTTCAAGCAGCTGCTCGGCTTTGGAGAAATCGCCTGCCTGGAGGTAGGCCGTGCCCGTGAGCTGCAAGACGTTGGCATCGCGTGGCAGCTGCTTGAGCACTTTCTCGTAGGACGCGATCGCCGTCTTCAGGTCGCCGGCGACTTGATGAGAACGGGCAATGTTGAGCGTGAGCGGAATTTGTGGATCGAGGTTCTGCATCTCTTCTTCCGATACGCGCCCTGTTCACTCCGACGACGCGCGGAGCGTACCGTGCTGTTGACGATCGGGTCGCGATGATGTTTTCACTCGGTCGACCAGGACCTGGACTTGCAGGCATTGGCAAGCTGCACGGCATTCCGGTCGTCCTCGGTTCCCGGCAGCACCTCGAGGATGCAGTCGTGGAACACCCGCTCGGTCTGCGCAAGTGCTCCGCCCGACGTCGTTAACGATCTGAAATTACATGCTTTTTCTATGTAGCTGCGGGCAGCCGAGGACTTGGTGTTCCGCAGGTAGGTCAGTTTGCACTCGTTTTCCACGTGCGCTTGATCGCGCAGGCCCAAAGCGCCGTTTTGAGCGTCAACGGGCGCGTTGGCTCCTGCAACGGCAAGCATCGTCAGGCCACTGAGGCAGCGGCGGAGTGCTCGACGACAGTCGGCGCGTTTCATTGACATTGCGACGTCACCGGCCCTTCGATGATCGGCTCGACGAGCAGCGCGTCGTCGACACGGCAAACCTCAAGGTCGGTCCCGACAGCGATGTTGTAGTTCTGGCAGCTGTGCCGGCCGAACTCGCGTTTGCCGTTCTCCATGTACGAGAACACGACTTCTGCGGTGCAAAGGACAGCCTTTTGAGAGCTGCTGAAAATGGCCAAGGTTCCGGGCCCGGCCTTGGCCGTGAACGTCGGCCCCTCGGCCGACGCGGCGCCACAACTCGAAAGGGTCGCCAGCGGCGCTAGCGCCAGAAGATAGCGTGATCTCATGCGTCACCCATTTCTATCCAGGTTTCAAACTCGCGTTTTCGGCCGAACGTGCTTACGGCGCGCGATCGTCGTCCATGCCCGGCATACCGAGGTCTTCGATGCGGAAGGCGCGTTCGTGCGGGCTGGCGACATAGGCAATCATCACGGGGTTCGACGCGAGCCCGCTGGACAGCCGCACCAGCCACGGCGTTTGCGGAGCGTTTTCGTCGAACAGCGGCGGCCAGGCTTCAACCCAGTCGCCGGAAATGTCGCGGTACGCGAACGAGCCGACATCGCCCGGCCAGCGGGCAAGATCTTGAGATGGCATCGGTTCTTCGAGGTACCGCAAGACCGTCTCGTTGCGGGCGCGGTCGTATTCAAGCGAAAGACGGAACGGCCGCGGCGTACCGGCGGGCCCGTTGAGCGGGCGGATGGTCAACCCCTCCAGGCTCTGGCGGCCGCCGCGGAAAACCCCGGGCGCATCCTTGTAGTCGGGAATGAGACCGGTCAGCGGGTCGACGATGACGTTGCGCTCGAGGACGACGCGGCGCAGGTCATCGACGTTGGCCGCGACCGATTGGCGCACCGCCAGCACGGTACCGAACCCCTGGATCATCACCGCGGCCACCAGCCCGGCGATCGCCAGAACGACCAGGGCCTCGAGCAGAGTGAAGCCGCGCGCGGTCATTGCGTCGCCTCGTTGGGATCGCCCGCGAACGGATCATTGACCGTGATGCGGCGGTAGCCGACCTTGCGCATGTCGAAGTCGAACCACGGGTCCTGTGCGCCGCGTGCGACCTGGACGTTGACCCGGTAAAATCCGATCGCATACGAGGCCAAGCCGACGCCGGGCCTGACGGTGGTGTTGGGCTCGACCAGCGGCTGGCTGGACCACGAAATGCGCACGTCGCCCATGGTGGTGGCGCCCGTTCCGTCGATCATCGGATTGACGGTTTCCATGAATGCCGCAGCGTCCAGCGCGATGGTGCTTCGGGAATTGGATTGGCCTGCCGCCGTCAGCTGCAGGGCGGATTGGGACATGAACGACATCAGCGGTATCATCGTCATGCCGATGATCGTGACGGCGACGATGGCTTCCAGAAGTGTGAAGCCGCGGGCATGAATCGCGCGATCAGTCATGGCGCGATCAGTCATGGCGCGACCACTCATGGGGCGACCACTCATGGCGCGGCCTCGGCCCGGCATTGGGGCGCGCGCAGGATATAGGTTTCGCTGATCTCGCCGACGGTCACGACGACCGTACCGCCCGAGCAGAATCCGGATGCGCGAAACCAGATTGGTTGGGGAACATCCAGGTTCCATCCGTCCGGCAGAACGAGCGTCGCCGGCACGGCGCCATCGGCCAGTTGCGCGCCCTTCGGCGTCTCGCCCAGCACCATGTCGGTGCCCGCCACAAACGCCTGGTAGGGCAGCGCGCTCAAGTCCTGTTCCAAGGTCTCGCGCGTCATGGCGAAGGCGATGCTGTCGTACATCGCCGCCAGGCGCGGTCCTACGGCTGCTGCGGCCAGGCCCAGGATCGCCAGGACCACCAGCACTTCGAGCAGCGTAAAACCTGCGCTGTCAGTTGCTGGAGAGCTGCTTTGGAGTGAAACCGACATCGGCATCTACGCCTTCGCCGCCAGGCCGCCCGTCGGCGCCGTAGCTGTACAGGATGACCGAGACCGAGGTGTCCGGCCCGTACTGATAGGGGTTGCCCCAGGGATCGAGCGGGATCGCTTCGGTGAGGTAAGGCCCGCGCCAACGGCGCGCCAGCGTGTCGTCCTTGGGCGCGGACATCAGCAGATCCAAACCTTCTTCCTTGGAGGGGAAGCGCCCAATATCCAGCCGCATGGTGTCGAGCGCACCCTTGAGCATGCGGACCTGGGTGTCGGCGGTAGTGACTTTCGACGTATCGACGCGACCCAGCAGCTGTGGGCCGACCAGGCCCGCGATCAAACCGATGATCACCAGCACGACCAGCATTTCGAGCAGAGTGAAGCCCGACGTGCCGCGGCGAGCGGAACAGGCGGTGCGGCGCCAGACGATCGATGTGTTCATGGGGATGACGCTTCGGTTGGCGGGCATGGCCGGGTTTTGGGTCAGATCGCCAGCTGATTGACGCTGGTGATTGCTAACATGATTGCCACCACGATGCCACCGATCACCCCGCCGATCAGGATGATGGCGGCGGGCTCGAGCAGCAGCAGAAAGCGTTTCATGCGCTGACGGCCGGCGTCTTCGTACAGCGTGGCAAGCGAGCGCAGCATGGCCGGCAACTCGCCTGAGTCTTCGCCGACCTCGATCAGGCTGACGGCGGTCTGGTTGAAGGTTCCCTGGCGGGCCAGCGCGGCGGACAGGGCCGCGCCGCCGCGAACCGCCTTGGTGACTTGGTCCAGGTTGCGGGCCAGGCTGGGCACGCGCACGCTGTCGCGGGCAAGACCGAGCGCGCGGATCAGGTCGATGCCATTGCCCAGCATGGTGGACAGTAACGACGCCCAGCCGGCCAGATCCGATTCGCGCAGCCACGTTCCGACCAGGGGGGCCCGCGCCAGCGCTTCGCGGGCGCGTACGCGCATGGCAGGGTCGCGGAACAGCCATGCGCCGGCCGTCGCCAGCACCGCGGCGACGACCGCAATGGCCATGGCGTGTTCGTTCAGGAACAGGCCGGTCTTCAAGACCAGCCGGGACAACAGCGGCACGTCGGCGTTGGTGGACGACATCATGGCCGAGAAACGCGGCACGACCACGATGAAGATGAACAACACGGCGGCCAAGCCGGCGGTCACCAGCACCGCGGGGTACGTCAGCGCGTTGCGGATTTCGACCCGCACCTGATGGTCGTATTCCATTTGCTTGACGGCGTCGGCGATGGCCGGCCCCAGCCGGCCGATGGCCTCGCCGGCGGCCACCAGCTGTGCCACGTAGGCCGGTAGATTGGGCAGCGCGCCGGTGAATGCGGCGCTGAACGGATCGCCTGCCCTGATCCGCTTCTCGATGTCGGCGAACGCGCGGCTCAGCCCCGGATGGATGCCCTGGTCCTTCAATGTGGCGACCGCCTGCACAAGCGGAACGGCGGCATTGAGCAAGAGAGCGAGCTGCTTGAGGGTCAGGATATAGTCCTGAAACACGATTGCCCGGGCCCGGCCCGCGGCCCGCGCCGTGACCGCAGCTGCGGACGGGGCGGTGATCAGGGACGTCGGCAACAGTCCCTGCCCCTGAAGTTGGCGCAGAGCATCGCGTTCGTGCACGGCAGTGACGCGCCCGCTCATGATGCGGCCGCCACCGTCCAGAGCCTGATACTCAAAAACCGTCGACATGACGAGACACCGCAACCGGCCCCGATCAGCAAGGGCGACGGGTCAAGACGCATTTGGCACTCTGCCTGCAAGACCGGCCGATCGGCCAGTTACAGCACTGTAAACGGGTGCTGTCGTTCTCGATCGCAGGCGGACCGAAGCGTGACCAAGGCCGCGCCGAACGCGCTAACTTGTTGAAGGCGCATCGCGTTATCCGAGAACCGGAAGTCCAATTTTCGGCGCGATCGGCCAGTCGGGAAACGGCCGGGAAAATCGGCGAGGACCGCGCCGCGCGCAAAAAAAAAGGGGAGGGTGGTTTCCCACCCTCCCCGATTTCGCCGGTTGGGGTTAACCCCCAACGCGGTCTGTTACGGAGCCGTCGCGCCGCCGTTGCGGAACGACGACAGATCGGTGATCACGCCAGAGGTGGCATTGAAGCCCATGTGCTGGACGTAACCGGTGATCGGACCGGAGACCAACACATCGTAGGGCTGGCCGAGAACCGGAGTGATCGCCGGGACCGACTGCGTCTCGATGTTCGCCGCCGAGATCTGGATCGTACCGCCGGCGGAGACCGCCGGAGAG
>JANRJB010000082.1:0-3424 GCA_033764265.1 Rhodospirillaceae bacterium | reverse complement strand
ATGGACGAGTTCCGCGCCCGCGGCAGCGCGCTCGGCAAGCGTGTCGCCGTACTGCAGGTCGACGAACACGACGCCCGGCGCGGACAAGATCGGCCGCCAATCGGCCAGCGAAGTACTCTTGTGCCTGCTGTTAGGGGCATTCTTGCTCGACCACGAAATGCCGACGATCAGGCGGTCGCGAGGCCCACCGGCCAGCAGCCGCGCCCGCAACGCGGCGCGTTTTTCCGGGTCGGCTGACAGGTAACCTGCGGCGCGGTGTGGAAAGTCTAGAGGGGCTGTCCGCAAGAACGTGCCGAGTTGGCCGGACGGAATCTGAGCCGCGATTTCCAGTTCATCCAGGACCGGCGCGGCTGGCGTCGATCGGGGAACAAACCGGATCGTCGGGAACGAACGCGCGAGCAAAGGAATCAGGCGGGCGTCAATCTCCCACGCGAGTCTCAAGCCGCGCGACATCAAGTCCGTGGCCATTCCCAAGAACAGAATTTCATCGCCGAGGCCCTGTTCGGACCAGATCAGGAGCGTACCGTCGCGGAGTGCGCTACCGTCCCACGTCGGCCACTCGAACGGCCGCTGACGGTGCGCAAACTCTTTGCATTTCCAGCGCCAGGCGTAGTGTCTCCAGCCATCGGCATATTCGCCCAGCTGCAGCAACAGGTGCCCGAAGTTGCGGTGCGCCTCCGCGAACTCGGGGCGCAATTCGATTGACCGCCGGTAAAGCGCCCGGGCCTCGGCGTAAGATCCCAAGCGGGATTTCGCGCTGGCCAGGTTGTGAACGACGTCCGCATCATTCGGCCAAGAGTCCGAAAGGCGCACATAAACCTCCAGTGCTTCTTCGGTTCTGCCGGACCCCGCCAGCAGGTTGCCAAGCGCCATGCCGGCTTCACGGTCCAGGGCGGACTCTCGCCAGTTCTTTCGGTACTGCGCTTCGGCTTCGCCGTGTCGCCCCGCCGCCTCCAAGGCGGCGCCGAGATTTGTGCGGGCCGGGGCATAATCAGGGTTGTAGATCAGCGCGTCTCGGAACCGCTGAATGGCCTCTAGCGTCTCGCCGAGGTCGCGCAAGACGAGACCCAGGTTATTGATGGCTTCAACGTAGCCTGGTTTGAGACGAACCGCTTGCGCGAAGCATTTCCGGGCCCCGGCTTTGTCGCCAAGGCCATTCAGCGTCAAACCCAGGTTGTTCAGGGCTGCCGCGCTATTTGGTGCAATTTGCAAGGCCATTTGGAGATCAGCCTTGGCTAAGTTCAATTGCCCCAAGCGCCGATACGCCTCGCCGCGGTTGGACAGGTAGGTCGGGTTTTCGGGGGCCAGCCTCAGCGCGGTTCCGATCAGATCGATGGCATGTCCCGCGCGGTCCGTTTGCAGCGCGACCAAGCCCAACAAATGCCAACATTCCGCGTGGCCCGGCATATCCGTGAGGATCATGCGGTACATGCGTTCGGCTTCATCCCATTGCCCGTTGCGATGCGCCCGGATCGCGGCCTGCAATTCCATGTCAACTTGTTGGGGACTGAGCTTGGGCATGGTTGGATCGCGGTAAGGCCAGCGTTCACGGGCCAACGCAGAATTGGCCTAAACTACTGATTTTATCTGATATTTATCGGTCAACTGGGGCCGTTCGGCGGGTCCTCGAGATCAGCATCGCGTTGGGATTCCCCCCAAAACGGTGTCGTTCGATTGGTCGAAAACAAACCGGAAAATCTTGCGAGCGGTTGGCGAATCCAATCTCATCAGCAAAAATCGTAAGCAAGACAAGCCATTGAGCGTGAGGGCGAGGCATGATCGGAACCGGGTAGGATGGGGCTTAGCGACAGAATAGCCTGAGCCTGACAAACCCGGTAAGGTGTTGTTAACGAACTGCCACAGTTCACAAAAATCCGCTGAAACGGCGCACCGGTGCTTGACATTGCACAGCGGAAAATGTGTTATGGCCCCCGCGCTGACGGGCGCATCGCCGTTTGCCGTGTGCAAACGCGCGATTTCAGAAACCTTAAGGGGATCCCAAAGTTATGAACAAATATGCTCTCCACGTGGCCGGCGGTGCGTTGCTTGCAACGACAGCGCTGGTCAGCGGCACTGTTGCCGTGAATGCGCAGGCGACGATCCGCACTGCGCCTGCGGCCGGCGCTACCGTCACCAATTTCGCGCCTGCCACTCTTACTGCCCGCCCGCTCGCCACGCAGATGATCTCGGCGACGACCGGCTCGGCAGCCACGATCGGCCCGCAGGCGGTGACCATCGACTCGACGGCGAACCTGTTCGAGGTCACCACCGTTCTGCTCGACGTGACCGGCGCGCAATTCGCCACCGCGTTGGCCGCCCCGACCGTGTCGATCTATGCTCAGACGACCACCGGCACGCTGGAGATCGCGTCTTCGGCGACCGGCGCAAACGCCACCGTGACCGTGTTCTCGCAGCGCGTGCGCATCACCCAGGTTTCTGCGATTACCTGGAGCGCGATGGTTGTCAGCGGCCTGATCTATCGCGAAGCGCAGGGTCTGGCGACTGCCGGCACCTCGATCGCGTTGTCGGGCTCGATCACCAACGCGGCGGAAACGTCGACCCTGGAATCGATTGCTTCACGTAGCGTCGTGACGTCGGTATCGGCCGCGAATGCCGAAGTGACCTCGGGTAACGCGGTCGCCATCAGCAATACGTCCAATCCGCAATTCGCCCTGGTCAGCCAGGCCGGTACGAACGGCTTGGGCAACGGCCTGACGGCGGCGGCGCCGGGCAATTCGGCCATTCTGTCGCGCGTGAAGGTCACCTCGACTTTGGCGGTGTCGACGGACCTGTCGGCCGCGCTGAGCGCCGGTAACCTCCTGAGCACCAACGAAGTGAAGCTCACTCACACCGTCCTGAACGATCCGGCGGTCGTGAGCGCGACGTTGGATTCGGCGGCTGGCGGCACCATCCAGACCCGGACCCCCGGACAGTTCTCGGCGGGTACGGTGACGTTCGGTCCTGCGGCGACGGCGTTTGCTAATGGCGGCAATACCTTCGTGGTCGTGAACTTCAACGGCTCGACCCCGATTACCAATGCCGTGGCTGGTACGACTGCAACGACGCACGTCGCCAACGCTCCGGCATCTGTTGCCATCGCGGGCGGCTCCGGCACGGCGGTCGCGCTCACTCGTGGTGGTCTGAACGCTCAGATCAACTTCGTGCAGCCGAGCAACAACGCGTTCCAGTCGTTCCTCCGTATCGCGAATACGGGCGGCACGCCGGGCGCGGTGACGATCACGGTCCGCAGCAGCTCGACCGGCGCCACTCTGGGTACGTACACCTCTCCGGCGGTCTCCGCCGGCGGTACGATCCAGATCTCGGCGGCGAACATCGAGACGCAGTCGGTCCCGGCGATCACTCCGGTTCTCGGCCAGCCCTACGATGTGTTGGTCTCCGGTCCGATCACCGGTTACGTCCAGCA
>JANRJB010000065.1:0-12569 GCA_033764265.1 Rhodospirillaceae bacterium | reverse complement strand
TGATGGGTTTCGGCGATACACTCCAGGCTGTTGGCCTTGACGATCGGCGTCAGCGGAACCCACAGCGACGGCACCATGGTGCCCGACACCGGCCAGCCCATGCGGTCGGTGTGCCAGATGGTCTTCTCCGACGAGCGCGGTCCTTTGGCGAAAATCTCGTCGAAAAAAAAGCGGACCTCGGACGAGCGCAGCGTGCGCGCGCAAGCCTCGGCCACCGGCGAGTTGAAGATGAAATTGCGGAACTCGGGAATCTTGCGCGACATGTAGCGTCCCGGCAGCGATGGCAGGAGGCCGAAGTCCTCCTTGTCGGCGGTCAACCGGCGCGCCACCGGCTTTAGGGATTCGATCCAATCGCGGTCGAACACCTGGCGCAGGCAGACCACGCCGTCGCGGGCGTAGGTTTCGGCGTCTGCGTCGGAAATTGCGCGCAATGGACGGGGGTTCAAAGCCATCGGGAGCTGACCTTCTGCCGGGACAAAACCAATCCCATGGTCGCGCTTGCCACGCATAAAAACAAATATAAACATGTGCCCTTCCTATATATGCTGCGCATATCGTGCCGAACGGCCCCCAGGGGGTGAAGTCGATGGAGTTTCGCCAGTTGCGCCATTTCGTGGCGGTCGTTGAAAGCGGCAACCTGTCGCAGGCGTCACGGCGCGTCCACATCAGCCAACCGGCGCTGACCCGCAGCATCAAGAACCTGGAAGACACGCTGGGCTCGAAGCTTCTGGTGCGCATGCCGCGCGGCGTGGTGCCCACCGCCACCGGCAGCAGCTTTTACCGCCACGCCCTATTGATCCTCAACGAGTGCGGCCAGGCCGCTCAGGACGTGAAGGCCATGGAGCGCGGCGCGGTCGGCAGCGTGGCCATCGGCATCGGCGCGCTATTCGCCGCCGATGTGGTCGATCGCGCCGTGACGCGCCTGGCGAAAAAGAACCCGGGCCTGACGTTCGCGATTTCGGAAGGCTACTTCGAAGACCTGCTCGACATGCTGCGCGACGGCCGGATCGACCTGGTGTTTTCGAACTTCCCGGTGGCCACGCCGTCGCGCGATTTGACCCGCGAACCACTGCTTGAAGTCTCGGCGGTGATCGTGGGCAGCGCCGAACACCAGCTGGCGGCGCGCAAGAAAATCTCCGCCGCCGACTTGGCTCAGGAGCGCTGGGTGATCGTCAACCAGCCGCATGCGCAAGAGGCCTTCGAGCAGGCATTCACCGCCCGCGGCGTACCGCCGCCGGTGCCGGTGGTGCGCACCAATTCGCTCAACCTGATCAAGTCCCTGCTGCTCGGCCACCAGTTTCTGGCCCAGCTGGCGACCAACTTCATCTCGGCGGAACTGGGCCGGCGAAGCCTGGTGCAGTTGAAGTCCGACCTACAGCCGATCACGCGCAGCGCCGGATTGGTTTATCGCAGCGCCGATCATCTTCGGCCGGCGGTGCGATTCGTGATCGAGGAACTGCGGGCCGTATGCGGCGCCCGCGCCACGGCTTGAGAACAGGAGAACCTTCGCATGGCAATCAAGATTTCAAGACGCCTGCTGGCGGCCGGTGCGTCGGCGACCACGCTCGCCGCGCTGGCGTCGGGCCCTGCCGCCGCCCAGCGCCGAAACGCCTCCACCCGTGTCTACCAGATCGGCGCGCAGAAGGACTTCAACTCCCTGACCCTGGTCACGCGACCGATGCCGGAACCCGGCCCGGGCCAGGCGCTGATCCGCGTGCACTACGCCGGCATCGCCGCGCGCGACCAGGGCATCCTGATCGGGATGTTCCCGGTGCCGCCGGGCCCGCGGCCCGAAACGCGCATCCCGCTCAGCGAAGGTGGCGGCGAAGTTGTCGCGGTTGGGCCCGGCGAGACACGCATCAAGGCCGGCGATCGCGTCACCGCGACCCACTGGGCGCAGTGGATCAGCGGCCCGTGGTCGCCGGCCAATTACGTCGCCGATGTCGGCAACACCATTGACGGCTGGCTGGGCGAGCACATTCTGCTGCCGACCAGCGGCCTCGCCAAATTGCCCGAGGCGGTTTCGACGCGCGATGCCGCAACATTGGCGGGATCGGGCGTCACGGCCTGGCATGCCCTGCACGAAGTGGCCCGTGTGCGTTCCGACGACACGGTACTGTCGTTGGGCACCGGAGGGGTATCGACCTTCGGGCTGTTGTTCGCCAAAGCCGCGGGTGCGCGGGTGATCGTCACCTCGTCGTCGGACGACAAACTCGCGCGCATGAAGGAATTGGGCGCCGACGCCGGGGTCAACTACCGGACCACGCCCGACTGGGGCAAGGCGGTGATGGAACTGACCGGAGGACGCGGCGCCAGCGTGATTCTGGAAAACGTTGGCCCGGCGACGCTGGATCAGTCCATGGCCGCGGCCGGCAACAACGCACGGGTCGTGATGATCGGCACGGGGCGCCCACCGCCAAATCCGCCCAACATGAACGGCATGTACCTCAAGAACCTGATGCTGAAAGCGATCAGCGCCGGCAGCCGGTCGATGGTGGAAGACATGCTGGCGGCCATGGCCAACGCCCGCATCGCGCCGGTCATCGCCAAGGAAATCCCGTTCGACGCCGCGCTCGAGGCTTACAACGAAATCCGCTCAGGCGACCACGTCGGCAAGATCGTGATCAAAGTGGCCTAAACAGATGGCCTCGTGCATAGACCCGGTAGCGGGCGCGCACGCTGAGCTGCCGCTTGCCGGGCATGTTAGGACTGCGGGACGGTGTTCAGCACGAACTTGAACGGCGGCGGAAACGGCCATCGGCCCTAAATGATGGAACGCGTCCGCCCTTTGGACGAACCGATCCGCAACGGGGTTGCGGATTTCAGGTATTCCGATCCAGGAACGCGCCAGCGTCGCGGCCGGTCGCTTCGGGCGCATCGACGGCGATCAGATGGCCGGTGCCGGGGTAGATGATTTTCTCCTTCACCGCGGCCCCCAGCCAATCGATGAACAGATCGGCCTCGCGCGTCGACAGATAAGTCGAGCCCGTGGCCCACTGCACCAGTGTGGGGGCCGTGATCCGCGCCAGCACCGACTGCGGGTCGCCGACGCGATAGCTTGCGGCGCGCTTGGCGGCCTCTTGGAATCGCCCCGGCAGATTGTTGAACGCCGTCACTTCATCGACCAGGTCGGGCGTCAGGCGCTGCTTGTCGTGCACCAGACTGGCGAGTTTGCCGGCGATGAACCCGCGCGGACGCACCCACGGCAGCACGAGGCGATGGAGCAGATTGTCGGGCGGGGCGTTGGGGCGGCCAGGTCCCTGGCGCGGCAGGCCGCTGGCGTTGGCCAGGATCAGCGCCACGACGCGATGCGCGTTATCGGCGGCATAACGAAACGCCACCGTGCCGCTGAAAGACGTGCCGACCAGGGCAAACCGGCGCAGGCCGAGGTCATCGACCAGGTCCGAGACCAGACGGATGTAGTTCTCGAAGCTGTAATCGCCGTCGGTGAACGGTTCCGCCAGTCCATGGCCCGGAAGATCGACGCAGATCATTCGATAACGATTGGCGAGCGCCGGCAGCCAACCCAGCCATTGGCGCGCGCTGATCCATTGGCCCGGCAGCAGCACGACCGGCGGCCCGTCAGGCGGGCCTTCGTCAAGGACGTGAATGGGCGTGCCGCGCACGTCGAGAAACCGCGAGGTCGGTCGCGCATAGCGGGCGACCAGAGCCGCGCGTGTCGGCCACCAGAGCGAAAATGGACGGACCGCCATCGCCCTCAGGTACAATCCGTGACCGCGCGAGGCAACACCGCCGATTATCACTGTCATTATTTGATATTTTGACCTCTGTTAATTGACAATAGGTCGGCCGCGCAGGAAGGTCCATCCAACGGGAGGCCCTGCACATGTCCATCATCGACGCCGACGCGCACGTGATCGAATCCGAGCGCACGTGGGATTTCCTCGAACCTCACGAACAGAAGTACCGGCCGATCGCCTTGACCGGCGATGGCGGCGTCAAACATTGGCTGGTCGATGGCCAACTGTTCTCGCGCGAAGCGGGCAACCTGGACCTGCCGATCGCCGTGCGCCAGATGGAAGACCTGGAAGGCCGCGCCGCCATCATGGACGAATGCGGCGTCGCCAAGCAGGTGCTGTATCCGACGCTGTTCCTGCAGGGCATGCCGTCGAAGCGACCCGAGATTCAGGTGGCGCTGGCGCGCAGCTATAATCGCTGGCTGGCCGACGTCTGGCGTCGCAACAACCGCTTCCTGTGGGCCATCGTGCCACCGCTGTTGGACATGGACAGCGCGCTGGCCGAGCTCGACTTCGGCAAGAAGAACGGCGCCTGCGCGGTGTTCATGCGCGGCATCGAGGGTGAATGGCTGCTGCACGACCCATACTTTGCGCCCTTGTACCGCAAGGCCGAGGCGCTCGATCTGCCGATCTGCATCCACGCCGGCAACGGCAACAACGCCTTCAAGGACGTTCTGTTCCGCAAGGACCTTTATTTCTTCGGCATCACGCCGATCCTGGCCGGCTTCAACGCGCTGGCGTCGTCGGGCTTGCAGGCCGACTACAAGACGCTGCGCTTCGCCTTCATCGAGGCCGGCTCGCAGTGGATTCCCTATCTGGTGCGCGAGGCCGCGCGCCGGCACGAGTTCATCGGTACGCGCGGCAAGGTCTCTGACCCGGCGACGTTCCTGCGCGACAACCGCATTTGGGTGACAGCGCGCACCGACGACGATTTGCCCTACGTGTTGAAGTACGCCGGCCTGGGCAGCCTGGTGCTGGGCACCGACTTCGGCCACGAAGATCCCGCCGCTGAACTGGACGCGTTCGCCAGGCTGCGCGAGTCGGCCGGCGTGGACCGCGCGGCGATTGACGCGATCTTCGCCGCCAATGCCAAAGCCCTGTACGCAATCTGAGCCCCGGGGGCCGGCATGCCGTCAGGACCCGACCGCACCGCCCGCGGGGCACTGCGCCAGGTAACGACCGATTGGCGCGCACTGAACGACGCCGCGCGACTGCGCCACCTTGAAACCGACGGCTATGTGGTGCTGCCCGGGCTGCTCGATGCCGCCACTATCGACACGGTCAAGCGTGAACTGGCCGACTTGCCGATGAACGCGGCCCCCTACAGTGCCAACCAGACTTTCGCCGCCACGCCGCCGCAATGGCACAGCCCCCGCTTCGCCGAATTGATCGGCCATCCGCCGTTGATCGCGTTTCTCAGGCAGGCGCTGGGCGAGGACATCGTGTTCATGCTGGGCCACTACATCCGCAGCGGCCCCGGTGTGCCCGGCCTGACACTGCATTCGGACTATCAGCCCTACGGCTCCAAGGCCAAGGGGTGGAACGAAAGTTCGCCGGCAACGGTGCGTGTGCTGATCTACCTGGACGACCTGACGCCCGAGCGCGCGCCGTTCACGATCGTGCCCGGCTCGCATATCGGCGTGCATGTGTTCAGCAACCCATACCTGCGTTTCGACAACCACCCTGGCATGGTCACGGTCTGCCTAAAGGCCGGCGACGCCATCGTGTTCAACGTGCGCGCCTTCCACGGCACCCACCCCAACCTGAGCGACTTCACGCGCGGCATGCTGGAGTACGCCTACCGCCCGGCCTGGGCGAAATGCGCCGGCCCGGTGGAGGAATGGGACGCGGCCCACGTCGCCGCCGCGCCGGCGGCCGCAAAGCCGTTCCTCAAACCGCGCAATTCCGGCGTTGCCGAACCTACCGGGAACGCCGTCATCGATGCCGGCGTGGTCGATTGCTCGGGGCTGGCAGCCCCGCGGCGCTGAACGCAGACGTTAAACCGCCCGATTCAATTCCTCGAACTCCACGAGTTCGTAGTACCGCTTGCCTTCGGGCACCACGGTCTTGACCGGAAGGTAATCGGCAGTCGCGGTGTAAAGCTGCAACGTCCGCCCGGTACCGGTGCGCCAGTGAAAATACTGGCAATCGAAGGTGCCCGACTTCACCGTCACCTGCTCGCGGCCCTGATAGACCATGTCGTAGCTCTTGCGCGCCAGCAGCGGGCCCGACGCGCCATTGGGCACGCTGGAGCTGTTGACGCAGTTGTCGAGCAGCTGCACTTCACCGGGGCGCGCGGCTTGCACATGGGCGCATTTCCAGATGTCGATGCAGATCGGGTGCGTGCCGAACAGCCTGGCGCGGCCAGGCGTCGGCAGGTGCTGCGTTACGCGGCCCTCCGCCACGGTCTCCACCTCGCCGTCGACGCCTGTGTCGGTGAACCGGAACCAGCCGCTGCCGACGAACTTGTGATCGTTGGAGACGCGTACGTAACAGTCGATCGGCAGGAAGTTCGCATCGACCGTGTACGTCACGTCGCGCACCAGCGCCACGTTGTCCATCTCGCACACGCAGCGCAGCGTGCGTGTGCCGTCACGTTCAACAGACACCGAGAAGTACTCTCGCCCGAACTCGCCGCCGGCTTCGCTGATGTAATTGATGGTGCCGCGATAAAATCTCGCCATCGCCGTTCCTCGTCTGGATGCTGAACCGGTCAGGTCATTGTCCGGCGCCGCTCAGCAGCGCCGATAGCTCCGCCGCCACCTGCCGGAACAGTTTGCCGAATGGTTTTGCGCGCGCCTCGTCCCAGCGCTGCGACGGCCCTCCGACGCCGATCGAGGCGACAGTGACGCCGCGGCTTTTGATCGGCGCGGCGGCGGTGCAGGTGCCTTCCGAGCGTATCGCCGCGTATCGCACCAGGTAGCCGTGCTTGGCCAGTTCGGCCCGCGCCGTGATGACGTCGGACTCCGTGACCATGCGCTTGGGGTTGCCCGACTTGCGCGACAACGCGGCAACTTCGGCCGGCGGCAGATCAAGCGTGGTGGTGAACGCGGTGGTGGCCGGAAACAGAGAGGTGACGGCGCCCGGCTTCAACACCACGCGCAGGTCATGCTTGCTTTCGACCACATCGATGATGACCAGCGAGGTGCCGACGCGCGCCACCAGGAACGCGGTTTCAGCGGTGGCGTCGCGCAGCGCCATCAGGTAGGGCCGGGCGACGTTGGTCAGATTGGCGACGTTGAGCTTGCTGACCGCCGCGGCGATCACCTTGGCGCCGATGGTGTACACACCGTTGGGGTCGCGGCTGGCGAAGCCCGCGGCCTCAAGCGTCGCGAGCAGCCGGCCGGCGGTGTTGAGGTTGTAGCCGAAAGCACGGGCAACTTCGGTGGCGCGCTTGCCGGTTTCGGCGTTGGCCAAGTAATCGAGCACCTTGAGGCCCTTGGCCAAGGTCTGCGAAGGCCCGTCGGGTGCGCGCGCCGGCGCGCGTGTGGCGGCGGCGTCAGGCTTGGCCATGGGGACCTTGGCCATTCGATCCTCCTGCGGCGCGGCGCGCCGAAAGAATTCCGGCACGAATCAGATAAGCGGCGAGCGCGAAAATCGCCACGGCGTGCACGGCCATGATCGCCTCCAGCGGCAGTAGGTACGAGCCTGAGGCATCGATCACGTAGCCGAACGCGGGCGTGGCCGCGGCATTGACGCCGACCACTAGCCCCATGCGCACGCTCTCCACCGTGGCGAAGACATGCCGGCCAAAGGCGTCGGCCAGCAGGATGGGCGCAAGCAGAAACGAGAACCCGAAGCTCCAGCCCATCAGGAATACGCTGCCATAGATCACCCACGGCGCGTCGGACACAGTAATCGCCACCATACCGGCCACGTTGCTCACCATGGCGACCAGCGTCAACACGCCGGGGTTAACGAAATCGGCCAGCGACACGCACAACCGGCCGATCAGCGTGGCGAGCGTCAGCCCCGCCAGCGCCGCCACGGCCACCTCGGTCGCCACACCCTTGGCCTCGACCAACGAACGCCCGAACGTGACGAAGTAAAGATAGGGGAGCGTGCACACCACCACGTTGGCGGTGATCATCGCGAAAGCGGGAGACAAGAGCGCGGACTTTCCCGTCCATCGCGCCTCGACCGACGCGACCGGGCTCGCCCCCGGCGCGGTGCCGGAGCCGGCCGCAGCCGCCGCGCCGTCGATGCGCGCGCCGACATCTTCGGGGCGGTCCTTGATGAACAGCGCGATCAGGAGATAGCCCAGCGGGAAAATCGCCACGATGCACAGCATCGCCCCCCGCCAATCGAGCACGTTCATCAACGCGTCGTAGGAAGGATACGACAACGCGCCCCAGATCGGCGTCGCGGTGAAAACGACGGCCATGACCCGCGAGCGGTATCGCTCGAACCAGAAGGTGATCAACGTTTGGATCGGCACCACGCCGCCGAAACTGGTGCTGGCGGCCAGCAGGATCGCGCCGACGACGAACTGCCACAGCGGCGTGCTGAAGGCGGTGACGGCGATGCCCGCCGCGCCCAGCACCTGGCCCACGATCATGCTGCGGCGGCAGCCGTAGCGCGAGATGAACTGGCCCGCCAGCGGTACGAACACCGCCGTGCCGGCCAGCACCACGCCCGCCACCAGACCGATCTCGGTCGCCGACAGGCCCAGGTCCTTGCGGATTTCGGGGGCGAAATAACCCCACGCGCCCGCCTTCATCCCGAGCGTGAGACCGTAGAACACCCAAAGCGCGCCGGCGAGCTTGTAACCGTAAAACATGAATTCACTCGACCTCACGCACCAGCCGGATGCCGGTGGTGTTGTAGCCGGCGTCGATGCCGGCGCGGTTGCGCACCGCCGAGCGCATGCCCCAGGGATAATGACTCCACGACGCGCCTTTGTTCATGCGCAACCGGTCGCACGTCCCGCCGCGCCAGATCGACGCGTCGGTGGGCCGGCCGGCATGGGTCTCGTGCCAGCAATCGTCGATCCACTCCCAGGCATTGCCGAGCACATCGTATAGGCCCCAGGCGTTGGGGGCGAACCGGCCGACCGGCGCGGTGTAGACGTAACCGTCGCGGCAGGTGAACTCGCGGTTCCGCCAGCCGGTTGCATCGGCCAAGTCGAGATCGCCGACGTTGGCGAAGCGGCAGGCCTCGTCGACGCCGTCGCCCCAATAGCGGGCCGTGGTCGTTCCGGCGCGGGCGGCGTACTCCCACTCCGCTTCGCTCGGCAGACGATAAACGTGGCCGGTGCGCGCGGTCAGCCAGGCGGCATAGGCCGTGGCATCCCGCCAGCTGACGCACACGACGGGCGAATCGTCGGTCTGATCGAAGCCTGGGCTACGCCAGGTCGTGCCGATTTTGGTTTCGAACTCCGTCCCGCTGGCGTCGTAGACGCGGCACTCGCCGATCGACGTGTGCCCGCTGGCCGCACTGAAGGCGGCATACTGCGCGACCGTGACTTCGTAACGACCGACCGCAAACGGGCGGGCGATGGCGATGCGCGTCTGCGGCCTCTCCCGCGCGGCGACTTCGCTCCGCGTGACGGTGATTCGCCCCTGCCCGCCGTCGGCCGGCCCGGCGGCCGTCTCGCCGTCGAGATGCATGTTCTCGCGCCGGGTTTCCACCTCGGTCGAGCCGATCAGGAACGACCCGGCGGGCACGATCACCATCTCGGGGCATTCGGCGCAGTCGCGCACGACATCGACCGCGTGAGCGGCCGATGCCAGCGCGCCAAGTGCAGCGGCGAAACCGAGAAGCAGGCGCATCGCGCGGATGATCCTTGCCAAGATGAATAGTTGAGCCATCTTGGCGCAGATCACCCGCAGGCGATACCGCGATGCGTCAGAAATCGGCCAGGAACCGCACGCCGACTTCGCGCAACGTCGGCGGGCCCGTGAAGATCTTGCGGTTGGCCCCGACACCGGTGGTCGTGAACGCGATCGCCGGCAGGCGCTTCAGGTTGGTGATATTATTGGCGTACAGTTCACCGCGCACGCCGTCGACCAGGTCGATGCCGCCGCGCAGGTTGTAGCGGGTCGCGCCGGGGTCGAGGTTGAACTCCTCGTTGTCGGCATAGCGGCCGCCTTCGTAGAGCGCATCGCCGCGGATGTACCAGGCGCGGTCCATCAGGTCGCCGTGCACGGTCGCAGACAGGTTGCCGGTCCACTCGACCGCGCCGCGCGGCCGGTAACCGTCGGAGACGACAGCCAGGCTACCCGAGCCCAGCACGACGGACTCGAACGTCGAGCGTGCGGCATAGCTGGTCAGCTTGCCGTCGACGTAAGTGACGCCGGCCTGAAGGTCGAGCCACTCGGTCACGTTGGCGTTGGCCTCGGCCTCGATGCCCTTGTACTTGGAACTGCCCGGCAGCGCGAGCTGGGTGGTCTGCACGCCGGCGAGCACCGTGGTCTGGAAGATCTGGTTGATCCACTTCATGTGGAACGCTGCGACGGTCAGCGACGCGCTTTCCCACTGCTGCTTCCAGCCCAACTCGTAGGCCGTGTTTTTCTGCGGGGGCGTGAAATCGCCGAAGATGTTCGGGTTGGGGATCAGCACCGGGTCCAGGCCCGACACCACCCGCGCGTTGGTCTGCAGACCGATCAGCGCGCTTTCAGAGAAGCTGCCGTAGATCGTGGTGGCGTCCGTGGGCTTGTAGGTCAGGATCACGCGCGGGATGAACTTGTTGAACGAATTGGCCGAATTCGCCGTGACCGTGGTGTTGGGCAGCGGCAGGTTCGGGTTGCCGTTCAGAATCACGAACGCCTTGTCGTCGGTCCAGCGCGCCTCCAAAGACAAGGTCAGCTGGTCGGTGAAATCGTAGTCGGCAGCGGCGAAGATCGAGAACGAGGCGTTGTTCTCGAAGTTGATGTTGGGCAGGTTGCCGGTGGTGGCGTTGCGATACTTCTGGCTGTAGTCGGTCAGGCCCAGCATGTAGCGCAGGTCCTGGTCCTGCGGCGAGGTGACGCGGGCCTCGTAGTAGGCCTCGCGGATCCAGGTCTGGAAGCCGCGCGGCAGCAGGAGCGGCGAAGTCGCCAGGCCGAAATTCTGGTCGAACGCCAGGCTCGACCCGGTCACCGCGCGCGAGGCGATCACGCTGAGCACGTGGTCGCCCGGGATGTCGTAATCGCCGTTGATCTGGAACCGCTTGGCCTGGTTGGCACCGCCGAAGCCGTCGCGCAGGTCGGGCAGGCCGCCGTACTTGGCCATGCGGACGTTTTCGTTGAACGCCGCCGACACGTCGCCGCCGATGGAGTTGGCCGCGGTCGGGACGCGCGCGCGCGGCGTAACGATGTTATCGCCACGCGGGAAGCGGCCGCAGAACTCCGCGAAGGTCAGGCGGGAAAAGTCGCGCGTGAATGGCGTGCGCACGCCGGTGGCGACATTGATGTACTGGCCGGTGAAGGTGCGGTTGCACTGGCCGGCCGGCACGGTCGCGGCGATCGAGACGTTGACGTACGTGTCCTTGGTGTCGACGAAGTAGCCCGAGAAGCGCAGGCGCAGGCTTTCGATCGGCTCGACATTGAGGACGCCGCTGAAGGCCAGGGACTTGTTCTCGTTCAGCGGTTCGCCGTCGCCGAATGCGAAATCGCCGCCTTCCTTCTTATAGGTGACGCTGGCGCGCGCCCCGGCCCGTTCGCTGAACGGCGCACCGGCCGCGACCGAGACCTTGTAGCTGTCGAAATCCGATGGCGAGTAGGACAGCTCGGCGTCGCCGGCGAATTCCTCGCCGGCGGTGCGCGGGATGTAGTTGATCGCGCCCGAGAACGTGTTGCGGCCGAAGTACGCGGTTTGCGGACCCTTGATCACTTCGACGCGCTGCAGGTCGTCGAGCGGCACGATCGCACCGCCGCCGCCCATGTACGAGCCGTCCCAGAAGATCGCGCCGACCTGGGTCGATGGCGTGCCCAACTGCTGGCGGATGCCGCGAAAGGTGATGTTGGGGTTGCTGCCGCGACCGTCGGTGCCGGCGTTCGCCGCGTCGAAATCCAGGCCGGGCACGAAATCGGACAGGTCGATCGGGTTGTCGATATCGGCGTTGTCGAGCTGGCCCTGGCTGAGCGCCGAGACCGACACCGGAACCTCGAGCAGACTTTCCTCGCGCTTACGGGCGGTGACGACGATTTCGTCGACGGGCGCGGACTGCGCCATCGTCGGGCCGTCGAGAGCGAACAGCGCCAGCGCGCTGACGGTGGTTGCGAGTTTCCGATTGGCCGACATGATTGCTTCCCCCACACACCGGCCGCCTTGGCCGGATCCGATGCACGCAGCGCATGAACGCGCGCGGTTCGTGCATAACTGTCATCTTTCCGTAGTGCCGCGCGGCCATGGCTGTCAACGAACCGTTGTCGGACTGTCATTAGTTGAGAGTATGGGCGGGCCACCGATGCCCCCGGATCGTGGAGAAAAGAGTATCAACTAATGAGAGTTTAAGTCGCAATTGATGGGATTTGATTGAACCGCGCGCCGGCGTGCGTCAAAGTCCGTCGCCTTGGTTCCTGCCGCGAGGAAGACCGCCATGCCCCTGCCCGTCATCGACGCCGACACCCATGTCATCGAATGCGACGACACCTGGGAATTTCTCGAGGGCAACGACCGCAAGTACCGCCCGCGCGCGGTGACCGCCGACGAAGGCAGCGGCACCGCCTTCTGGCTGATCGACGGGCATTACATCGACCGCGAGATCGGCGACGAGAGCATTCCGCTCGATGTGCGCACGCTGCGCGACCTGTCGGCACGCAAGGCGATGATGGCCGAAACCGGATTCGACGTGCAGGTGCTGTACCCCACGTTCTTCATCGCCCCGCC
>JANRJB010000048.1:0-14169 GCA_033764265.1 Rhodospirillaceae bacterium | reverse complement strand
TTTCGCGTCGCCGATCTCGGAATTCTCCGAGCGCTTGAAGTAGGGCAACAGGTCGGCATAGGACCAGCCGGCATTGCCCAGCGCCGCCCAGTCGTCGAAATCGGCGCGCTGGCCGCGGGTGAAGAACATGCCGTTGATGGAACTGCCGCCGCCCAGCACCTTGCCGCTGGGGTAGCGGTCGGGCCGCCCGTTGCGCGAGGCGTCCGGTTCGGCCGGGTAGACCCACGAGAAGTCGGGATTGCTCATCACCCGGCCGACGGCGGCGGGCACATGGATCAAGGGCGACAAGCCGGCGCCGCCGGCCTCCAGCAGCAGCACGCGGACGTTGGCATCCGCCGACAGCCGGTTGGCCAACACGCAGCCGGATGTGCCGCCGCCGACGATGATGAAGTCGTAGGTCTCGCCATCGCCGGGCGCGGCGCACGCGGTCACGCCGGCAGCCACGGTGGCCGCGGCTGCGCCGGTGACGACGGCGCGGCGAGTGGTCGCGGGTTGACGCGGTTTCATCGGCGCACTGTAGCGTGGTCCGACGCCGGAGAGGTATGCGTAGTATGTGCGCCCATATGTGCGCGACAAATGCCTCGCGGCGTCAAGGCGCGGGCTTCAACGCCAGCCCGTCGGGGCTGGGTGTGTCGATGTCGCGGTAGATCTGCCACGCCCCGGACGCATCCTTGCGCAGCACGATGATGTAGTAGCCGGGGTCTTCGATGCCGCGCGCGGCGTCGATCACCAGGAAGCAGCCGGTCATCACGGCTGCGTCGCCGAACACGCGCAGTTCCGACAAGGCGCCGTATTGCTTGCGGCTCGAGCCCGCGGCGTAGTTCTCGGCGTAGAAGGCCCGCGCGCCGGCGCGGCCCTGAATAAGTGCCCGGCCGCGGGTCATGATCTGAACGTCGGGGTGATGCAGCGCCATCACGCCGTCGATATCGCCGGCATCGCGCCGCTCGCGCCATTGGCCGAGCACCGCCAGGATGGCGTCGATCTCGGCCTTGGAGCCTTCCAGGATCGGCGCGGGCGGGCCGGATTGGGCGGCTGCACCGGCCGCCATTGCCACCGCCAGCAGCGCCGCCCCGATCACCCGCCTGACCGCCTTGCCCATGGAATCCTCCCCGTTTGCCCGCGTGGAGGCAAAGTTTCGCCAACGTGACGGGCAAGATCAACGCTGACCGGACCGCCACCCGCCCCCGGGATGCGGACAACCCCGTGTCAATCGGCTTGCGCGGGCCGAGGGGCAGTTTAGAACTGAGGGCTCGCAATCTTGCCGTCCCTTCCGCCACCCACCCGAGGATTCCCATGCGCAATATCCGAACCCTCTCGATCATCCTCGCCTTGGCCACCATGCCTGCGGCCGTTCCGGCCCGCGCGGCCGCCACGGAGGACGCCGCCACGTTTGTGGTGAAGGGTGAGGCTCGCGCCGCTACACCGATGACCGCCAGCGCCGGCGGCAAATCGGTCAGCTATTCCGGCAAAGTGGTGGCCTGGCCGACCGGGACAGTGAAGGTGCTGACTTTCACCAAGGCAGGCGGCGGCGTGCTGCACCCGATCACCGACGAGAAAACCGTGCTGGTGCGCGAAGGCCGTGTGCAGGCCACCGTCGACGGCAAGGCGGTGACGCTGGAGGCCGGCGATCTGGCCAGCCTGCCGACCGGCATGTTGATGAACGCCGGCGAGCCCGGCGACGCGGTGGTTGTGGCCTGGACCGCCGCCACCCTGACACCCGGCGCGACGCCGGCCGTGGTGCGCGGCGCCGACGTCAAGCCGGGCGGCAACGCCCAGCTAACCATCAAGCGTTACGAGTTCCCCGGCAATTCGGTGCGCGCGGTGACCATGGCCGCGGGCAGCAGCACCAACCCCAACAGCGCCAAGTCGGACTCGCTGATCTACCTGACCGCCGGCAGGCTCAAGTTTTTCCAGGACGGCCAGACATTCGAGGTCGGCAAGGGCGATTTCATCCGCGAAGTTGCGGGCCTGATGCACAACTGGGAAGTGGCCGAGGACTCGGGCTTCGTCACCACCAGCGCCCTGCCCGCCGGCGCCGCGCCGATCGACCCCAGCCAGGCCACCGACCGGCCGAAGACGAACTGACGCGCGGGCCTTAGCGCGGCAGCTGATCAAGGGTCTCGCGAAAGGTATAGCCCTGGCGGTAGCAGTGGGCGTTGAACCAGCCTAGGTCGATGCCCATGCGCCGTGAATCGGAGTCGTGGATGCTGAAGCCCACCGACTCAGCCTGGCCCGGTTTGCGCACCGCCAGAAACATGAAGTCGGGCCGGGTTTCGTAATAGGGATATTCCTTGTCGCGCAGACGAAGTCCGACGCGTTCGCCGGTTGCGTCGCGCATGGCCCAGACCGTGCCGCCCTGGCTGTGCAGCCAAAGCCCCGAGACCTTCTGCTCGCTGCCGTCGTCGCGGCGAAATACGATCTCGCAGTTGAACAGCTTGGCGCGGCGATGCTCGATCGGCCGGTCGAGCGGAAAGCCCATGTGCAAAGTGTCGTCGGACACCAGACGCGTCGAATCGGCCACCCAATATTTGGTTTCCGACAGCACCAGCCGATAGACCGAATATCGGCGCTTGTCGCCATCGCCGAACACGCACGCTTTGTCCTTCATGGCGCCGACGAACTGGTCGGCCTCGCGCCGCCAGAAAACGTCGCAACCGTCGAGGAACGACACGTCCTGCGCTGTCAGCGCCGACAGTTTGGAAGGATCGATGTGCGCGCCACGAACCGCGTCGGGCGACTTGAAGAACCCCTGGCGCATGCGGATCGCTTTTTCGGCGCGGTCCGACGCAAGCGTTACCAGCCGCTGGCGGATGACCTGCGCCGGGTCGTCGTCGCGGTACTCCTCGACATAGAACACAATCGGCCCGAACGCCGGCAGGTCGACGCGGCGATGACTGGCGTGAATGCGCGGATGGCGCAGGTCTTTCGGCGTTGCGGAGCGGCGGTCGTTCTCGAACCAGAGCTGCTCCTCATTGTCGAACTCGCCCGCATACCACTCGGACAGGATGATCAGATCGCGCGCGAACGGATCGTCAGGCACCGGGGCCTGTGCACCGGCCGCGCTTGTCGTCAACGTCAGCAGCATGGCCACAAGCGCACGAACCGCATTCATCCCAGCTTCTCCATCACATCGAAGGCGGCGCGTTCGCCGCCCTCGAAGGCCCCTTCCATGCCACGTTCCATGACGGCGGTATGCTCGCCGGCGAAGACCACGTTACCGTGACGGTCGCGCATGTGATTCGCATATCTGGTCACCTGGCCCGGCCGCCAGAAAATCCAGTCGCCGGCGCCGTGTGCCTCGCGGTGGCAGGACTGCACCAGGATCGGCTCCAGCGCGCCGGCCGCGGCCGGGCGCACCTTGGCGATTTCCTGCAGCGTGTAAGCGAACACCTCGGCGTCGGTCATCAGGTCGTACTTGAACGCCTCGTTGCCGTTGACGAATGCGATCGCCGAGGTCGGCTCGCCTTGCGCGCCGCGCGCCAGCACGGTGAAGCGCTCGACCGGACTGTCGGTCCACATGCCGGCGGGCAGGCCGTCCTGCTCCCAGTACTTGCGCTTGATCAGGAAGTGAACCTGGATCGAGATGCCGTAATCGATTTCCGCCACCGCACCGGCCAGGATCGGCGGCAGACGCGGCGCGAACATGATCTTGCGCAGCACCGGAAACGGCGTCGAGCAGATCACCTGCCGGGCGCGATACGTTGTGCCGTCGCCGCAGTGCACAGTCACGGCGTCGCCGGCATCTTCGATGGCGTAGACCGTCTTGCCCAGCAACACGCCATTCTCCAGGCTGGCGGCCATGGCCTCGGGCAAGCGCGAGTTGCCGCCTTCGACCTGCAAGGCCGGCGGCGGATCATGCTCGCGCCCGAAGTTGCCGCCGCCGCCCATGCGCCGGTTGAACGCGCCGACGGCGTAGCGGCGCATTTCGTGCAAAGCCGAAGTGTTGTCGATGTGGTCGGTATGGATGACCACGTTCATCAACCGGATCGTTTCCTCGTTCAGGCCCAGCACCGTGCGCAGGTATTCGCTGTGCGGAATGTCGAAGCGCTGGAACTCGGGCAACAGCCAGTCGTCGAGCGCGCGGCCGTCCAAGGGGTTGTTGCGGTTGGACAGCGTGGCGAGCAGCTGATTGGGCAAAAGCTTGCGATCCTCGCCCGACAGCGGATTGAGCGGATGGTCGGGCCAGTCTTCGGCCAGGATGTTCTGGTCGCGTAAGCGGTACATCCACTTGCCGGGTGGGCCCAGCGGATTGGGCGGGATCAGGTTGAGCCCGAGCGCGCGGGCAGTATCGATCATGCGCGCGTAATTGCCGCCGATCAGCTCGCCGCCGGCTTCGGGGTTGCCGGGCACGTCCATCAGCGTGTAGACGCGCCCGCCGACGCGGCGACGGCCTTCGAGCACCTGGACCTTGAGGCCGGCCTCTTCCAGCAGGTAGGCGGCGTAGAGGCCCGACAGGCCGGCGCCGATGACCACCACATCGTGCAGCGTTTGTGCCTGTAGGCGGCGCGGCGCGGCGCCGGCCACCAGGGCGGCGGCTCCGAAGTGAGTAAACAGGCGGCGGCGCGCGATCATGGGTCATTCCCCCGTTGCACGGATCGTCCCGATCCTATGGCAACGGACGCACGCGGAAAATGCCCTGTCGGGCTTACAGCGCTTCCCAGATCACGCTGGTCCGGGGAATGACCTTCCAGCCGCCGAAACTGTTGCCGACCGCGAAGCCGGCGCCGAGGATGTCGCTGGGCACCTTGTCCTTGGTGTGGGTGTAAACGATCAGGCCGCGATAAGCCCACTGCCGGCCGTTTTCATTGGTCACGACCGACCAGTTGCCGGTGGGCGTTGCATCTGCGGCGGCGACCACCGGCGTCCAATTTTCCTTGAGGCAGGCGTCGTTGCAGAAGTGCTTCTTCACGTCGGCGAGGTCGTTGCCCAGCGTGTACAGCGTCATGCGGTTGGCGTCGGCGAAGATCAGCCCGAAGTCCGACACCTGCAGCGTCACCCATGACGGCGCCGGAGGGACCGGCTGCAACAGAACGGCCTTGCGTCCATCGACGCCATCGCCGCGCAGATCGCCCGGCATCAGGTCCTTGGCATAGGTGTAGACCGGCTGCCCGAGATAGGCCCAGTGCGCCGTGCCGTCGTCGGTGCGCGTGACCGGCGTCCAGTCGCCCACCGCGCGCGCCGCCCACGGCGCCATCAGCGGCTTCCAGGTCCGCAGGCAGGCGCCGGTGCAATCGCCCGCCGACGCATACAGCGTCATGCCCTTGGCGGTGGCGGCGACGCGGCCGGCCACGGTGCCCTGAAAGACCACGCCGCTTGGCCGCGGCGCGAGATCGACCGCGATGTGCCAGATATCGCGCACACCGTCGCCTAGTGTCATGCCGGGATCGGTGTCGCGCGCGAAGGTATAGAGCGGCCGGCCGCGCAGCGCCCATTGGCGGCCGCCGTCGGGCCGGGTGATGACGGAGAAGTCGCCCTGGCCTTGCGCATCGGCGGCGGCGGCCAGCGGCGGCCATGCCTGCGCGCACTCGTCCACGCAGGTCGACGCGCCCGGCGTGTCGTTGTCGTAGACGTACAGCGTGTGTCCCGCGGCGGTCAGGTAATGCGTGCCGATGCCGCTGGTCTGCACCGCGACGGCAGCCGGCGTCGCCGCCTGGACCGCGCCGGCGACCAGGCCGGCCAACGCGCCAAGAACGGCCGGGCGGATCACGCCAGGATCTCCGTGATCGGCTTGTTGGTCTGCATCGACTGCGTGCCCCAGGTATCGACCTGCAGGCCCATCAGCTGCATGGCGGTCAGGCCGATGCGCGAGATCGGGTCGCCGTTACCGGCGATGTGGTAGCCGGTCTTCAGCTTGCCGCCGGCCTTGCCGATCAGCATGACCGGAATGCCGTCGAGCGCGTGCAGCTTGGCGTAGTTGGTGTCGCTGTTGGCGAAAATCAGCGTGTTGTCGAGCAGCGTGCCCGCCCCTTCCCGGATGTTGGCGAACGCGGCGATGAAGGCCGCCATCGCCTCGAAGCTGCGCAGGTTGTACCAGGCCACCTCGGCCTGATAACCGAGCGCCGGGTCGAGCGGCTCCTCGTGCGTCAGCGTGTGATGGATGAACGCCTCGCCGGTGCGGTGAATGTGCGATAGCGCTTGCGAATAGAGCATGTTGAACACGCGGGTCTGGTTGCAGGCCACCGCCATGGCCAACAGGTCGCTCATGGTCTTGTGGTTCGCCAGCGCGGTCTCCAGTTCGTCGCCGATCGGCCCGTCGGCGGGCGCCGGCGGCACCATGCAAAATTCCACCGGCGCCGGTTTCTGCATCTGCAGTTCCAGCCGGCGTTCCAGCTCGCGGATCGAGGTGAAGTATTCGTCCAGCCGCTGGCGGTCGTTGGCCCCGACCAGCTTGACGAAATCGCGGCTTTGCTCGTTCACCGCCGACAGCACGCTCTGGCGCACCATGACTTGCGGGTCCGGCTTGAAGTCGGCCGCGTTCGGGTCGGCGAACTCGGGGCCGAACACGCGCGAATAGAACGCGAGCGGCGAGACCTCGGCGTTGTTGCGGCTGCCGGTGTTGCGGGCAGTGTAGCTGTCGCGGGGATTGCCGGTGGCCGACAGGTCGAGCGAGCGAAAGCGCGAGGTTCCGCCGATCTGGTCGGCCACCAGCACGTCGAGGGTCGGCGCCGGAATCTCGCCGCCGGCCGACGGCACCGAGCCGGTGCGACAGCCGACCCAGCCGGTGTAGTGCACGGTGGTCGGCTTGCCGTCGAGCGGCGTGTTGAAGGCGCTGAAATAGTTGATGTAGTCGCGGTACGGCACCAGCGCCTGGCACTCCTCCAGAAAGCGCAGGTTGGGTCCGGTCTCGGGCGCGACGCCGCGGCCGGGGTTGAAGCCCAGGCCCCAGAACCAGGTGCCGAAGCGCAGCGGCAGCGGCGCGCCCGACGCCAACGCAGTGCCGTGGTCGTTCAGGAAGCAGTCCAGGAACGGCAGCGCGACCGTGACGGCCGCGCCGTTGACGAGGCCCTTGAGGGCGCGGCGGCGGGAGAGGGCTTTGTTCATGAGTGCTTATCCTCGACGACGGAAGCGACGGTGCCGGCATCTGCCGGCGGTGTCACGGCGTAGAATGACGGGCTGACGGCGATGGCGCGCAACAGGCTTTTCAGGCCGTAGCCGTCCTTGGCGAAACGCTGTTCGACAGCCGCGAGCCACGCGCGTTCTTCGGTCGATGGCGTGCGGCCCAACCCATAGGCGACCGCGCGCGACACCAGGCACGCCGGCACAGCCGCATTCTGGGCGATGGCCGCGCCCAGGCCGATAGCGTCGGAATAGGCGACACCGTCCAGTTCGCCCGACACGTCGATCGGGACGCCATTCTCGGTGGTGCGCAGCTGGCCCGCGCCGTCGAGGGTTTCGAGGCTGAGGCCGATCGGGTCCATGAGTTTGTGGCAGCCGACGCAGCTGGGTTCGGTATTGTGCGCGTCCAAACGCTGGCGCGCGGTCTTGTGGATCGGGTTGGTGCTGTCCGACACCAGCGTGAAGTCGACGTTGGCCGGCGGGTCGGGCACCTTCTGACACATCAGGATCTCACGCACCGCCTTGCCGCGCAGCGTGGCGGAGCTGCGGCCGGGATGAGAGTGCAGCGCCGAAAAGCCGATCAGCGCCTGGATGCCGACGCGCTGGTCGCCGGCCGGAAACTCGAAGTCGATCCAGGCATCGGGATCGGCCACCGGCACGCGGTACACCAGCCCGAGCGGGCCGCTCATCACCGTCTTGCGGGTGGTGAACAATCCGGGATAGCCCTCGCCGCGGACCAGCAGATGATCGGTGATGGTGCGCAACAGCTGCTCGCGCGAGTGCTCGATCGCGACTAGGCCCAGCGCCGGATAGATCACCGGGTCTTTCTGCAGGGTCTCGAAGGATTCGAACGCCAGCATGTCGGCGAACAGCGCGCGCACGCCGGCCTCCAGTCGCGGCGACGCCAGCATCCGATCGACGTGCCGGGCCAGGTCCTTGGCGTTGTCCAGCTGTCCCTGCTCGGCCGCGGTCAGCAGCGCATCGTCGGGCGTTGTGTTCCACAACAGGAAGCTGAGCCGCGTGGCTTTGGCCTTGGCGGTCAAGCGCACTTCGCCCGGCCGGTCGGGATCGGGCTCGGTGGTGTCGGTGATGAACAGGAACTCCGGACGCACCAGCATCGCCGACAAGGCGGCGCTGATGCCGACGTAGAAGTTGCCCAGTCGATTGGCCGCGTCATCCGCGAGCGCGGCATAACCCGCGAGCTCGGTTTCGGTCAGGGTGCGGCGGAACAACAGCCGCCCGACACCGGCGAAGAACTGGCGCGCGCAGGCGTCGTCGGCCTTGGCCGGGTCGGCGGGGCGGCACGGCACCAGCATGTCGCGGCGCACGGGGTCGACCACCTGGGCGGCGACCGAACGGCCGATGGTGTCGTAACGCTCGAACGCGGCGGAGTTGATGGCGGTCGCGCCGGCGCCGACCGACACCAGGCCGTCGACCCGCACGATCGGGTCGAAGCGTCCGCCGATGACGATGTCGGGTCCGAACACGTCGGCGATGATCTGGCGATACTGATCCTCGGTCAGCCGTCGCATCACCGGCGGGCCGCCGTCTGACGCCGGCGCGTTGTCGCCGCAACCCGTCAGCGCCACGGACAGCAGGACGCCGGTCAATGCGACAGTGGTGAAATGCCGCATCACGGCGCGCCCCCGGCCGCTGCGGTTTGCGACGCGCGCGGAATGAAGAACACCGGCAGGGCTTCGATGTCCATGGCGGTCGAGATTGCGGTGCACTGGCCGGTCTCGGGGTCGGGGTAGCCATCGGCCAGCTGCTTGGCGGCGACGTAGATGGCCGGGCAGCTCCACTGGCCGGTGACGGTGAGGAACTCGATCTTCCGAATGTAGTCCCACCAGCTGTCGAAGTCGTAGTACCCCGCCATCATGCCGGTGTTGGGGGCGCCGTCGGCGGTGGGCGCAATGTTCAGATCGATCTGCAGGTCGCGGAACCGCATGTCGCCGGTGAAGTTATTGCCGAACAAGGGCAGCCGGGCGTCGACCGGCTCGGTGATCAGCCGGCCGTCGACGATCTTGCCCTTGGCCTTGGTGCCGTAGTGCGGTGTCTCGACCGGGCGGTAGCTGCCCCACGGCAGAATGGTGCCGTCGGCTTTCTTGTGCAAAAGGTCGCTGGTGCCGTGGAATGCGACGGTGACGTCAGGGTCGTTCATCGCGTCGTCCACGTCGGTGACTTCCAACAGAATAATGCCTTCGCTGGAATCCCGCCGCTCGCGGTTGGGGTGGCCTTCCATGTAGTTGCCCTTCCGCCAGCCGTAGATGCAACCGAGGATGCGGTACATCTGGTTGTCGACCTTTGCGGTGCCGTCGGGCGTAGTGAACTTCTCGTGGGCGCAGCTTTTGGCGGTGGCGCTGCCATCCTCAGTGCCGTCAAGGTTCATGCCCCGGCCGGTGGGGCCGCGCACGATGCGCAGCGGCGGGTCCTGCACGATCTCGGGGTTCCAGCACACGTCTTCGTAGTTGGGCCCGCGCAGGGCCGCGGTCGGCCTGCGCGGCGGATCGACTGGCTCGATCAGGCCGCCGTTGGTCAGCTTGTCGCGGTCCATCGGCGACAGGCCCTTCCACCATAGCTCGTCGTTGCCGAGCGCCAGGCCCTCTGGGCACTCCTCGTAATACTTGGTCTCGTGCGTGGCCAGCGAGTGGTCGATGATGATGAAGCCGAGCGTTTTTTTCTCGGCGGCGGCGGCCGGGAACGCACCCGACAGCGCCAGCGCCGACACCGCGGCAAGCAATGACAGTGAACGCTTCATTGACGGGCCTCCTGCGGCGCGCGCACGTCGAGCTGGCCGCGAATTTCGCCGAGCGGATACTTCTCGGTGGTGATGTTCAGATAGGTCCAGCCGTACAGCAAGTACTGGACATGGGCCTCGGTGATCTTGGCCTCGCCCTTCAAGGGGCTTTTCGCGCCCTTGCCGGCGATCTCCAGCATCACCCCGCCATTGGCGCCGGGTTGCGCCGGGCCATGCACCCGCACAGTGGTAACCGGGGCGAGCAGGTCCTTGAACGTGATCTCCCAGCTGAAGGTGAGTGTGGCCAGATCGAGATGAAAGTCGGCCCGGCCGGTGGCGGGGCTTTCGGTGTACTTGGTCTGCCACTCGGCGGCCAGGTCGGCGTGGAAGTTGCGCGAGCCCTGCGCCAGCGCTGACGGAGCCGCAACAAACAGCGCGACCGCCACAAGCACTACGGCGGACATGCAGTTGATCAAGCCCCGCCTTGTCACGAGCTGCATCGTCACGACTCCGAACGCGTTGCCCTCGCTTCGAGGGTCCGACATTACCCGCAGGGGCCGGCCGGCACGCTATGCAAAGCCGAGCGCGGGGCATTCATCTGAGGTATCACGGGACCGGCCTTCGCCGGGTGGATCAGTGCATCACAGCAAGGCACTAGGTGCCACGGAAACGTGCAATCCCCTCCATCATGCGAACAACCCGGCCGCATTTTTGCCCGCATGGCGGGCGCGTTGTTCATCGATAGGGGACTCTGCAACGCGCCCCGGGACGGGTACGGTGTTGGACACAGACGACGCGCCGGAAAGCAGGAAAAACAGCCCATGAACCGTCGATTTTTGCAAGCCATCGTGGCCGCGATGGCGACCTTGGCCGTGGGCCAAGCCAACGCCGGGCCCATTGTCGTCGTCAATCACAGCTTCGAGACGCCCTTGGCCGGGCCGGCGCAGTTCGTCGGCGCGACCAATGCCGCGCCGTTGGGGTGGTCCGTCTACAATACCGTCGCCCCGAACGGGAACCGGTTCTTCGGCGTCTGGAACCCGGCGACAACGGTTTCCTTTGTCTCCGGCGCTCCGGACGGCAACAACGTGGGCGTGGTGTTCCTCAACAATCCGACGGGAACCTTCGAAGCCGGCCTCCAGCAGACACTGGGGGCCACGTTGCAACCGTTCATGACCTACACGCTCGAGGTTGAAGTCGGGAATTTCGCGCCGGTTCCCGGTCCGTTCAATTTCACCGGATTTCCGGGGTATCGGGTCGAGATTTTGGCCGGCGGCAGCGTGATCGCCGCGGACAACAATCTGCTCGCGCCGCCGGAGGGGGTCTTCCTGACGTCCCTGGTCAGTTTCACAACCGGCGCAACGCACGCGCAGATCGGGCAGTCGCTCGGCATTCGCCTCGTCAACCTCAACGGCCCAGGCGTCGAGGTGAATTTCGACGACGTGAGAATGTCCGAGACGACGATCCCCACGCCTGCGTCCGGCGCCGGCCTTGCGCTTGGATTGTTACTGGTTACCGGCCTGCGCCGGTATATGGCGGCCAATCGACGCAGGGGAGGAACAAGTCATGCCGAGACGATTTTCAGCGTTGCTGCTGCTGGCGGGGGTTTGGGTGGGAGCCGCTTCGGCTGATACAGTTCCGCTGCACGAAGCCACCATCGCCGATGTCAATGCCGCGTTCGACGCCGGCACGCTGACCTCCGAGCGGCTGGTGGAGATGTACCTGGCGCGCATCGCGGCCTACGACCAGGCCGGGCCGCGCCTGAACACGTTGATTACCGTCAACCCGCACGCCCTGGACGACGCTAAGGCGCGCGACGAGGAACGCCGGCGATCCGGCCGACGTTCGCCCCTGCACGGCATTCCCGTGCTGGTGAAGGACAACATCGACACCGCCGATCTGCCGACCACCGCCGGCTCGGTGCTGCTTAAAGATTCGCGGCCGCCCGACGACGCCTTCGTGGTCGAGCAGTTGCGCAAAGCCGGCGCCGTGATCATCGGCAAAGCCAACATGAGCGAATTCGCCGCCGGCCCGGCGATGAGTTCGATCACCGGGCGGATCCGCAACCCGCACGACCCCGCGCGCACGGCGTCAGGCTCCTCCGGCGGCACCGGTGCGGCGATCGCAGCCAACCTCGCCATGGCCGGGCTGGGTTCGGACACCGGCGGCTCGGTGCGCGCGCCGTCGGCGGCCAACGGCACCGCCGGCCTGAAAACCACCATGGGCCTGGTGAGTCGGGATGGCGTCGTGCCGCTGGCGCTGACCTTCGACACCGTCGGACCGATGGCGCGGCACGTCTACGACGTGGCGGCGCTGTTGTCGGTGATCGCCGGCGTCGACGCGGCCGACGAGGCCACCCGCGCGGGCCGCGGCAAGATCGAGAAGGATTATACCGCAGGCCTGTCACCCGACGCGCTGAAGGGCGCACGCATCGGTGTGGCGCGCGACTACATGGGCCGGCACACCGACATGGACTGGGCCACCGAGACCGCGCTCGAGGTCATGCGCCAGGCCGGCGCGACCACCGTCGATGTGCGCCTGCCGGAGTGGCTGCGCACCGTCAACCGGCCGTGGTTCATGGCGATCATGCCGCGCGAATTTGCCCAGCAGATCGGCCCATATCTCGCCACCCTGGGGCCGCAATACCCGAAGTCGCTCGACGAACTGATCGCCCGCTCCCAGACGTTCGTGGCCCCTGACGGGTCGGGTTCGGTGCCCAACCCGCGCCGCTGGAGCGAGTTCAACGATGCGAAGAAGGCGCTTGCGCCCGAGCGCGACCTGGAAGCGGACATGATCTACGCGCACGCGCTGCCGCTGATCCGCGCGGCGATGACGCGGCTGTTCGTCGATGCCGGCATCGACGCGCTGGTCTACCCGACCCTGTCGGCGCCGGCGGCGGTGTGGGACCCCGACATCAATCCGGTGGCGACGACCTTCGTCGGGCCAACCTTCCTGGCCAACATGAGCGGGTTTCCCGACCTGGTCGTGCCGTCCGGCTTTTCGGCCGGCGGCCTGCCGATCACGTTGTCGTTTCTGGGGCCGGCCTTCAGCGAGGCGCGCCTGTTGGCGCTCGGCTACGCCTTCGAGCAACGCAGCAAGGCTTATCGCCTGCCCGTGACCACCCCGCCGCTGGCCGGCGAGACGGTGGCGACCAGCCGGTAGACCGACAACGCAGCTTACGCCGAGAACCCGGCCTTGATCACCGGCAGCGAGCGGATGCGCTGACCGCTGGCGGCGAACACGGCGTTGGCGACGGCCGGCGCGAGCGGCGGAAACGCCGGTTCGCCCAGGCCGGTCGGCAGGTTGTCGGATTCGATGAAGTGCACTTCGACTTCGGGCGCATCGGCCATCTTGAGCAGCGGATAATCGTGGAAATTGCCCTGGATGATGCGACCGTTCTCGATGTCGAGGCCCTGGCGCATCATGGTGCTGACGCCGTCGATCACCGAGCCTTCGATCTGATTCTCCGCGCCGCTCGGGTTGACGATCGGCCCGACATCGGCGGCCACCCACACCTTGTGCACGGTGATTTTCTTGGCGGCGTCCACGCTCACCTCGGCGGCCTCGGCGATGTGGCCGGCGTGGCTGAAGTAGAACGCCACACCCAACCCGCGGCCAGCCGGCAGGGTGCGGCCCCAACCGGCCTTTTCCGCCACCAGCTTGATGGTGTCGGCGGCCCGGCCGGTGTTGAGCGCGCGGATCGACCCGGGCTCGAGCCAGCGCGGCTCGCCCATCAGTTCCAACAGGAACTCCACATGATCGCGGCCGGCGGCCGTCGCCAGTTCGTGAATGAACGACTGGATGGCGAAGGCATGGGTGTTGGACCCCGGCGCGCGCCACGCCCCGCACGGGATGGCGAGCGGGAACAAGGTCTGGGTCAGTTCGGCGTTGGCGACCATCTGGAGCGGGAATTCGTCGGCGCGCATCGCCCCGCCGACCACCGGGGCCTTGCCGTCGGCGGTGTAGCTGATGACGTGATAGCGCAGGCCGACCAGCTTGCCCGATGCGTCCAGCGCGCCCTGCAGGCCGTACGCGCCGCCGACCCGGTAATGGTCGTGGCGCATGTCGTCCTCGCGTGTCCACTGCAGTTTCACCGGCGCGCCGACGCGCTGGGAAATGGCCGCGGCTTCGCACGCGAAGTCGTTGGTCAGCCGGCGGCCGAAGCCGCCGCCGCCGCGGATCATGTGCAGCGTGACCTTGTTCTCGGGCAGGCCGGTCACCTTGGCGACCGCTTGCAGTCCGCGTTCCGGCGTCTGGGTCGGCGCCCACACCTCGACCGAGTCCCCCTTGAACCACGCAGTGCAGTTCTGCGGTTCCATGTTGGCGTGCGAGACGAAGGCATGGTTGTAGTAGGCCTGCACGGTCTTGGCCGCGCCGGC
>JANRJB010000035.1:0-3947 GCA_033764265.1 Rhodospirillaceae bacterium | reverse complement strand
CTTGCGGGTAATTAAATACAACAACCCGGGGGGCCGGGCGGCCCTGGGCGGGGGGTGGGCTTGCGCATGGGCGCGCTATGGCCCACGGCTGGTGCTGACCGGCCGGGCGGCGGACCGCGCCGAGAAAGTGAAGCCGCTGCTCGACACCGGTCAGGCGATCTACGTGCAGCAGGATACCGCCCGGCCCGAGGACTGGCCGGCGGTGATCGACGCGGCCCTGGCGCGCCACGGCCGTATCGACATTTTGGTGAATAACGCCGGGGCGCTGGCCATCAAGCCGCTCGACAAGCTGGCACCCGAGGACATGACGCGCATGCTCGACGCGAATCTTTACTCCGTCTTTTGCGGCATGAAATCGGTGTGGCCGCACATGGTGAACCAGGGCGGCGGTGTGATCCTGAACACCGGCGCGCTGATGGCCGAGAAGCCGGTCGGGATCGGCGTGGCGTATGGCCCGGCCAAGGCCGCGCAACAGGCGCTGACCAAGACCGCGGCGCTGGAGGGCCTGGTCCACAACATCCGCGTCAACACCGTGCTGCCCGGTCTGATCTGGTCCGACGGCTGGATCCGCATGGCCGGGCCCGAGCCCGACAAGACCAAAGCCGGGCTGGGCCCCACCATTCCCATGGGCCGCGTCGGCGAGCCGGCCGAGGTTGCCGAGGTGATGGTGTTCCTGGTGTCCGACGAAGCGCGGTCGATCACCGGCGCTGAAGTGCCGGTCGACGGCGGCAAGTCAGCCGGATAGCCGACTTTACGCGCCCCAATCGCGCCATGGTTTGATCGAAATCTCACCACGGCGGGCGATCATTGATGCGGCGGATAGCAGGGGGTCCGCCATGCACAAGATCGACCGGTTCTTCGACGTATACGCCCGCGTGGTCCCGCGCGGGTTGATCGAGGTCGCATTGGCTGTGATTCTGTTGGCGCCGCTCGCGATGATCGCGTCCTAGACCGGCACGCTGAACGCGCCCGGGTTGTCGGGCGGCGCTTTCCCCACAACGTGCTGGGCCAGTACGAACGCCGGATGAATGACACGGATCGTCGCCAGCCGGGCGAAAGCGTCGGCAGGCAGTTCGCCGCGCACCAGGCGCGTCACCGTGTCGCCCGCGCGCACCGTCAATCGCCAGGTTCTCAACACTGCGCCGGCCGCATCGTACGCCGTCAGATCGACCACGGCATCGACCTTGCCGCCGTTGCTCAGCCGCAGGAACGACTGCATCGGATCGTTCGGCGCCGTACGCGGGATCGCGATTTCGGTTTCGGCGGCGGCGGCGTGGCGGCCCGTGGCGAACCACAGGGGCGCGGCCAACACGGCACGCCGCGCGATGATTCGCCGGGGATGCGCTGGTCCCAAAATAGTGGTGCCCCGGTTAGGACTCACCCGTCGCCGGGAGTCCGAACCGGGGCACCCTCCCCCTCGGAGCTGCATTCCAAAATCTCGGACAACAGAATATGAATCTCGCGTGACGGAGCAAGCATGATGATTGGCCATGGACTGTCGCCACCGACATCATATTGCTTGACTGCCGACCAGAGGTTGTGGCGGGGCGGCCATTCAGTTGCCCGCCGGCAACGCTCGTGAAAAACCGCACGGCTGGGTCATGCGGGCTCCGGTTCGTAGTCCTTGCCGAAACCGAGCAGCACGACGCTGTCCTCCAGGATTTCGGCGATGTGCGTCTCGCCCGGTTCGGTGAACACGAAGTCGCCCGGGCCCATCACTTCGCCCGACAAACGAATGCGCCCGTCCAGAACGAACATCGACTCCCAGCCGTCGTGGGTGTGTTCGGGATAATCGACGCCCTTGGCCAGTTTAAAGAACTCGTAGATCACGCCCTGTCCGCCGCGCCACAGCACGGCTTTCTCGATCCCAGGCAGGCCGATGCCGCGATAGGCGCGGTCGGATGAACGGATGATGCGGGTCATGGGATGTGCTCGCGCGGCGGAGGGATGGTGCGTGAGGGTCCGTGCGTCAGAACGGATAGCGCGTCCCGTTATAGCGGATGATGGCGCCGGAGTCGGCGGCGGTCAGCGCGTCGATCACGCCGATCATGCCGCGGATCGACGTTTCCGGGGAGATGAATTCCGGGCCCGGGTTCTTGATCTTCTCGACCGCGACCTCGCCTGGCGTCAACAGGGACACAACGATTCCATCCTTGGCGGCCTCGCGCGCCAGATTGGCCATGCCGGCGTTCATGGCCGCCTTGGTGAGCTTGTACCAATACGCGCCGTCGAAACCGCCGTAGTTGAAGCTGTGCACGCCCAGCAAGGCGGTGATAGCGACGATCTTTTTCTGACGGCCGTTGCGGACATTGTCGTAGAGCGCTTGGCTTACCCGCAGCGGACCGAAGGCGTTGACCCGCATCATCGCCTCGCCCTCGGCGAAATCGAGCGAACCCCAACGCTGTCCGACTCCGCGAAAATCGCCGGTCTGCCCGGCATTATTGATCAGCACGTCGATCGGTACGCCCTGCAGCCGTTGAGCCAGCGCAGCGACACTGGCGGCATCGGCCACGTCGAGCGGCTCGATCCTGACCTCGCCCGCACCGCGCACGTCGGCCAGCGCCGTCGCGGCGGCGGGGTCGCGGGCGGTGGCGATCACCGTCCAGCCGCGTGCCGCATACTGCCGCGCGAACTCGAGCCCGATGCCGCGATTGGCGCCGGTCACCAGCACGGTCGGCGCGGCGTCCTGCGCCCGCGCCATCCCCGCGCCGGTTGAAACTGCCAACGCGGCCACCGCGATCCAACGGAAGACGGTGTGAACCCCCATCGGTAACTCCTTTCGTCACCATCCGGCCGTGCCGGTCGCACCCTTGAACGGGCCGGTCACTTCGGCGGTGATCCAACCGCCATAGAAGTCGCCCTCTTGCGCGGTTACGCGCTCGCCGCCGACATAGCAGGCATCGACGCGGCTGGCGTAGAAGGCCATGTCGCCGGCGATGGCGGCAAACGCGGGCGTCGGGTCGGGATAGCTCCAGGCCGCGCGCTCGGCGCGGCGGTCACCGACGATGATCGACCAGTACTCAGCCGCGCCCTTCCATTCGCACACGCTGCGGCCGGACGCGCGCTGCATCAGATCGATGCGCACGTCGTCGCGCGGAATGTAGAACGTGGGCGGGTGAGAGGTTTCCAGTACCCGATGGGCGCGGCGAGTCTCGGCGATCACTTGGCCTGCGAACTCCACACGCACCAGCCGGTCATCGGAAACCAGGGCCGGTGGGCGCGGATAGCTCCACACCGACTCGGCCTTGCGCGCCGCGTTCACGATTTCGGCCCCGGTCCGTCCAGCTTCAAACTGAGGGAGTTGATGCAATAGCGCAGGCCGGTCGGTTGTGGTCCATCGGGAAACACATGACCCAAATGCCCGCCGCAGCGGGCGCACGTAACCTCGGTGCGGACCATGCCGTGGCTGGCGTCGCGATGCTCGGCAACGGCGGCGGCGTCGACCGGCTGGGTGAAGCTGGGCCAGCCCGAACCCGAATTGTACTTGGTCGCGGCGTCGAACAGCGCCGCGCCACAACCGGCGCACAGAAATCGGCCCGACCCTTTATAGGATTCGTAGGCGCCGGTGAACGGCCGTTCGGTGCCCTTCTGACGAAGAACGTAAAACTGCTCCGGCGTCAGCGCGGCGCGCCATTCGGCATCTGTTTTCTCGACCTTGGTCATCGCACCCCTTGCGAAAATCAGGCGATTACTTCAACAGCGCGTCCGTCAGTTCACGAATTTGCGTGCGCGCGCGCAACAGCGAGAAACCCATCGATGACAGGTGCGACGGCACCAGCAGGCTGTCGGACGCGCCGTTGGCCACAATCAACGGGTCCATCTCGGCGGCGGCGCGCAGGCTGGCGATCATGTTGAACCAGATGCCGGTGGCCTGTTTTTCCTCGATCACCTGTTCGAAGTCGGTGCCGATCTCGCGCAGGATCATGTGGTAGGCGTACAGCTTGCCT
>JANRJB010000034.1:0-15386 GCA_033764265.1 Rhodospirillaceae bacterium | reverse complement strand
CGGCGCGGCCATCGCGCTCGAGCTGTGCCCGCGCCTGGGCTTGAGCGCGGAAGAAACCGAGTCCGTCAGCTGGCTGGTGCGATACCACCTCTTGATGAGCAATACCGCCTTCAAGCGCGACCTCGACGACCCGCAGACCGTGGCGCGCTTCGCCGAGGCGGTGCAGTCGCCAGAACGGCTGCGGCTGCTTCTGGTGCTGACCTGCGCCGACATCCGCGCCGTCGGCCCGTCGGTGTGGAACAACTGGAAGGCGACGCTGCTGCGCGAGCTGTTCCATCGCACCAACGAGGTTCTGTCGGGGGCGCAGAGCACCGCCGGCCGCGACGCCCGCGTCGCCGCCCGGCGCGAAGCGTTGATCTCCCGGCTCAAGGATTGGCCCGAGGGCGTGCGCGAGGCGTTCCTCGCCTCTGCGTCGCCGGCCTATTGGCTGGCCTACGACACCGACGTGCAGGAACGCCACGCCCGCTTCATTCGCCGCGCCGAGGCCGCAGGTGAGAAAATCGCCATCGATTTCGCGGTCGAGGCGGCGCGCGACGTGACCGCGATGCTGATTTACACCCAGGATCACCCGGGCCTGTTCGCCAAGATCGCCGGCGCGCTGGCGCTGTCGGGGGTCTCGATCGTGGATGCGAAAATCCTCACCCTGTCGAACGGCATGGCGCTCGATACCTTCGCCTTCCAGGACTACGACGGCGAACCGATCACCCAGGACGGCCGGCTGGCGCGCATCAAGGCGCGCGTGGTGCAGGCGCTGGAGGGGCGCATCCGCCTGACCCAGGAACTCGACCGGACCTCGGTCTTGCGCGTACCGCAGCGCGCCGACGCCATGGCCGTGCCGCCGCGGGTCTTCATCGACAACACCGCGTCGAAAATCTGCAGCGTGATCGAGGTCAACGGCCACGACCGCCCCGGCTTCCTGTACGACGTCACCAAGACCTTGACGGATCTGGGCCTGCAGATCGCCTCGGCCCACATCTCGACCTACGGCGAACGCGTGGTCGACGTGTTCTACGTGAAAGACGTGTTCGGCATGAAGGTCGAGCACGACAGCAAGCTCAGGCAAATCCGCGAGGCGCTCGGACGCGCGATCGGCGTCGCCGACGCCGACGTGACGGTGCAGGCCCGCCCGCCGCGCGCCGCGGAAAATACCGCAGCGGCGGCGGAATAGGCCCGACCGCGCAAGCCGATCGCCCCGCCGACGCTTTTCGCCACATTCCCGATTCACGGCCGCCTCATTTCGCTGTACATCGTGCCGCATGCCGCTTCTGCGCGCCTTCGCCACGGTCGGATCGTTCACGCTGATCAGCCGCGTGACCGGCTTCGCCCGCGACATGCTGGTCGCGGGGTTCCTGGGCGCCGGCGCGGCCGCCGACGCCTTCCTGGTGGCGTTCCAGTTTCCGAACCTGTTCCGCCGATTGTTCGCCGAAGGGGCGTTCTCGGCGGGCTTCGTGCCGATCTTCTCGCGCCTGTACGAAGCCGACGGCGCGGCGCGGGCCAAGGAATTCGCCGACGCCGCCTTCTCGATGCTGGCCGCCGTAGTGCTGGTGTTCTGCGCCGCGGTCATGGTGGCGATGCCGGCGGTGCTGCACGTCGTGGCGCCGGGGTTCGCGCGAACGCCCGGGCAGATGGCGCACGCCGTCGAACTGGCGCGGATCACCTTCCCCTACCTGCTGTTCATTTCGCTGGTGTCGTTGCAATCAGGCGTGCTCAACGCGCTGCATCGGTTCGCCGCCGCCGCCGCGGTGCCGATCATCCTCAACCTGACCCTGATCGCGTTCCTGGTGTCGGCGGCCGGTCTCGGCGCCGAGCCGGCCCGCGCCCTGGCGTGGGGCGTGCCGGCGGCCGGTGCGCTCCAGTTCGCCTGGCTGATTCACCACTGTCGCCGGGCCGGTCTGTCGCCGGCCCTGCGCCGTCCGCGGCTCACGCCCGAGGTCAAGGATCTGCTGGCGCGCATGCTGCCGGTGGCGTTCGGCGCCGGCGTCTATCAGATCAATCTCGTGGTCAACAACCTGCTTGCCACCCTGGTCGCGGTCGGCGCGGTGTCGTGGCTGTACTACGCCGACCGCGTCAACCAGCTGCCGCTCGGCGTCGTCGGCGTGGCCATCGGCGTCGCCCTTTTGCCGCTGCTCTCCCGGCAGATTCAAGGCGGCCATGAGGCCGCCGCGCTCGCCAACCAGAACCGCGCCATCGAAGTCAGCCTGCTCTTGACCTTGCCGGCGGCGGTGGGCATCGGCGTGCTGGCGCAGCCGATCGCGGCCACCTTGTTCGAGCGCGGGGCGTTCGGACCCGCCGACCGCGACGCCGTGGCGGCGGCGCTGCGGGCATTTGCCTTCGGCTTGCCGGCCTATGTGCTGATCAAGGCGCTCACGCCCGGATTCTTCGCCCGCCACGACACCCTGACGCCGGTCAAGATTTCAGTGGTTGCGCTGATCGCCAATGTCGGGATCGCGTTGGCGCTGATCGGCCCCCTGGGCCACGTCGGCATCGCGCTGGCGACCACGGTTTCGGCCTGGATCAACGTCAGCGCGCTGGCCGTCGTGTTGGTCCGGCGCGGACATTTTCGCCCCGATGCGCGCCTGGTCGCGCGGGCGCCACGGCTGGCGCTGGCCAGCGCGGCGATGGCCGCGGGGCTGTGGGCGTTGTCCGCGTCGCTCGCCTCCGCGCTCGGCTCCGTGTTCGGCGCGCCCGGGGTGGCGGCCGGGCCGGAATACATCCGCGCGCTCGCCCTGGCGGGTCTGGTGGCCGCCGGTGCCGTTATTTACTTCGCCGCGGTCATGCTGCTGCGCGCCGCCGACCGCTCCGATCTGGCTGCTCTGCGTCGGCAGCCGCCGCGGTCGGCTTGACAGCAACACCCCCCAAGCCTAATCACGCGGCCACTCGAAACGCGGGCGCTTCCAAACGCCCGCCGTCGCAATCGGGCACTCCCGGGCCGGTCCACACTGCCCTGCGCCCACCGACCGATCTGGAGGGCGCGTCATGACCGCAGCAGTCCCGCAGAACCGTATCCTTTCGGGCATCCAGCCCACCGGCAACCTCCACCTCGGCAACTACCTAGGCGCGATCCGCACCTGGGTGGCGCTGCAGAAGGACTACGAGTGCCTGTTCTGCATCGTCGACATGCACGCCATCACGGTCTGGCAGGATCCCAAGGAACTGATCCGCACCACCCGCGAAGTGGCCGCCGGCATGATCGCCGCCGGCATCGACCCGGCGGCCAACGCCCTGTTCGTGCAAAGCCACGTGCCGGCGCACGCCCAGCTGGCCTGGGTGTTCAATTGCGTGGCGCGCATCGGCTGGCTCAACCGCATGACCCAGTTCAAGGACAAGGCCGGCAAGAACCGCGAAGCCGCCTCGGTCGGGCTGTACGTCTATCCGAACCTCATGGCCGCCGACATTCTGGCCTACCAGGCCACGCACGTGCCGGTGGGTGAAGATCAGAAGCAGCACCTGGAGCTGGCCCGCGACATCGCCCAGAAGTTCAATCAGGACTTCGGCCGCGCGCTGTTCCCACTGCCCGAGCCGGTCATCCGCGGCCCCGGCACCCGGGTGATGAGCCTGCGCGACGGCACCAAGAAGATGTCGAAGTCCGACCCGTCGGACTACGCCCGCATCAACATGACCGACAGCGCCGACGCCATCGCCCAGAAGTTCCGCAAGGCCACCACCGACCCCAACCTGTTGCCCGAGTCGGTTGCGGGCCTGGACGGGCGGCCCGAGGCCGCCAACCTGGTCAACATCTACGCCGCCTTGACCGACCGGTCGCCGGAGCAGGTGATCGCCGAGGTCGCCGGCTGGCAGTTCGGGCCGTTCAAGACCCGCCTGACCGAGGTCGCCGTCGCCGTGCTGGGGCCAATCAACGCCGAGATGAACCGGCTGATGGCCGATCCGGCTGAACTGGACCGCATCCTCGCCCGCGGCGCCGCAAAGGCCAATGCAATTGCCGCGCCGGTGCTGCGCGCGGTTTACGCGGCCGTCGGGTTTCTGCCGGCCCTTGACATAAGCCATTGAAAAAGAACATTTTGCTGCACTCCATGCTGCAGCATAAGGCGCAACATAAAAGTCAATGCTGCACCGCAGCATCGGACGGTGGCGGTGTGCCCTTGAACCGGGTCGGCGATCCCCGATAATCCCAGCGAGCCGTAGGGGACCGGCGTGGAACTCAGCCAGATTCGTTACTTTCTGACGCTCTGCCGCGAGCTGAATTTCACGCGCGCGGCCGAGCTGTGCCACGTCTCGCAGCCGGCGCTGACCCGGGCCATCAAGAACCTGGAAGACGAGCTTGGCGGCGAGCTGTTCCGCCGCGAACGCGGCAACACCCACCTCACCGACCTGGGCCGCATGGTCCAGCCGCACCTGGAACAGGTGTTGTCGGCCACCGAAGCCGTGCGGGACCAGGCGCAGAGTTTCAAGTCGGGCGCCAAAGCGCCGCTGACGCTGGGGGTGATGTGCACCATCAGCCCCTACCTGATCGTCAACTTCCTGCGGGCGTTGCGCGAGCGGCTGCCGGCGGTGGAACCCCAACTGATCGAACTACCGGGCACGGCTTTGCTTGAGGCGATGATGCGCGGCGACATGGACGTGGCCATGGTCGGCCTGCCCGATCTGCCGGAACGACTCGACCCGATTCCCCTGTTCACCGAACGCTACGGCGTGGTCTTCGCCAAGGGCCATCCGTTCGAGAAGCTCAATGCCGTCCCGATGCATCAGCTGTCGAACATCGAGTATGTCCAGCGCACCGCCTGCGAATTCGACGATCACTGGAAAGCCACCGGGCGACCCGAGTTTCCTGTCCAGGTGGTCTACCGCAGCGAACGGGAGGAGTGGGTCCAAGCCATTCTCGCCGCCGGTATCGGGTGCGCGATCCTGCCGGAGTTTCTCCCCCGCCTGGATGGCCTGGTGATGCGCCTGCTGGTGGAACCGGAAGTGACCCGCACCGTGTCGCTGGTGACCGTGGCCGGCCGGCGGTTCACGCCCGCCACCAAGGCGGTGGTCCAGTTGGCCAGATCGTTCCGCTGGGACGCGGCTTAATCCGCCCCGACACCCGCGCCAGGGCGGCGATAACCCGCGGTTATCGAAAAGCGAACCAACCGGCATTGGCCGCCGGAAAGCTCTGCGACGTAGATGTTGCCCGACACGGAGGCCGCTCCGTGCCGCACGTCGAGGGAGGTCGTCATGAATTCAAACCAGGTCGAAAGCCGGATCGCCGAACGGGTCACGCCGCCGGCGCTGCTTGTCGCGGTGGTGGCCGCCGCCTACCTGGCGTTCTCGGTCAACCTGCCGTCGCTGGCTTCGATCCGTCCGAGCGGGGTCGCCATCGCGCCGCCGGCGGCCACGCCCGTGCCGCGGCTTTAGACGCTGTTTCCTGATCCCGGCGGGGCAAGGTCCAGTCGTGGTGCGGCGGTCTCCCCCACGCCCCAACCTCCGCCACCGCGCCACGCATCGCCCGCGTGGCACCAAACGAAAGTGACCGGGCACCGTTGGCCGACGTTCCCCCCCCGTCGGCAAGGCGGCCCACCCGTCGGGATCAGGATTTTTGCCACGCCACCGACGCCTATGAGGCGCCGCCATGTCGGTCTCAACGATTTCGCCAGGAGAATTGATCATGCCAGCCGGCCCATCGACCATCGCCCGTCTCGCCGGCCGCGCCATCGGCGTTCAGCGACAGGCCGTGTCGCTGCTCGATCGCTTCGCCGCGCCGGCAGCGGACCTCGCGGTCCGCATCATGATCGGCCTGGTGTTCTTCAACTCCGGCCGCCAGAAGCTGCAGGACTGGGAGTCGACCGTGTTCCTGTTCGCCGAGGAGTACAAAGTACCGCTGTTAACGCCCGAGGCGGCGGCCTGGCTCGGCACCACGTTCGAAGTGACCATGCCGCTGCTGCTGTTCGTCGGACTGGCGGCGCGCCTGGCCGCGCTACCGCTGCTGGGCATGGCGCTGGTGATCCAGTTCGTGCTGGGCGCCTCCAATCCGGCCTACGACAGCATGGAGCATTTCTACTGGATGATCCTGCTGCTCCTGATCGTGGTGCGCGGCCCCGGCATGCTCTCGCTCGATCATGTCATCAAACGGAGATTTGCAAACGGCCCGGGCGCACCCTAAATAACCCCAACTGGTTTTCGGGCGCGGATCGGCGGATGTAACCGACGCGACTGGACGTAAAGGCGGGCCCGCAAGGTCCGCCTTCATGTTTTTCGGGGCCGGTGCCGTCCGGGCATCAGATGATCTGGCAGGCCGCCTCGAACGGCAGGCGCGGGCTGCGCGGAAACACCTTGGCACCATCGCCGATTCCCAGGTTGCACAGGAAATTGGCCTTGATGCGCCCGTCGGGCCAAAACGCGGCGTTGACCTTGGCCTGGTCGAAGCCGCTCATGGGCCCGCAATCCAGGCCCAGGCTGCGCGCGGCGATCATCAGGTAGGCCGCCTGCAGGCTGCCGTTGCGGAATGCGGTTTCCTGCTCGATGCCCTTGAACCAGCCCGACGCCGTTTGGTCGTGCGGGAACAGCTCGGGCATGTGCTCGTAAAAGCGCAGGTCGTAGCCGATGATCGCCGTCACCGGCGCGGCCATGGTCTTGGCCAGGTTGCCGGCCGACAAGGCCGGCTTCAGCTTGTCCTTGCCTGCGGCGCTCACCACGAAAATGAACCGCGCCGGCGAACAGTTGGCGCTGGTCGGCCCCAACTTGGCCAGGTCGTAAATCCGTCGCAGGGTTTCCTCGGCGATGGTTTCCGGCGTCCAACTGTACTGCGTGCGGGCGGTTCGGAAAATCAGGTCGAGGCCGGACTCGGACAAAGGTGCGCGCATTGCTGCTCCGGGGTCGGGTTTGCGTCGGATGTCGAGTGACCTAATCTAACGCCATGGCGAAAGCGATCAAATTTCTGCTGGTCTGGATCGTCGTGCACCTGCCCGCGTCGGTCGTGGCGCAGCCCGGACCCAGCGCCGTGGTGCTGATGTATCATCGCTTCGGCGAGGATCGTATACCGTCCACCAATATCCGGCTGGCCCAGTTCGAGGCTCACCTCGCCTACCTCAGGGACAACGGCTTCACCGTCGTGCCGCTGCCCCAGGTGGTCGCCGCGCTGCAGTCGGGCGCGGCCTTGCCCGACAAGGCCGTCGCCATCACCGTCGACGACGCCTATATCTCGGTGGTGCGCGAAGCCTGGCCGCGGCTGAAACGCGCCGGCTATCCGTTCACGCTCTTCGTCGCCACCGGCGCCGTCGACCGGCGCGAGGCCGGCATCATGAGCTGGAACGACGTGCGCGCGCTGGCCGCCGAGGGCGTCACCATTGGCGGCCATGGCCACGCGCACGAGCATCTGCCGGCCTTGAGCGCGGACCAGGTGACGGCCGACTTCGCCGCCATGCGCGCCCGCTTCCAGCAGGAACTGGGCCGCGTGCCCGACCTTTACGCCTATCCGTTCGGCGAGGCGGGCGAAGCGGAATTCGTCGCCGCGCGCGCGGCCGGGTTCGTCGCCGCCTTCGGCTCCAACTCGGGGCCGGTCTACGGCGAGGCCAATCGCTATTTCTTGCCGCGGTTCGCAATGAACGAAAACTACGGTCGGCCGGAGCGCTTCGCCCTGGTGACGAACACCAGGCCGTTGCGCGCGTTCGACCTGAACCCGGCCAGCCCGGTGTTGCGCGACAATCCGCCGCGGCTGTCGTTCGCGGTGGCTCATCCGCCGGCCGGCCTGAACGGCCTGTCGTGCTTCGGCCCGACCGGCGCGACACTCCCGGTGCGCGTCGATGGCGCGCGCGTCGCGGTGACGCCGACCGCGCCGTTTCCGCCCGGCCGCGCGCGCGTCAACTGCACCCTGCGCAGCGGCGGGGCCTGGTACTGGTTCGGGCACGAGATGGTCGCCGGCGGCATCAGCGAAGGCGTGCGCGTCCACGCGCGCTACCGGGCCGATTAGCCTCGGGTGATTTGCCGGGTGTCGGGCGCGGGCCGCGCCGCCGTGCGCACCGGCGCGTCGTCGCCGAACACGGCGCGGTCAAGCCGGCCCAGGTCGTTGCCGCGGATGATCGCGCGCAGCGATTCCACATAGGCCTGGCCGCGTCCGGAATAGCGCGTCAGCGTCGCCGCCAGGGCGTGGCCGTCCAGCGCGCCGGAGCTGGCCAGCATGTTGGCGCGCATGCGCCGAAACCCGGAATACGCGGCATGGGTGTTGAGGTTGTTGGCGTAAGACAGCGTCGATTCGTACAGGTCGGCGAAGGCGCGCACGCTGTGGGTCTCGCCGGCGCCGCGGGCGGCGGGCACGATGCCGGCGCCGTCGTTCCACACCCACTGGCCGTAGAGCGCGTTGCCTTCCACGGCGAAGCGCGACAGGCCCCAGGCGCTTTCCTCCGCGGCCTGGGCCAGCGCCAGCGATACCGGAATCGGCGCGGCGCGCAGCAACAATTCGTCGATCAGCGCAGCGTCGCGGATGTCGGAAACATCAGGGTCCTCGTCGTCGAGCAGCTTGTAGATGCGCGCCAGCCGGTTCAGCTCGGCGGCTTCGCGCTCGTTCAAGGCGTCCTGGCGGCGCAGCTTGGCGGCAAGGGTCTCGATCACGGACCGTTCGGCGGCGATCTGCTCGTTGACCGCCAGCACCAGCGGCAGGACCGAGGCGAAGAACAGGGCCTTGCGCCGGCGCACCTCGGTCACCTGGCCCAGGTCTTCGGGCACGGTGTTGACGCGCACCCGCGGCACCATGGCGCGCCCCTCGCGCACCGCGTGGAAATCGTAGTTGAGTCCGGTGAACGCGGTTTCCAGCTCGGCCACCGTCGGCGGCGGACGATCGAACACCAACCGCCAGGCGTTCGCGGTCCGCACGCCTCCGCCGCTCGGGTTGGGCGCGCCGAACGCGGCGATTAGGCCGATCGCCGCCACGGCCAGCGTCTCGCCCGCCAACAGGAGCGCGCTTGGACGCATCTTGTCGTCTCGGCGGCGGCCGTCGTCAGGCGACCGCTTCCACCTGCAGCACTTCGGGGATGTAGTGGCGCAACATGTTCTCGATGCCCATCTTCAAGGTCGCGGTCGAACTGGGGCACCCGGCGCAACTGCCGCGCATGTTCAAGTAGACCGTGCCGTTCTTGAATCCCTTGTAGATGATGTCGCCGCCGTCCTGGGCCACCGCCGGGCGCACCCGGGTCTCGATCAATTCCTTGATCTGGGCCACCACCTCGGCGCCGATGCCTTCGTTGACCTCGTCGCTGCCGTTGTCCGCCGTCGCGGCGCCGTCGGCCAAAAGCGGCGCGCCCGAGGTGAAGTGATCCATGATCGCGCCCAGGATCATCGGCTTCAGCGCTTGCCAGGATTTCTCGGCGCTCTTGGTGACGGTGACGAACTCCGCCCCGAAAAACACCGAGGTGACGCCATCGATGGCGAACAGGGCCGCCGCCAAGGGCGAGCCGGCCGCCGCCGCCGGCGTGGTGAAATCGGCCACGCCCGACCCCATCACCGTGCGGCCCGGCAGGAATTTCAAGGTCGCCGGATTGGGTGTTTCCTCGGTCTGGATGAACATCGGGGCGTTCCTTTCGTCAGCACGGCCCGCGGGCGGCGAGGCCCGGGCCGCGACTGGGGCGTATACGAAAAAGGCGGTTGGACAGTAGGGTTAATTAGGACCGCAGCGGTCCGAAATCAAGCGCGGCCGTAACTCCTTGATCCAGGCCCGGTTGCCCGGGTCGCGCCGGTCAGGTGACGGCTTCCAGCTTGTCGTCGGTCAACGTGCCGGGAACGATGGTCACCGGAATGCGGATCTTGCCGGCCAGTTTGCCCGACAGGGCCGAGACGATCGGCCCGGGCCCTTCGCCGCCGCCGCCGGCCCCCAGCACCAGCACCGAAAAGCTGCGGTCGCCGGCGATCACGTCCAGGAGCTGGGTCAACACATCGCCCTCGCGGATGTAGAAGCTGGGGTAACGGCCGGTCTGGCGATGCACTTCGGCGGCCAGCTGTTGCAGCAGTTTTTCGGCGTCACTGCGCGCCTCGCGGTCCATCAGCTCGCCGATGGCGGCGAAGTGATGGAACTCGGTCTTCGGCACCACATACAACAGCGCGACGATCCCGTCGGTATGCTTGGCCCGCCGGCAGGCGAAGCGCAGCGCCGCGCGCATCTCGACGCTGCCGTCGACCACCACCAGGAACTTGCGCGCCGGTTCCGGTGTCGGGTTCTGCGGCGCATTCGGGGTCGGGGTGGGCGCGTCGGCGGCCATGGCGTTTGTCCTCACGCCCGGCGGAACGCCGCGCTGGCCGCCCAGCCGGCGCCGACCGCCACCGCGATCGCCAAAAGGCCGTAGATCCAGCCGAAGCGGTGGGCGAAGTCGTAGACCTCCGCGCCGAAGCCGATCTTGCTGATGGTGAACGGCACGATTTCGGCGCTGGCCACCGCGCCGTTGCGGAACAGGTAAACCTCGACGAAATATGTGCCGGTCGGCACGTTGGCGGGAAAGTGCAGCTCGGTGCGGAACAGCCGGTTCGACATCATGTTCACCGAACCGAGGCCTTCGTCGTACAGGTTCTCGCTGGTTTTCAGGCGCACCAGCGCGGCGCGGAATTCGGCCAGCGTTGCGGGGCTCAGGCTTTCGTCGGCGCCGTCAAGGCGCACGTTGGCGGCCCCGATCTGAAAACGCGACAGCAAGGCCTGGGGCGCGAACTCCTCCAGCGGCCGGCTCGACGCCACGCGATAAAACGACGGCACCTCGCGGAAGGTGACGGACTCGGTGTTGATCCAGATCGGGCCGACGCGGTTCTTCTTGCGCACCGTCTCGTCGCGCGCCGGGCCTTTCACCACCACGGCGATGTCGCCGGGGCCGTCGGTGGACCCGAACAGCAGCACGTCCTTGCCGGTGAAGCCCGAGGTGATGGCCACCAGATGCTCGGACACATCGGCCACCAGTGGCGTCTCCTGGGCCCGGGCCGCCGTCGCGGCCAGCAGGCCCGCGACAACCGCGAACGCCATCGGCGCGGTCATTCCTCGCCGCCCCCCAGCGAATAGAAGTCGGGCGGGGAGACCACCAGGTCGAAGGCCAGCCGCAGGCACACCCCCAGCACGATCAGCGCCAGCAACGACCGCAGTTGCTCGCTCTTCAGTTTGGCGCCCAGGGCGGCGCCGATCTGCGCGCCGATCACGCCGCCGATCAGCAAGAGAATGGCCAGCACGACATCCACGGTCTGGTTGACGGTGGCCTGCAGAAAAGTGGTGTTGGCGGTGACGAAGATGATCTGAAACAGCGACGTGCCGATCACCACCTGGGTCGGCATGCCGATCAGGTAGATCATCGCCGGCACCATGATGAAGCCGCCGCCGACGCCCATGATCGCCGCCAGCACGCCGACCACGAAGCCCACCGTCAGCGGCATCAGTGCGGAGATGTAAAGCCGCGAGCGGGTGAAGCGCATCTTGAACGGCAGGCCGTGAATCCAGGTATGGCGGCCGGCACCGCGCTGCTCGGCGGACGGGGCGGGCGTGGCGCTGCGCTTGCGCATCACGCCGGGCAGGCTTTCCCACAGCATCAGGCCGCCGATGATGCCCAGGAACACCACGTAGCACAGCGAGATGACCAGCTCGACCTGGCCCATGCCCTGCAGGATCGAGAACAGCCACACGCCCAGGCCCGATCCGATAAAGCCGCCGACCGTCAGCACACCGCCCATCTTGAAGTCGACGTTGCCGCGGCGCATGTGCGCCAGCACGCCCGACACCGACGAGGCGACGATCTGGTTGGCTTCGGTGCCGACCGCGACCGCCGCCGGCACGCCCAGGAAGATCAACAGCGGTGTCATCAGGAACCCGCCGCCGACGCCGAACAGCCCCGACAGCAGTCCGACCGCGCCGCCCATGCCCAACAGCAGGAAGACGTTGACCGACATCTCGGCGATCGGAAGATAAATCTGCATCGCCCGCCGTGGCCCACGCCGACGCGTCGATGCACGGCCGCGGGAAAAGAGGTATCCGCGTTTTCTAAGCGGCGCGCGCGGCCGGTTCAAGCCGGAACGCAGCGGCGGATCACGATTGGCGCGCGGCGTGCTCCTGATACCACCCCCTCACCCAACCCTCTCCCCCTTTCAGGGGGAGAGGGCTGCTGTAGGTTGGCGTGCCGAGGGCGACGCGCCCGATGGCGCGCCATACCGAAAGCAGGGTGAGGGGGTCGATTGGGACCAGCCAACAGAATTGGAGCCAACAGAATTGAGGTCAGGTCAGGTAATCAGGATCAAGAACGCTTTGGTCAGCGCTGCGAATGCGGCGGCAAAGGCCCACATTGCCCCGAGCTTTGCGGAACGGGTCGTTTCACTCAACGCAGCGATTAATGGCTCGGCGCTTACTGAGGAGTATCCAACGGACCCCAGAGGAACCGAGAATCCGGTGAGAATGTCTGGAATTCTTACTGTTGCCGACATCCACCAGAATAGCGCTGAAATGCCAGCGCAAACGAACACAAGGACGTCAAACACCAAACTCACTATGTTCATAGCTGTAAGCATCTCAAGAAGCTCCTACTCACGAGAATCCTAGAAATCAATCATGTCCGTACTGCTCCTGATACCACGCGTAAGTCCGGGCGATGCCCTCGGGCAGGGCCGTGCGCGCCCGCCAGCCCAGGGCCGCCAGCCGCGAGCAATCGAGCAGTTTGCGCGGCGTGCCGTCGGGCCTGGTCGGGTCGAAGACGAATCCGCCCGCAAACCCCACCGCCGCGGCCACCAGCCGCGCCAGCTCGGCAATGGTCACGTCGCTGCCTGTGCCGATGTTGACGAATTGCGCATCGGAATAGTGTTTCAACAGGAACACACAGGCGTCGGCCAGGTCGTCGACGTACATCAGTTCGCGGCGCGGCGTGCCGGTGCCCCACAAGGTCATGGACGGCGCGCCCGCCAGCTTGGCGCGATGGGCTTTGACCAGCAGCGCCGGCAGCACGTGGCTGGTCTCCAGGTCGAAATTGTCGCCGGGGCCGTACAGATTGGTCGGCATGGCGGCGATGAAGTCGCGGCCGTGTTCGCGCCGGTAGGCCTGGCACAGCTTGATGCCGGCGATTTTGGCCACCGCGTACCACTGGTTGGTGGGTTCCAACGGCCCGGTCAGCAGCGCATCCTCGTTGATCGGCTGGGGCGCCAGCCGCGGATAGATGCAGCTCGAGCCCAGGAACAACAGCTTCTCCACCCCGATCTTGTGGGCGGTGGCGATGATGTGGGTCTCGATCATTAGATTATCGGCCAGGAACGCGACCGGTCGGCTGTCGTTGGCGTGTATTCCGCCGACCACGGCAGCGGCCACGATCACCGCCTGGGGCCGCTCGGCCGCCATCCAGGCCTCGACTTCGGCCTGGCGGGTCAGGTCAAGCCGCGCGCGCGGCGCGGTCAGGATGGTGCAGTTTTCAGCGGCCAGGCGGCGCACCAGGGCACCGCCGACCATGCCGCCATGACCCGCCACCCAGACCCGCTTGCCGGCCAGGTCGTAAGGCGCGGTCATCGTGCTACTGCTCATGCCGCTCGAAACGGGCGGCCTCCTCTTTCACCGTTCGCAGGTCGCTCGCCACCATGTCCTTGACCATGGTCAGGAACGGCGTGGTGTGGCGCCAGCCCAGAACGCGGTGCGCCTTGGCCGGATCGCCCAAAAGCAGGTCGACCTCGGTCGGGCGGAAATAGCGCGGGTCGATCGCCACCAGCACCTGGCCGGTCTTGGCGTCCACGCCGGTTTCGTCCACGCCCTTGCCCGTCCACGCCACCGTGCGGCCCACTTCCTTGAAGGCCAGCTCGACGAACTCGCGCACGCTGTGCGTTTCGCCGGTGGCCAGTACATAGTCGTCGGGCGCGGGTTGCTGCAGGATGCGCCACATGCCCTCGACGTAGTCCCGGGCATGGCCCCAGTCGCGCTTGGCGTCCAGATTGCCCAGGTAGACCTTGTCCTGAAGCCCCAACTCGATGGCCGCCACCGCGCGGGTGATCTTGCGGGTGACGAAGGTCTCGCCGCGCAGCGGGCTCTCGTGGTTGAACAGAATGCCGTTCGAGGCGTGATAGCCATAGGCCTCGCGGTAGTTCACCGTGATCCAGTAGGCGTAAAGCTTGGCCGCGCCGTAGGGGCTGCGCGGATAGAACGGTGTGTTCTCGTTCTGCGGCACTTCGCGCGCCTTGCCGTACAGTTCCGAGGTCGAGGCCTGGTAGAAGCGCGTCCGGTCTTTCAAACCCAGGATCCGCATGGCCTCCAGCAGGCGCAGGGTGCCGAGCGCGTCGGAATTGGCGGTGTATTCCGGCGTCTCGAAGCTGACCTGCACGTGGCTCTGCGCCGCGAGATTGTAGATCTCGTCGGGCTGCACCTCCTGCACCAGGCGGATCAGGTTGGTGGCGTCGGTCATGTCGCCGTAGTGCAGGAAAAAGCGCACGCCGGCTTCGTGAAAGTCGCGATACAGATGGTCGATGCGCCCGGTGTTGAACGACGACGAGCGCCGTTTCACCCCGTGCACGATGTAACCCTTGGCCAGCAGCAATTCGGCCAGGTAGGCGCCGTCCTGGCCGGTGGCGCCGGTGATCAGTGCAACTTTGTCGGCCATGAATGCACGAAAATGGGGTGGGGCAGGTCGGTCAGGCGCCGATTATGTCGTGGAACCGCTTGCGGCTCAATTGAGCCGGGTCGCAGTCCGCCAAGATCGCCGCGATCCGCGTCGCCGCACCGCCGCGCCCATAGGGCGGAGCGACGTGGGCCGCGCCGGCGCGGAAAGTCGGGTCGAGGGCTTGCGCAATGGCCGCGGAAATCGAGCCGGCATCCTCGGCGCAGTCGATCACCGAGGCCGCCCGCAATCGGCCTTTCTGCCGGTCGCCGATGTTGACCGTGGGCGTATTCAGGGCCGGGGCCTCCACCAGGCCCGACGACGAATTTCCGATCACCGCATCGGCATGTTTCAGCGCGCCCAGGTACAGCCGCCGGCCAAGCGAAGCCGTCAGCCGCCGGCGCCTGGGCTCGGCGGCGGCAAAGGCGCTCAAGGCGGCGTGGATGGCGCCGTGGCCGGCATCGCTGTTGACGCCGGTGATCAGCACGGTGGCATCGGGGTGCGTCGCCAGCGCCTGGGTCATCGCCGCAGCACCGGCCCGGCCATGATCGACCGCCTGCGTCACCGGATGATAAGTCACGACAAACAGCCGCCCGCCACCGTCGTGATCCAGGTCCAATTTCAGTTCCGCCGCCAGGCCGGCGCGGCTCAGCCCCGCAACATCGACCAGATTGTCGAGCCCGGGTGCGCCGACCACGTGAACGCGGGCCGGCTCTTCGCCCATCTGCACGATGCGCCTTGCGTAGGGTTCGGCGGCGGCGAAATGCAGCGCGGCCATCTTGGTGATGGCATGGCGGATGGCGTCGTCGACCGCGCCCTCGGTCAGCTCGCCGCCGTGCAGGTGCGCGATGGGGATGCCCATCAGCAGGGCCGCCGTGG
>JANRJB010000028.1:0-2409 GCA_033764265.1 Rhodospirillaceae bacterium | reverse complement strand
CCCGGGCCGGGCCGGGCGGCCAGCCGCTCAAGGCCGCCGCCAGCGGCGCGGCCGTCGTCAGCAGCCGGAGAATCGATCGGCGGTGCATGCGGTGCCTCCTGCGGTCGGTTGCGCGGATGCGCCCAGCCAGCGCCATGGGCCAGCGCCATGGGGCAGCGCCATGGGCCGGCGCCAGTGTACGCGTGAAATCGGCGCGGCGTCAGGGCGCTATCAGCCTGATCGTCGGGAAATAGGTACGGTAGCGGCCCTTGTCGCGCGTCAGTACCGCCATGTCGGTCACCGCCGCATGGGCGCCGATGAAGAAGTCCGGCAGGACGCCGATGCGCCGGCCCTTGGCCTTGCGATAGCGCTGGAAGGCCTTGCCGGCCAGAAACAGCGCCTCGCGCGGGATTGGCTCGACCGACAATCCCATGGTCTGAAGCGTTTGCTCGAGTTCCGCGATGTCGCGAAACCCCGCCGATATTTCCGCGTAGATCACCGGATTGATGACCAGGCGATGGGTCAGGGCGAAGCGCTCCAACTGCTCCTGCGACCAGTCGCCCCAATCCGGTGAGTCTCCCACCACGTCGAGCACGACATTCGTGTCGACAAGGACGCCGTCGTTGAACATCGTCGCGCTTGTTCTTGCCTAGTCGTCGCCGCGCCAGTCGTCGCCGCGCCACATCCGCATGATCTCCTCGGTGGTCATCTTGACCGTGGCGCTGCCGCGCACCTGGGCGAAGCGGCTGAGGGGCGGCTTCTTGCCCCCGGCCTTGCCCCCGACCTTGCCTGGGCCCTTTCCCTTGGCCTTGAGCAGCACGATCTGGCCGTCCTTGTTCAGGTCGAACTCCACGGCGCTGCCCGGGACGATGCCCAGGTGCTCGCGCACCCGCTTGGGGATCGTGACCTGGCCCTTGGTGGTGACGGTCGTGGCCATGGCGGGCCTCCGAAAAGTAATACCTCGTCCGCGCAAGGTAATACTTTTGGCCTCGTGGGGCAAGATCGGGCGAAGGATTGAACCACCCCCTTGGCGCCGATGGGGACACGACGGACACCACGTCGGATTGAATGCGGCCTCTGGCCGCCATGGTCCTCTCCGGCGTCGTGTCCGTCGTGTCGTTGTGGTGAATCCCAGAGGCCCTCACCCTCCCACGCCCTTGGCGTGGGTCCCTCCCTCTCCCACGCTTTGCGCGGGAGAGGGGTTCTGTGCGCAGGGCGGGCCTTCACCCCCGCGCCCCCTTGCCCTGGTTGCAGCGCCGGCAGAGCGTGCGGAGGTTGTCCTCGGTGGTGCGGCCGCCCTGGCTGAAGGGGTGGATGTGGTCGACCTCCAGCGTCGTGCCCTTGCTGATCGCCGGGCTGTCGCCGCACAGCAGGCAGCGGTAGTCGTCGCGCTTCAGCACGGCGAAGCGGAGCCTGACCGAGACCTGGTGCTTCTCCTCCGGCGTGCGCTTGCGGCGCGGGTCGCAGGCGGCTTTCGGGGACAAGCGCAGGCCGGCCTTCCAGACGGCGGTCCGCCACGATCCGAAGCGTCCGGTATAGGCGTCGCAGTGGTGACCGAACTTGCGCCGCACCGCCTGCTGCGTCACCACGCCGTCGCGCGTCGCCGCTCGGCGCAGCCGGTCCAGCATCTGGCGGTCGGTCAGGCCGCGCAACGGCTTGGTCCGCATGCTCTCGGTGATCACCGCGCCGCCGTAGCGCTGCGCGAGGCCGGCCTTCGCCAGCGCGGCGCCCCAACCGCCGAGGCGCCTCGCGATCCGGGCGCTGGTCAGGAGGCTCACGCGGTCGAAGTCGCCCTTGCGCAGGACAGGGCGGTCGACCAGGTCGGCGACGCGCCGGATCTCGGCCAGCAGGCCGGAATCGGACCGGTCCTGCAGCCGCCGGCCCGACCGGCGCGGCGGCTTGGTTGCGTTACCGGCTTGCGCCGGTGGGGTTGCGTTGCCGGCTTGCGCCGGTTGGGTTGCGCTACCGGCTTGCGCCGGTGGGGTCGCGCCGCCGGCTTGCACCGGTGGGGCGGGAGGGACGATGCCCGGCCTGGAGCCTGGCTCGCCCGGGACGGGCCTGCCCGCGTCGCGGCCATCGGCCGGCGGAGGCGGGGACACCGTCGCCGGCCGCGTCGCCGCCCGCAGAAGCGGGTCGGCCCGGCCGGATGCCTTGGGAGTCACTGTATCACTATAACACGATACAGTCTGAGCGCCGAGCGGAATCCGGCGCGGAGTCCCGAAATCGCCAATCGGTCTGAAGAATCAAGGGCCCGCTCGCGGGTGCCGCGCGGGCGCCCGGTTGCAGCCGGGGCGCACCGGTTCGCGATACGGTTGCGGGTCTCGGCCGGCCGGGGCACCATCGCGCGCAGATGGCCGCCGCTTCACCACAAGCCCAGCCCTTCGACCTGCCGATCGTCGACCCGACGCTGCGCGCGCTCTACCGGCACTG
>JANRJB010000021.1:0-4257 GCA_033764265.1 Rhodospirillaceae bacterium | reverse complement strand
CGCCGCCGCGGCAGTGGTTCATGCCGGGCACCATGAACAGGCGGAAGAAGTCCTGCGTTTGCGCGCGGCCGCCCATGGTGCGCTCCACCAGTTCGTAATAGTCGATGACGTTGAGCGGCACCACCGACTGGTCGGCCCAGCCCTGGTAGCTGATGATCTTGCCGCCGGCCGCCTTGAACTTGCGCAGGTCGGGGTTTGATCCGGAATAGATGCCTTCCATCATGCCGCGGCGCTTGTAGTCGCGATCGAAATCGAAGTCGGTCGGCTGCCAGTTCGGGCCCGGATCGGGATGGAAACCGAGGTAGCGCCACAGATCGCCGATGAAGTTCCAGTACGTCGCGTTGCCGCCGTCCTTGCTGACGTAATTGTCGATCCAGTTGAGCTCCGAACCCGGCAGGGCGCCGCCGGTGTAGAGCAGCTCGCCCTTGGAATTCTTCGGCCCGCTGTTGATCTTACGCACGACCTCGACCTGGGCCTCGGTCAGGCAGTCGGGCCGGTCGCGGCCGGAGCATTTCAGCTCGGCCGGGTCCCAGCCGCAGGCGCGCGGATCGCCGATGATGCCGTCCTTGACGTTGTCCTGCAGGTCGCACTTGGCGATCACCGCGTCGTTGATCATTTTCAACTTGTCGACGCCCAGGATCTGCTTGCCGGCCTTGTCGCGGTTGACCACCACCGTCCACATCAGCTGCAGGCCGGCGCCGGTTTCGTCGATCACCGGTGCGCCGGCGACGATGCCGTCGAAGTCGTACGGAAAGCGCTGGGCCTCGACCAGGCCCTGCCGGCCGCCGGTGGAACAACCCATGTAGTACGCGCGGCTGGGCGCCTTGGCGTAGAAATGCTCGGTGATCGCCTTGCCGGCGACCGCGCTGACGTGCGTGGCGCGATAGCCGAAATCGATCTCGGCCTGGATGTTGTTGTAAGCCCACTTGGCGTCGAGCCCTGTGGACTTGTGACCCATGTCCGAGACGATGCAGGCGTAGCCCTTTTTCAGCGGATTGTCGCAGGCCGTGACGTAAAGTCCGCCGCAGAATCCGCCGCAGCCGTGCTTGAAGAACTTGCCGTTCCAGCCGTCCGCCGGCAGGCGCAGTTCGAACCCGACGTTGGGCGCGACATAACCTTCGACCTGGCAATAGGCCGGCAGGTCGCCGCTGGCCGCGACCAGCTTGGCGGCGGTGACGTGGCTGGCCGCGTCGGGGATGCGGGCGAAGTCCGTGGCCGGCAAGGCCGAACACCGTCCGGCGGCGGTTCCGGGCTGCGCCTGACCCGGCGTTGCCGCCGACACGGCGACCGCAATCGCCCACACCGCCATGATGAACCGCATCGTCCCCTCCCCCATGAAACCGCGCGTCAGCATACCGGCTTATCGCGCCGCAAAGTCAACCGCCGTTCGACCGTCGCCATCATGATGTAATTCACGGATTTGTATCCGGTCCCGGGCGCGTTAGGCTGAACGCCCGCGGGCGCGGCTCGATCCGATCCTGGTTTCTCAGGTCATCGGCGGTCCCGCTGTCAGGTTTGGTGGTTGGACGTGAACGCCCCCGCAGTGACGGACCCCGCCGCGCGCCGGCGCATCATCGCCACCCTGGCCCTGCCGATCGTCGCGGGCATGGTGTCGCAGAACATCACCAACCTGATCGACACGGCGATGATGGGGTTTGTCGGCGCGACTGCGCTCGCCGCCGTCGGCATCGCCAGCTTCGCCAATTTCATGTGCATCTCGTTTATCACGGGCTTGTCGGCCGGGGTGCAGGCGCTGGCTTCGCGGCGCAAGGGCGAAGGCCGCGATCACGAAACGGCGATCCCGCTCAACGGCGGGCTGTTCCTGTCGTTGCTGATCGGCATTCCGGCCACCGTGCTACTGATCTTCGCCGCGCCGTATATCTTCATGCTGCTGACCGACGACCCGGCGGTGCGCGAGATCGGGGTGCCCTACCTGCAGGCGCGCATGGTGGGCATGACCGCCGTCGGCATGAACTACGCCTTCCGCGGCTACTGGAACGGCGTAGGCAGGTCCACCGTGTACATGCGCACGCTGGTGGTCATGCACATCGCGCAGATCTCGTTCGCCTACGTGCTGATCTTCGGCCACTTCGGCGCGCCCGAGTTGGGCGCGCTGGGCGCGGGCATCGGCAACACAGCCTCGGTGTTTCTGGGCACGCTGATTTACGGCGGCCAGGCCTGGCTGCTGGCCAAGCCGCACGGGTTCCTCGACCGGCTGCCGCGCCGCGAGAACCTGCTCGCCATCTTCCGCATCTCGCTGCCGGCTTCGATCCAGCAACTGTTCTTCGCCGGCGGCTTCACCGTGCTGTTCGCCATCATCGGCCGGATCGGCACGTCGGAACTGGCCGCGGCCAACGTGCTGCTCAACATCACCCAGACCGCATTCCTGCCGGGCCTGGGCCTGGGCATCGCGGCGGCCTCGCTGGTGGGCCAGGCGCTGGGGCGCGGCGACGCCGCCGACGCGCGAAGCTGGGGCTGGCAGGTGACGCGCATCGGCGTGGTGGTGATGACCCTGATCGGCCTGCCGATGGTCGTGGCGCCAGATGCCATCCTGGCCGTGTTCCTGCGGGACCCCGCAGTGATCGCGATTGCCCGCGTGCCGCTGATGCTGGCCGGCGGCACCATCATGATCGAGGCGGTGGCGATCATTCTGCTCAACGCCCTGCAGGGCGCGGGCGCCACCAAGCTGGTGGCCAAGTTCGGCATCGGCCTGCAATGGGTGATGTTCCTGCCGCTGGCGTATGTCATCGGCCCGGTCTTGGGCCTGGGGCTGACCGGGGTGTGGGCGTGGTTCATCGCCTACCGTTTCATTTCCGCCGCGGTGTTCGCCGCCGTGTGGCACTACGGCAAGTGGCACCTGATCAAGATCTGAGCGCAGCCGACTTCACGCATGTGAAGTTCATTGCCGCGCGCCGTTCGGGCGAAATCCGGCGTATAATCCTGGACCGTTCATCCGCGAGGCACTCATGGCCCATCAGGTTCGTCACGACATGGCCGTCACCTACCGCCGCGACGAGATCGCGCGTCAGGGGTTCGTGACCGGCGCCCGCCGTTATGTGCTGAATGACCTGGCCCGGCACCTGCGCACGACCTACGAACGCAAAGTGCAACCGGCCGCGCAGGCCAAGGGCACGGCGTTGAACGACGGGCCCGCCATCCACAAGGCGATGAAACCCGAGACGATGTTCAAGTTCTATTCCACCCTGCGCGGCACAGCCCAGGAACTGGTGTGGCGGTCGGTGCTGCCGGGCATCGAGCGCGAGGCCGAGGACTTGGCGGCGCGGGCCGACAGCCTGGGCGGACGGCCGGGCGCCAACGACGCGATGGTGTCGCTGCAGGACGGCTTCAAGGTGCCGCGCAGCGTGACCGAGCTCGACGTCCACCTGATGCCCGGCGCCTATCAGGCCGAGACCTTCCCGGGCGACGTGAGCCAGGGCGCGCTGTACGACAACGGCCTGTCGGTGTTCCTGATGGGCTATCTGGGCCCCGACATGGACGATACCGGCCGTTCGGTGTCGCGCTACTTGAAGGCCCGGTTCCCGACTTTCGCGCCGCGACGCATGCTCGACATCGGCTGCACCATCGGCTTCAACACCCTGCCCTGGCAGGAGACCTATCCGGGCCTGGTGATCGACGCGATCGATCCGTGCGCGCCGAATCTCAGGTACGGCGCGGCGCGAACCCGCGCCAAAGGCCACAGCGTCCACTATCATCAGATGATCGGCGAGGACCTGAAGTTCGCCGACGCCAGTTTCGACCTGGTCTGGTCGGCGATGGTGCTGCATGAGATGACCGCGGCCGGCGTGCGGCAATGCATGCAGGAATGCTTCCGCGTGCTGAAGCCGGGCGGGCTGATGATCCACATGGAACTGCCGCCCAACAGCGCGGTGCCGGCCTACGAACAGTTCTACCTGGACTGGGACGCCTACTACAACAAAGAGCCCTGGTACAAAAAGTTCCGCGACACTGATTTGAAGTCGCTCGTCACGCACGGCGGATTCGCGGCCGAGAAGTATTTCTACTACGTCATCCCGAGCCACCATAACGCCGGCGACGCCGCGGTGGTGAACGCCGCGATAGCCGATGCCGCGCCCACCGGCGGCAACGTCGGCCGCCTGGCCGACGGCCTCCGCTGGTTCACCTTCGGGGCGTGGAAGTAGTTCGAACATATCGGATCGTCGGCGTTCCGACGCGTTGACCGGCTCGCCGGCCCGTATTACGATCGTAATACGTGGAGGATCCCTACATGCCGTTGCC
>JANRJB010000016.1:0-11415 GCA_033764265.1 Rhodospirillaceae bacterium | reverse complement strand
TCCGGCGCGTCGATGATCTCGGTGGTGATGGCGCCGTAACCGCCCTTGCCCAAGGCCGTTTCGTAGGCGGCCTTCGAGGCCTCGGCCGCTTTGCGCTGGGCGGGCGAATACACGTAGATGCCCGAGCGGTACTGGGTGCCGACGTCGTTGCCCTGGCGCATGCCCTGGGTCGGGTCGTGGCCTTCCCAGAACGCTTTCAGCAGCGTCTCGTAGCCGACCTTGGCCGGGTCGAACACCACGCGCACCACCTCGTTGTGGCCGGTCTGGCCGGAGCAGACTTCCTTGTAGGTCGGGTTGGGCGTGTAGCCCGCGGCGTAACCGACCTGGGTGGAATAGACGCCGGGGATTTTCCAGAACAGCTTTTCGGCGCCCCAGAAACAGCCCAGCCCGAACATCGCGAGTTCCAGGCCGGCGGGAAACGGCGGGGTCATGCGATTGCCGTTGACAAAGTGCTGCGCCGGCACCGGCATCGGCGTGGCGCGGCCGGGCAGTGCGTCGTCGCGGCGCGGCATCGCCGCCTTGGCGCGGGACATGATCCACATGGCGGGGTCTCCTGATCCGAGGACCATACAGATAAGGCGAACCGGGCGCGCCGCAAAGGCCCGGCGCGGCGCGGGTGCTTCACATCGCCGTGCGAAAGCGGCCAATTCACCCCTGGCGCGGTTTGAAATGCTCGCCTAGCGTTCGGGCATTGGGAGGATGATCCATGCTGCTCCGCCTCGCGCCGCTTATGCTTCTTTTGGCCGCGCCAGCCGCCGCCGAGTCGCCCGCGCCGGGCACGGTCTTCAAGGACTGCGCCGATTGCCCCGCGCTGGTGGTGATCCCGCCCGGCTCCTTCATCATGGGCTCGACGGCCGAGGAAACCACGCGCGAAGGCACACCCGACCGCGACGCCGCCAACGAAAAACCGCAGCACCGCCGCACCATCGCCCGGCCGTTCGCGGTCATGAAGTACGAGGTCACGCGCGGCGACTTCGCGCGCTTCGTCGCCGACACCGGCCACACGCCGCCCGAGGGCTGCAAGGTGTGGGATGTGGAGACCAATGCCTGGGGCATCAACAGCCCTGACCATTCCTGGCGCGATCCCGGCTTCGCGCAGGCCGACGATCATCCGGTGGTGTGCATCGCCTGGGCCGACGCCGTCGCCTATGCCGCGTGGCTGTCGGGCAAGGCGGGCAAGACCTATCGCCTGCTGACCGACGCAGAGTTCGAATGGCTGCTGCGCGCCGGCACCACCACCGTGCGCTGGTGGGGCGACGCGCGCGAGCCGGCGTGCGACTACGCCAATGTCTCCGACCTCGACAAGGCGGACGGCCTGACGATCGACCGCGATCCCGCCACCACCTTCCAGTGCCGCGACGGCTACGTCCACACCGCGCCGGTCGGCCGCTTCAAGCCCAATCCGTTCGGCGTGCACGATGCTTTCGGGAACGCGTGGGAATGGGTGCAGGACTGTTTCGCCCGCACCTACGACGGCGCGCCCGGCGACGGCTCCGCGCGCGAGGACGGCGACTGTTCCGAGCGCGTCATCCGCGGCGGGGCGTGGCACGCTGATCCGTGGTACGTGCGTGCCGCCAAGCACGACTGGGCGCCGCCCGAGCTGACCACCGCGCGGGTCGGTTTCCGGCTGGCGCGTGACCTGAAGTGAGATGACCGCCCACCCGCGCCTGTTCACGCCCTTCGCCATCGGCCCGGTGGCGCTGAAAAATCGCGTGGTGGTGCCGGGCCACACCACCAATTTCGCCGCCGGCAACCTGCCGACCGAACGCCACGCGCGCTATCACGAAGCCCGCGCCCGGGGCGGCGCCGGGCTGATCGTGACGGAAGCCATCCGCATCCATCCCACCAGCGCCGGGCGCGCCGCCACCATCGCCGGCTATACCGATGCCGCCATCCCCGGCCTGCAGGCGATCGTGCAGGCGGTGCGGCGGCACGGCGGGAAGATCTTCGCCCAGCTTGCGCACCTGGGGCGCGAGGCCGGCGTCGAGCATCAGCTGGCCGCGTCGTGGGGGGCGTCGCCGATCCCGTGGGGCGAAGGCCAGCACATGCCGCACGCGATGACCGCGCGCGACATCAAAGCCGCCGTGGCGCACTTCGGCCAGGCGGCCGCGCGCATGGTTCGCGCCGGCTTCGACGGCATCGAGTTGCACTTTGGTCATGGACATCTGATCGCCCAGTTCCTCAGCCGCGCCACCAACCAACGGACCGATGGCTACGGCGGCCCGCTCGAGAACCGCATCAGGTTCGGCCGCGAGGTGCTGGCCGAAGTGTTAAGGCACGCCGGGCCGCTGCCGGTGGGCTTGCGCATCTCGGCGCACGAGTTCCTGCCCGACGGCCTCGACCCCGACCAAATGGTCGAGATCGTCGCGTGCCTGCGGGCGGAGTTTCCCGTCGCCTTTCTGAACGTCAGCCACGCGGCCTATGTGCACGGTTATTCGCTCGCCACCCAGATCGCCGATGCGTCGTTCGACACCGCGCCGTTCAAGGCCTTTCCGGCCCGCTTCAAGCAAGAGTTTCCCGACCTGCCGATCATTGCCGTGTGCCGCGTCGACGACCTTGCCACCGCCGAAGGCCTGCTGGCCGACGGCGTCGCCGACCTGGTCGGCCTGGCGCGGCCGCACATCGCCGACCCCGAGCTGGTGGCGAAGGCGCAAGGCGGACGCGCCGATCAGGTGCGCGCCTGCATCGCCTGCAACCAGGGCTGCATCGGCCGGGTCGAGCAGGGCTCGGGCATCACCTGCGTCGCCAATCCCGAGGCGGGGTTCGAGGCGGCGTGGGACGCCCTGCGCGCGCGCCCCGCGCCCCCGCCGCGCGCCGTTGCCGTGGTCGGCGGCGGGCCGGCCGGGCTCGAGGCCGCCGTCGCCGCGGCCCGGCGCGGGCATCAGGTGACATTGTTCGAGCGCGGCGATCACCTGGGCGGCGCGTTCCGCGAGGCGGCGTCGCTGCCGGGCCGCGCGCGCTTCGCCCGCCTGATCGAAGATCTGGCGCGCGACGCCCGCGCCGCCGGCGTCGCGGTCAAGCTGGCCACACCGTTCACGCCGACAGATGCCCGCGCCTTCGACAGCGTGATCGTCGCCGCCGGCTGCCGCGACGTGGTGCGCGCCTACGACGGCATCGCCGCGGTCGGCCCGCGCGACGCCCTGGCCGCGCCCGAGGCCCTGGGCGATCATGTCGCCATTATCGACGAACGCGGCACCTGGCATGCCTATGGGCTTGCCGAGCTGCTCGCCCGTCACGGCGCGCGGGTGCATCTGGTCACGCCGGTGGCGGGCTTCGCCTGGCGCGTGACGCTATACACCCGCCTCGGACTGCTCCAGCGCCTGGCGGACCTCAAGGTCGCCAGCCATTTGCAGCGCCGTGCAAAATCGGCGCGCGATGGAAACCTGATCTTGACCGACACGCTCGGCGGCGGCGAGGTGGAGATCGCAGGACTCACCGGACTGGTCGATGTCTGCCCACCGCGGGCCGAGGACCGGCTCTATCGTGAACTGGAGGGTCAAGTGCCGGAGCTTCACGTGATCGGCGATGCCTATGCGCCGCGCAGCGTGCTGGAAGCGGTCTACGAAGGCCGCGTGATCGGCACCACGCTGGGCGATCCGGCCGCATCGTTGCCGGCGATGGCCGACACGCCGGTCTATATCTGACGAAGGCGGCGCGCGTGGCGGGACTTGAGTCGATCTACCGTGTCGATGGGCGGGTCGCGCTGGTGACGGGCGCCGCGCGCGGCATCGGCGCCGAAATCGCCCGCGTGCTGGCGGGCCTTGGCGCGCGGGTGGCGCTGGCCGACCGGCTACCCCTGGACCAGTGGGAACCGGACGCGGCGGCGCTGGCTCGCGAGGCGCGCCATGCCGCCCTGTCGCTCGACGTGACCCGGGCCGATCAGTGCGACGCCGCGGTGCACGACACCGTGCGGCGACTTGGTGGGCTCGACATCCTGGTCAACAACGCCGGCATCAACTCGCGCCAGCCGGCAGAGGCCACCGACGATGCCACGCTCGCGCGCACGCTCGACGTCAACCTGGCCGGCGCGTTCCGCATGGCCCGCGCTGCCTTCCCGGCCCTGGCGAAGTCTCCGCACGCCGCCATCGTCAACCTAGCCTCGACCGGCGCGTTCATCGCCATCACCAACAACATTCCCTATGGCGTCAGCAAGGCGGGCCTTGCGCACATGACCAAGATGCTGGCGCTGGAATGGGCCGGTCGCGGCATCCGCGTCAACGCGGTCGCGCCGACCATCATCGCCACTGACATGACCGCCGCCGTGCGCGCCGATCCGGCCTACATGGCCGCGAAAATGAAAACGATTCCGCTGGGCAAGCTGCCGGCCACCACCGACGTCGCGAATGCCGTCGCGTTCCTGGCGTCCTCGGCCGCCGGCATGATCACCGGCCAGGTGCTAGCGGTGGACGGCGGGGTGCTGACCCAATGAGCCTGTTCGACCCCCTGCCGCACCAGGCGCCGCTGGTCGCCCGCGCCGAGCAGCTGGCGCGCGACGTGCTGCGCCCGGGCGCCGACGAGGTCGACCGTGCCGCGCAGTTCCCGCGCGCCAACTTCGATGCGCTGGCCCAGGCCGGCCTGTTCGGCCTGCGCGTACCCGCGAAGTGGGGCGGACAGGGCGCCGACGTACAGACCGCGGTGATGGTCATCGAGCGCCTGGCGCGCGCCTGCGGCTCGACCGCCATGTGCTTCAAGATGCACTGCGAGGCGGTGGAGCCGATCTGGCGACTGGCCAACGCTGGCCAGGTCGAGGCGTTCGTCAGGCCGATCGCCGCCGGACGCCTGCTCGCCACCACCGCCATCTCCGAGGCCGGCACCGGCTCGCACACCTGGATCATGCAAAGCTACGCCGCACGTAACGGCGACGATTATGACCTGACCGAGGTGCGCAAGGGCTGGGTCACGTCCGCCGGCCACGCCGACCTGTATTTCACGCCGGTGCTGCACGACCGCACCGCCGGCGCCGGAAATTACACGGCGTTCGTGATCGAGAAATCGGCGGTGAAGTGGTCCATCGACGGGCCGTGGAACGGATTGGGGATGCGCGCCAACGCGTCTTCGCCGATGACCTTCTCAGGTTCCGTGAACGCCGCGCGCGCCCGGTTGGGGGATGAGGGCGGCTGGCAGGCCCAGGTGTTTCCCGTGTTCATGCCGTTCAGCATGGTGACGTTCGCCGCCGTCTACCTCGGCATCGCCGAGGGCGCGTTCGAGCTGGCCGTCGAGCATGTCACCGGCCGGGCCTACGGCGACACCAAGACAAACCTCGCCAGGCTCGACGGCGTGCAGCGTTACCTGGGCGAGATGCGCCTGTCGCTCGACCGCACGCGGGCGTTCCTGATGACGGTGTGCCGGCAGCTCGACGACGCCGGCGCGGCCGATCCGCGCCACCTGATCGAATGCGTCTGCGCCGCCGACGAGACCGCGCTCGAGGTCACGCGCGCCGCCTTGAACCTGGGCGGCGGCAAGGCGTATTCCGGCGCGAACGCGCTGGGCCGCCACCTGCGCGACGCCCAGGCCGGCGCGGTGATGGCGCCCACCGACGACATGGTGAAACTCAGGGTCGGCCGCATCATGCTCGGCCTGCCGCAATTCGGGTGAGGGATATGACCGACGATCTCTATCAGACCTACCGCAAGGTGTTCGCGTCCGCCGCCGACGAGTCGGTGACGTGCTGGTACCTCGGCACCCTGAACGCCGCCGTCGACGGCTTCCCGGAAATCCCGGTGCTGCGGGTGGCGACCATCATGGTCTATCGCGCCGAGACCGTGTCGCCGACGTTGTGCAAAATCCATTGGAACGAGATCGGCGAGTTCATCGACCACACCACCGGCGAACCGACGCAAAGCTGGCTCAACCCCATCACCGGCGAAACGCTGAAGACGTTCCCCAGCTTCAAGGAAGGTCCCGCCTGCTATCACGTGGCCGCGGCCAACGGCGGGTTGACCATCGGTCTCGACCAGCCGGGCGCCAAGATCGACAGCGTCACGGTCGAGCGCAAGATCGTCGGCGACCGCGTCTGGATCAACCAGGTCGAACGCAAGACCCGCAGCCTGCACGGCCCCGGCAAGCAGGTGGCGCACACCGCCACCACCGTGCTGTCGTTCTTCTCCGCGCTGAAGGACGTGGCCGACCCGGCGCTCAGCTGGGCGCCGGCCACCGGCAGCTATTCGTTCACCATGAACGGGCTGATGCCGTGGATGGGCATGGGCGAGCGCGCCGGCAAGATGATCGTGCGCGGCGTGGTGCACAAGGCGCGCACCGACGAGCCGACCAACCCCAGCGCCTGGCAGCGCTTGGCCAAGCTCTACCCCACGTTCTTCTCCGACCTCGGCCTCAATCGATGAAGCGGCTGGTCTCGGTCGTACTGTTCGCTGCCGCGTTCGCGGGGTCGGTCAACGCCGCCGAACCGCCGCGCACACTGCGCGTGGCGTTCGACGACCGCAATTTCGGCCTCGGCAACCCCTACGCCACCATCGTCACCGATGGCGTCAACACGATCGTGCTGCTGTTCGACGCGCTCACGTCCATCGGCGAGAACGGCGCCTTGGACCCGGCGCTGGCGACCGGCTGGGAGGCGATCAGCCCCACCCGCTGGCGATTCTCCCTGCGTCCGGGGGTGACCTTCTCCAACGGCGAGCCGTTCGACGCCGCGGCGGTGGCGGCCACCATCGCCGCGCTCAAGCGGCCCGAGGCGCAGGGCTTCTACATGGCCGCCGAGGCGCGCGCCGTGGAGCGCGTCGAGGTCGTCGATCCGCTCACGCTTGATATCGTCACGCCGGCGCCCGACGCCATCCTGCCCAAGCGCATGAGCCTGATCCACATCGTCGCGCCCAAGGCTTGGGCCGAGCTGGGGCCGCAGAAGTTCGCGCTTTCGCCTGCCGGCACCGGCCCGTTCACCGTGCAGGACTGGGGCGAGAAAACCGGCCGCGTGGTGATGGCCGCCAACCGCGCTTCGTGGCGCGCGCCCAAAGCGCTCGACCGGCTCGAGATGTTCAACGCGCCGGAACAGGCCGCGCGGACCCAGGCCCTCATGTCCGGCCGGGCCGACTTCGCCTACAACATCGGCTTCGAGGACCTCGACCTGGTCGAGGCCGCAGGCTTCAAGACCGTGGTGCGCCCGGTCGCCTTCGTGAATGCCCTTGTGCTGCAAAGCCGCGATCCCGCCTCGCCGATGCACGACGTGCGCGTGCGTCGGGCGCTCAATTACGCTGTCGACAAGGCCACCATCGCCACGGTGATCTACCGCGGCACCACGCAAGCCAACGGCCAGGGCATCATCCCAGGCGTCACCGGCTACAATCCCGATATCGCCCCGTACCCATTCGATCCCGACAAGGCCAAACGCCTCTTGGCCGAGGCGGGATTTGCCGACGGATTTTCGGTGCGCGCGGCCTACTGGGGCGCGGGCCTGCCTGAGGTCAACGCCATGTACGCCCAGATCGCGCAGGACTTCGCCCGCGTCGGCGTGAAGGTGGAGTTCAACGCGCTGACCCGCGCCGAATGGCTGGAACTGTGGGCCAGCGGCGACTGGACCGGGCCGCGGGGCGGCTTCGGCATGATCTCGGGCACCTGGAACGGCTGGAGCTACAACGACGCCATCCGCGCCATCGAGTCCTATTCCTGCCGCAAGCCGGGCATTCTGTTCTGCGCGCCCGAGCTTGAACCGCTCATCGACGCCGCCAACGCCGAGTTCGATCCGGCCGTGCGCGAACGCAAGCTGCAGGATCTGCTCGCGCGCTATCACGACCTGGCGCCGACGCTCTACCTGTTCGCCCAGAGTCACATCTACGCCCATTCCCCGAACGTCGCGGGCCTGAGCTTCCGCCACGACCAGGTGGCGTTCGAGAACATGGAACTCACCGAGAGGTGAGCGGCGCCGCTCAGGAGGGTGCGCGCCAGACCACTGAATACAGGTCGAAACGCCGGTCGCCCAGGTTGCGCACCGTGCCTGCTACGCGCGCGGCGTCGAGGTCGTCGAGCCGCAAGTCGGCGATGGCAACCATCTCCGTGTTGGGCGTGGTGTCCGCGGCGATGCCGTCGCGGGCGAATCCGAAGTCGCACGGCTCCAATATGCAGCTTTGCGCGTATTGGATGTCGAGGTTGGCGACGTTCGGCAGATTGCCGACGTTGCCGGCCAGCGCCACATAGACCTGATTCTCCACCGCGCGCGCCGCCGCACAATAGCGCACGCGGTTGTAAGCCTCGCGCGTGTCGGTACAAAAGGGGACGAACAGAATTTTCGCACCTTGGTCGACCAGGTGGCGCGGCAACTCCGGAAACTCGCAATCGTAGCAAATCAGAACGCCGATCGGTCCGCAATCGGTCGGAATCGCCAGCAGGTGCTGGCCGCCTTGAATGTTCCACCAGTAGCGCTCGTTGGGGGTGGGGTGCAGTTTTTCCTGGGTGTAAATCGAGCCGTCGCGCAGGAAGACGTAGGCGACGTTGTGGATGTCGCCGTCGGGTTGGCGTGACGGGTGCGTCCCGCCGATGATATTGACGTTGTAGCGCACGGCCAGCTTGGTCATCGCGTCTTTGAACGGCTCGGTGAACTGCGTCAGCTCGGCGATCGACCGCTCCGGGCTCAGCCGCTCCTTCATGAACGACAGGAGCTGCAGCGTGAACAGCTCGGGGAACACGACGAAGTCGGCCTTGTAGTCGGCGACGACGTCGACGAAATACTCGACGTTCTTGATGAACGCCTCGAACGAGTCGACCTGACGCAACTGGTATTGCACGCAGGCGACGCGCACGATGCGCTTGGTCTGTGACGGCGCGCTGGGCGCCGTCTGGGGCGGGTGCCAGCGCGGGTTCTTCCACAACATCAAGGCGGCGAAGCCCAGCGAGGCCTTGTCCGACGGCAGATAGTTCTCCAGCACGCGCACGAACTCGAAACCGTTGCGCAGCTGGAACGACATGACTTGGTCTCGGACCTTGCGGGCTTGCACCTGGCGCACGTACTCCGCGGCGGTGCCCACCTGCTTGATGCGGCGCGCCAGGCCCGGCAAGCGGCCCGCGAAAGCAATGCCCTTGAGCCCGAGCTGTTCGCACAAATTCTTTCGCTCGTTGTAGAGCCGCTGGCCAATGCGCAGGCCGCGCAAGTTGGGGTCTACCGCGACCTCCATGCCGTACAAGATGTCCCCAGTCGGATCGTGGCGGGCGGCGAACCCGCGACCAGTGATCTCTCCCCAATTGTGGTCGGCCATCGCGATGGCTTCCGCGATTCGAAATGTGGCGCAATAGCCGACAACGCGATCCTCATAGGTGGCGACGAACTGACCCTCGGGAAACTTGAGAATCTGGCCGCGCAGCATGTCTTCCGAATAGGTCGGCATTTCGGGGTAGGTGCGCGCCATCAGGTCACGGATATGGGGAATGTCGGACACTGCTGCGCGGCGCACGCGCAGCAATGCGAGCTGCATTGCCTGTGCCATGTCTCACCGAATTTTTGCTGTAGGAAGACCGTATCACGGTCTCGCGCGGCGTCGCGCAAAAAACGCCGACTACGGCCTCACGTATCCGCGACTTTGCCCGATGATTGGAGCTGCATCGATGAATCCGATGAAAGTACGCTTTGCGCTTGGTTGTCGCGCGCCTGCGCTGTTAGGAAGGAAATGATGAATGCATCACGGACCGGACCGCAACACATCCCAATCTCACGCTGCGTTGGGCTTCGTCGCGGGCGATGACGGCGACTGCGCGTCTGCCGGCGTTGTCGCAGCATCGCTCCTTGCGTTTTGCTGCGTTCGGCGCCATGTACGCGGCCCAAGGCGTGCCCGAGGGCCTGCTCTACATCGCCGTACCGGCATGGCTCGCCGAGCGCGGCGTTAGCGCTGCTGCCATCGGCGCGTACATCGGCGTGATCCTCGTTCCGTGGAGCCTGAAGCTGGTGAACGGCGCCATCATGGAACGCTGGACGTTCCTGGCCATGGGCCGGCGCCGGCCATGGGTGTTGGCCGCGCAACTGGGATTGATCATCGCGCTGCTCGGACTCGCGGGTATCGACGATCCGGTCGCTGCGCTGAGCGCTGTCACCGTGCTCGGCGTGGCGATCAATGCCGGCGGCGCCTTTCAGGACGTCGCCGTCGACGGCATGGCGATCGACGTTTTTCCACGCGACGAACAGGCGCGCGCCAACGGCGTGATGTGGGGGGCCAAGACGCTCGGCATTGCCGCGTCCGCCGCTGTCGCGGGCTGGACGCTGAACGCCTGGGGCTGGAGCGCCGCCTGCATGGCGACGGCGGCGATCGTGGCCGCGATCATGACATTCCCACTGCTCTTGCGCGAACGCCCCGGCGAGCGATTGCTGCCCTGGAGTTCCGGCGGTGCGGCACCGTCGTCCGCCGCGCGCCACATCGGCCGGTGGGCGCCCATCCTGCGCCAATTGATCCGCGCGACGTTCACCGTGCGCAGCGGGCGGCTGATCGCGGCGATCTTTATTGCGCTGGCGGGCTATGGCGCGTTCATTTCCGTGTTGCCGGTCGCCACGGTCCAGACTTTGGGATGGCGCGATACCGAGTTCACCGACATCGCCGCCGCGGCCAATCTGGTTGGCGGCGTGTTCGGAATCTTGATCGCCGGGCCGCTGGCCGACAAGGTTCAGCCAGCCCGCGCCGCGATCATGGCGCTGGCCGCCATGGCCGCGTTGCACGCGGCGGCGGCGGCGGTGCCGCAGGCTTGGGAGATGCGCCCGGTGGTGATCGGATACGTGCTCGTCTACCAAGTTCTATTCGTGCAAATGTCGGTGGCGATCTACGCACTGGCCATGCGCGCGAGCGACCGCGCCATCGCCGCCGCGCATTTCGCCCTGTTCATGGCATTCGTCAACCTCGGCACCTCGGCCGGCGCCGCGCTGATGGGGCCGTTGCGGGCGGTCGGTCAAGATGTCGGCATTCTGGTGGCCATGGCCGTTCTCGCCGCCATCGCCTTGGCGCTGTTCGCGACGTTGGCGCCGGATCCGCAAACTGCCGATTCGGTCTAAGCCGCCGCCAGATCGCGCAGGCGCGGCATCACCGCCGTGCCCATCAGCTCCAGGAACCGCTCCGACAGGCCCTCGTCCTCCATCGGGAAGTGGGCGATGCCCAGATGGCCGAGCCGGAAGCGCCGGCGCAGCGCGTCCAGCCGGGCCGCCACCGTGGCCGGCGAGCCGACCACGATCTGCGCGGTTTCCAGCGCCTTCTCGTAACCCTGCGCGAAGAAGGCGTAGGGCGTGCCGCCCATGAACTTGCGCCGGGCGCGCGCGGCCTCCTGGCTCACGAACCCCGGCGGGGCCATCCACGCGCCGGCATCGGGATGGATGGTCATGCCGCTCATGCTGGTGACTTGCGCCACCCGGCCGCCGAACAACTCGCGGCCCTGGGCGTGGGCCTCGTCATCGCTCGGCGCGACGTGAACGCGAATCACATAGCCGTGGTGCGCGGG
>JANRJB010000014.1:0-7148 GCA_033764265.1 Rhodospirillaceae bacterium | reverse complement strand
GGCCGGCCCTCGGGCGTGGGCCAGGCGAAGAGGCCATCGCCCAGTGCCGCCAGCGCCATGGACGCGCCGTCGTAGGCATTGACGATGGTGTGGGTGGTGCGGAACAGGGCGATGAGTTTTTCATAAGGCCGGCGCAGCTTGGCCGCCGGCGCGCCCACTTCGGGGCCGAGCAGGAGGGCCGCGACCACGCGCCCCAGCTGATCGGGCGCGGCGCGGTGTTCGGTCCAGGCGGCGACGGCGCGCGCGAGCACCGCCGGCGGCGGCGCGTCGCCGAAGAACCGCCTGGCCAGCTTGGCGCACACGAAGCGCGCGGTGGCCGGATGATCGGCGAGGATGTCGAGCACGACGCGGCCCTGCACCATCGGCGGGGCGCGCGGGGTATTGAAGGGCGCGAGATCGACGCCCATGAACCCGCCGGCGCTGTCGTTGTGCTGCAGCGGGTTGTAGATGAAGCGCCCGGTGAAGGCGAGCGGGCCGCCTGGTCCGTCCTGGCCGTGTTCCTGGGTCCAGCCCGAGAAGGCGCGCGCGGCGGCGGCGATGTCCTGGTCGGTGTAGCGGGCGGCGACGGTGAACCCCGCCGCGATCACCGTATCGGTGCCGGCGCTTGCGGCCACCCCGGCATAGGGCTCGCGGCCCAGGGTGTGCAGTTCCAGCAACTCACGCACGTAGTTTTCGGTTGGCCGCTCGGCGCCGCTGGCGGCGTTGTTCAGGTAGCGCAGCATGGCCGGGGCGGTGGCGACGGCCTCGAGCAGGTCGCGGAAGTTGCCGAACACGCGCGGGCGGATAACGCGGGCGTCGTAGTCGACCAGCGCCGCGGCGGCGTAGATGTCTTCCTGCCGGCCGACGTTGAAGTGGTTGGCCCAGAAATCAGCCATCACCTCGCGCAGCTGGAAGCGCGCGTGGGCGTTGCGCATCCAGGTGGCGGCGTTGAGTTCCTGCTGGATGCGCGCGCGTTCGTTGGGGGCGATGGAAATCTCGGTCTTGCCGACCATGTCCCAGATCGCCGGCAGCTCGGCGCGCAGATAATTGAGCGGCCGGCGTTCATCGACCGCCGGCCAACCGGGGCTTTTGCCCGCCGGCAGCTGCACGGCATAGCGGATGTGCATGGAGCGCGTGGCGATGTGCTGGGCCAGTTCGGGCTCGTCGCCCGGCGGCGGCTTCAGCTGCTCGGCCACCCAGGCGGGCCAGCCGACCTCCTGCACGCGCACTTCCTCGGCGGCGCGGGCGCCGAAGGTGGCGCGATTGAGCGCGCGGCGTTCGAAGCTGGGCTCGGGCGCGAGCGCTGAGAGCGACATGGGCGGCCGACTGCGAATGAAGGCGGCCGCGCTTCACTCGCAAACGGCGGACCGCCGGGACTTCGCCTTAATAGCTGATTCCGCCGCCGCCGCCGAGCCCGCCACCGCCGCCGGAACCGGCCGGCGCGTTGACCGCGCAAGCGGTGCTCATACTGATGTTGGCCGACAGCCCCTGGTTGACGATCGACTGGCTGAGCATGACGTTGGGCGCCGCGCCGCTGGGGTCGGTGACCACGATGTTGGCGTGCTGCTCGTCCGTGGCGGGCTGCCAGTTCACCTGGTTTTCGATGCTGCTCATGGTCAGCACCCGCGTTTCGTTGGCGGCGATAGCCACGTCCATGGTGCCGCGGATGGTGCCGGTGCGGGCCGCGATCACCGTCAGCCGGTAAGTCACCGGCCCATTGAAGAAGTTATGAATCTCGACCTGGCTGGGGAACGCGGTGAGACGCGTGGTGTGAACGTTGATCAGGGCCGCGCTGGCGACCACCGCGCCGATCGACTGGTTGAGCAGGTGCTTGCAGCTGCTGACGTTCTCGAAAAAATTGTTGCCGCCGTTGAAGGTGACGTGCTGGTAGCCGGCCGACGGTTCCGGGTTCTGGATGTAAAGCGAGTAGTTGGTGTCGCCGCCGGCGAGCGCGCCGGCATTGGCCCGGCTGAGAATATCGCCGAGGCTGAATTGCTGCGAGGCGCGCACCGGGATCGAGATGGTGGCCGTGCCGTAGGTGTTGCCCGAGGGCGAACCCTGGACGGTGACGCTGAAGTTGGTCGCCGCCGCGCCGCCGTTGAACAGGCGGATGAACGACGTGGTGCCCCCGGCGCCGTTGTAGGTGGGCGCGATCACCGCATACAGCGAGCCGTTGAGGGCCGCCTGGGCGGGGGTGGCCGCGGCCGCGAGCATGGCGGCCAAGGCCGCGCCGCGCATCGCGAGGTGTCGAATTGAGCGCATTGAACTCTCCATCGGCCGGGCCGAGAGGTGAAAGGTTAACGGCAAACGCACCGGGATCGGTCCAGGTTGCATAGCATAACAGACGCGGACACCGGCCCGCATATTCCGTAGAGAATCCGAGAAAATCGAGGCCGCGCACGGCCACTCGGCCGACCGCGGCGCGCGAATCGACGGCGATGCGCGCGACCTGATTTGGTCGGCTATAGTCTCCTGGTCGTCCGGCGCGGGCGAATTGGGAGAGCCGCATGACCGCCGATCAGATCATCCTGTTCACGCTGTTTGCCCTGGTTCTGGGGCTGATGCTGTGGGGCCGGCTGCGCCATGACCTGGTGGCGGCGGGCGGCTTGTTCGCCGCGGTGGTGCTGGGCGTGGTGCCCGAGGCCGAGGCGTTTTCCGGCTTCGCCCACCCGGCCGTGGTGATCGTCGCCCTGGTGCTGATCGCCTCGCGGGCGCTGGAAAACTCCGGCGCGCTGGGATTGGTCGCCGCCGGCGTCATCAAGCCCGACCGCGGACTACCGAGCCACATCGCCATCACCGGCGGTGTGGCGGCGGCCCTGTCGGCGGTGATCAACAACGTCGCCGCGCTGGCCTTGGTGATGTCGCTCGACATTCAGGCGGCGCGCAAGGCCGGACGCTCGCCCGGCCTGTCGCTGATGCCGCTGGCGTTCGCGTCGATCCTGGGCGGCATGATCACGCTAATCGGCACACCGCCGAACATCGTCGCCTCGACGCTGCGCGCCCAGCACCTGGGTGAGCCGTATCGCATGTTCGACTTCGCGCCGGTCGGACTGGCGGTGGCCGCGGCCGGGTTGGCGTTCGTGGCGCTGATCGGCTGGCGCCTGCTGCCCAGCCCGCGCGGCCCCTCGCCCCTTTTGGCCCAGCAGGACGACTTCATCGCCGAACTCGAGGTTGCCGAAGGCGCGCCGCTGGTCGGCAAGTTCGTAGCCGACCTGACCGAGGATGCGGAGAAATCCGACGTCTTGATCGTGGGCCTGATCCGGGGCGGCAAGCCGGTGCCCCGGAGCGGGCAATTCGTCCAGATCGAGGCGGGCGACTTGCTGTCGGTGGAAGGCACGCGCGATGCCATCGCCGAGTTCATGAAGGCAACTGCGCTGGTCGACGTGGGCCGGCGCGTTCCGCAGGATGGCGCGGCCGGTCACGACGACAGCACGACCGGCGCAGGCCGGCCGGCGGCGGGTGAGCCTCCGCTGACCATGGTGGAAGTGATCGTGCGGTCGGATTCGCCGTTGGCCGAGCGTTCGGCCGAGTCCATTCGGCTGCGGTCCCGTTACAGCGTGACCCTGCTGGGCATCGCGCGCGCCGGGCGTTTCTTCCGCGAGCAGGTTCGGTCCAGGACCATCGAGGCGGGCGACTTGCTCTTGATTGCCGGCAAGCGCGCGGCGATCGAAAACTCGGTGCGATGGCTGGGTTTGATGGCAGTTGCAGAGACCAGCATGTCCGCCCCACAGCCGTGGCGGGTGGCGCTGGCCGTGGGATTGTTTGTAGCCGCCATCGTCGCGGCCACGTCGGGCGTCCTGTCGTTTACCACCGCGCTGGCTATCGCCGTGGCGGGCTACGGCGCCTCGGGCCTGATTCCGGCGCGCGAGTTCTACGACGCCATCGACTGGCCGGTGGTGGTGATGCTGGCCTGCTTCCTGCCGATGGGCGCCGCGTTCGACGCCGTCGGCGGCACGGCGCTGATCGCCAACGTGCTGTTGGCCGTGACGCAGGGCGAATCGGCGGTGGTGGCGCTGGTGCTGTTGATGATGGTGGTGATGACACTGTCGGACGTGCTCAACAACGTCGCGACGATGGTGATCGCCGGGCCGGTGGGAGTCGCGATGGCGCGCGAGCTGGGCGTCAATCCCGACACGTTCCTGATGGGCGTTGCGGTCGCGGCCAGCTGCGCTTTCCTCACGCCGATCGGGCACCAGAACAACACGCTGGTGATGGGTCCGGGCGGCTACGCATTTTCAGACTATTGGCGGCTGGGCCTGCCGCTCGAGGCCATCGTGCTGATCGTCGGCGTGCCGACCCTGCTGATGGTGTGGCCGCTCTAGGCTTTGGATTGGCGTCGCGGGACCCAGTTGCTAGGCTTCGGCTTACTCAGTTGAAGCAACAGGTTCCGGAGCGCGGTCATGCAAGGCGACAAGGACGTTTTGAAGTTTCTCAACCGCGTGCTCAAGAACGAGCTGACGGCCATCAACCAGTATTTTCTGCACGCGCGCATGCTGAAGCAGTGGGGCCTGGAGCGGCTGGGCGCGCACGAATACAAGGAATCCATCGACGAAATGAAGCACGCCGACAAGCTGATGGCGCGCATCCTGTTCCTGGACGGCCTGCCCAACCTGCAGGACCTGGGCCGGCTGATGATCGGCGAGGACGTGACCGAGGTGCTGCGCTGCGACCTGAAGCTGGAACTGCAGGCGATGCCGGTGCTGAAGGACGCCATCGCCCACTGCGAGAAGGTGGGCGACTACATCAGCCGCGAACTGTTCGAGGACATTCTGGAGTCCGAGGAAGAACACGTCGACTGGCTGGAGACCCAGCTGGGCCTGATCGAGCAGATGGGCCTGCCGAACTACATCCAGAGCCAGACCAAGCCGGCCGACGGTTCGTAACGCGCCGGCGCTACTCGGCCGCCTGACGAAAGGTCGTGGCTGCGTCGGCGTGCGTGGCCGCGATCACCGCCACGGCGTCCTCGCGGCATTGACCGCACTGCACCTGGCTGTCGCAGGCGGCGTAGGCGGCCTCGACCGTTGTGGCACCACGCCGGGCGGCGGCTTCGATCTGGCTGCGGCGCAGGGCGTTGCAGATGCAAACGTACATGATGCGGAACGATCCCGACTGCGATTGCGAGTTAGTCTTAATAACTAATGAGATAGCCGCCGGACCGGCGCCCATCAAGAGGAAAAATACTTATAAAAATCAGACGATTAATCTGTCTAGTCGAGGTCCCGGGCGACGCGGAAGCCGACGTTGAAGCGACCCTCGGGCGGGCGGCGGCCGCGGGCGGCGCTGCGCAGGCCGACCGGGGAATTCAACCATCCGCCGCCACGAAACACCCGCACCGGGCAGTCCGGCGCGACCCGGGCCGAACCGTCGGCCGGGGCGCCGACGTAGGAGGGATGGAAGCAATCCGCCGTCCACTCCCAGGCGTTGCCGAGCATGTCGGCCAGGCCCCAGGCGTTGGCCGCGAACGCGCCGACCGGCGCGGTGTAGACGAAGCCGTCGTCGCACGGATGCACGCGATCGGCGCCCGACCAGCCGAAGTGCGCGGCGGTGGCGGCGTCGGTGCCATTGGCATGGCGGCAGGTTTCGGCGCGGCCGTCGCCCCAATGCCGGGCGGTCGCGGTGCCGGCGCGGGCCGCGTATTCCCACTCCGCTTCGGTCGGCAGGCGATAGCGCTGGCCGGTGGTGGCCGAGAGCCACGCGGCGTAGGCGACCGCGTCGTGCCAGTTGACGCACACCACCGGATGATCGGGCCCCTGCGGAAAGCCGGGATCGCGCCACGACTTGGCATCGTTCTTGCGGAACTCGGCGCGCTCGGACCCGAACTCGGCATGGCAGCCGCCGCGGTCGGGGTGGCCCGACGCGGACAGAAACGCCTGATACTGGGCGCGGGTGATCTCGGTGCGCGCCAGCGCGAAGGCGCGCGCAATTCTGACTTCGTGCAGCGGCTGTTCCCAGGCCGCGTAGTCGGCGCCGACGTTCTCGCGCGCGAGCTCGTCGGCCGGCGCGCCCATGACGAACGAGCCGGCCGGGATGCGAATCATCTCTGGGCAATCGGCGCAGTCGCGGAGCGACATCGGTTGGGCCAGCGCCGCCAACGGCCACAGCGCCAGCGCGAGAACCAGATTTTTCATGGCAAATCCCGCGCCAGTCGGAAGCCCATGCTGTCGAAATGCGCGCCGGGGCTGTTGCGGCCGCGATTGGCAGGGCGATGCTCGCCGTCGCCGCCCGACGGCCCCGGCCCGTTCAGCCAGCCGCCGCCGCGCACGGTGTGGCGCGGGCAGTCGGCGAGCACATACGCGCCGCCGTCGACCGGCGCGTCGGGGTAACGCTCGGCGTAGCAGTCGGCGGTGAATTCCCACAGGTTGCCGGCCATGTCGAACAGCCCAAAGGCATTGGCGGCATAGGACGCCACCGGCGCGGTGAAAGCGTGGCCGTCGTCGCATTCGGCGAACGGCGGCGGCCAGTGAGGTGCCGCGCGCAGCAAGGCCTGATCGGCGACGTTGGCGCGGCGGCAGATCCCGACCGTGTCCGGCGCGGGCGCGCCGGCGCGGGCGGCGTATTCCCATTCCGCCTCGCTGGGCAGGCGATAGGACTTGCCCGACTCATTCGACAGCCAGGCGATATAGGCCAGCGCGTCGGCGCGGCTGAGGCACGCGACCGGATGGTCGTCGGTCTGCGCGAAGCCGTGCGCGCGCCAGTTTCCCGGGGGCGATTCGCGTTTGGCGCGCTGAGCGACCACATCGGCGCAGGCGTTTGCGGCCTGGTAGCCGGTGGCGGCAACAAAGGCCGCGAACTGGCCGACCGTGACCTCGGTGCGCCCCAGTGCGAACGGCCTGGCGATGGTGACGGTGCGCTGTGGGCCTTCGTTGGTCTCGCGGTCGGCTTCGGTGTCGGCCGAGCCCATGACGAATGACCCGGACGGGATGCGCACCATCTCCGGACAGTCGGCGCAGTCGCGGAAAGCCTGAACCTGTGCGGCGGCGGGCAGGGCCCACAGCGCGAGGGCCCACAGCGCCAGGGCCACCAGCGATTTCATTTCGCGGCCTTCTCCGCCGCCGCGGCGACGCGGAAGCCGATCCAGCTCTGCCGCGCGCCCTTGCGGTCGTCGGGCCCGCCACGCGAGGAGGAGCGGATGAACAGCGGCCCGGTGCCGTAGGCGCCGCCGCGCAACG
>JANRJB010000009.1:0-13370 GCA_033764265.1 Rhodospirillaceae bacterium | reverse complement strand
AGCATCTCCGGTTTGTCGGAGAAGATCATTCTCAGCCATCAGGAGAACAACTATTCAGGCGCCGTGCGCCGCTACAACGCGATCACCGACCAGCTGGCCGCGTCGGACTTCGCGAGCGCGCCCAACTTCGCGCTCAATGGGCTCAAGCGCGAACAGTTGATCGCGCTGAATTCCGCGATCCTGCACGAGGTGTACTTCGCAAGTCTGGGCGCCGGCGGCGCACCAGAGGGTGCGTTAGCCTCGGCAATGGCCCGCGACTTCGGCTCGGTCGAGCGTTGGCAAGCAGAATTCGCCGCCATGGGCAAGGCGCTCGGCGGCGGATCGGGTTGGGTGCTGCTCAGCTACTCGCCGCGGCTCGCGCGTCTCGTCAACCTGTGGGCCGCCGACCACGCCCACACGGGCGCCGACGCCGTGCCGATCCTGGCGCTCGACATGTACGAGCACGCCTACCACATGGACTATGGCGCGAAAGCTGCCGCCTACGTTGACGCCTTCATGGCGACGATCAACTGGCCGGGCGTCGCCGCGCGCTACACGGCGGCCGTCCGGTCTTGACCGCACCGACCATTGCCCCCACCCGGGCCGGGTGATTGGCGCGGGCCCGACGTTGAAGGTGCGGACCAAGACCGGCACAATCCAAGCTCGGCCGGCTTGGTTCACTCTCAACACGTGGGCAATTTGTCATGCGGATACTGATCGCGATCGTCCTTGGCTTTTTCGCACTGACCACCGTCGCGCGCGCCGCCGACGGCGGCGTGCTGGTATTGGGCGGGACCGGGCAACTTGGCTCGGAGATCGTCAAGGTTCTGGCGGCCGCCGGAGAGGACGTTTCCGTGCTGGTGCGGCCGACCTCGGACCGGGCGCGTCTCGCAGGAATAGCGGTGACATACGTGACCGGCGACATGGTGGCGGACGCCGACATGGAACGCGTGTTCAAGGGGACCAAGTATCGCGCGGTGATCGACGCGTCGAGCGCCGCCTTCAGCGGGTCGCAGGACTTCTATGAGAAGAGCCAGCTTATCGTGTCCAAGTGGGCCGCGGCGACCGGCGTTGGGCAATTGATCCTGCATGGCGCGATCGGCGCGGGCGACAGCGCCAGCCTGATCAACGTGGAAAAGGCCTTCCCCGTGCAGCGCCAGGCGATCGCCTCGAAAACCGTGGCCGAGGAGATCCTGATCGGCAGCGGCGTGCCCTACACCATCATCCGCCACCTGACGCTGCTGCCGATGGAGGTGAAGGAATCGGGCCGCGCGCGACTGTCCAAGGATCGCACCGCCGTCGGTGCAATCACCCGCGACGGGCTGGCGCGATTGACGCGCGAGTGCCTGGGCAACCCCGATTGCCTTAACGTCGTCTTCCATGCCGTCGATGACGAGGTCGAACTGTCCGATCGCGTGCTCGACAGCTGGCGAAACGTGATCAAGCCCGCGTACCTTCCGGCCAGGGCCGCGGTCCAGCGCTAAGGCAGCGGCGCGGCGGGGTTCAGGGATAGCGCACGCCGGTCAGATACAGCCCGCAGGCCGGCGCGGTCTGGCCGCCCCTGCTGCGATCCTTGGCCTCGAGCGCGCGTTCGACGTCGCGCGTGCGCCACTTGCCTTCGCCCACCAATTTGAGTGTGCCGACGATGTTGCGCACCTGGTGATGCAGGAACGAGCGCGCCGCCGCGGCAATCGCGATCTCCTCGCCACGGCGGGTGACGCTGAGCGCATCGAGCGTCTTGACGGCCGAATCGGCCTGGCACTCGGCGGCGCGGAACGTGGAGAAATCGTGCCGACCGACCAGCACCTGCGCGGCGTCGTGCATGGCCTGGGCGTCGAGCGGATGGGCGATCCACCAGGCGCGATTGACGTCGAGCGCCAGCGGCGCGCGCCGGGAGACGATACGATACTCGTAGGCGCGGCCCACCGCCGAGAAGCGGGCGTGAAAATCCTCGGCCACAGGCTCGGCCTTCAGCACCGCGACCGGATGGGGTCGCGACAGGGCGTTGAGCGCGGCGGCGACCTTGTCGGGCGGGTCGTCGCGCGGAATGTCGAGGTGGCAGACTTGGGCCAGGGCGTGCACGCCGGCGTCGGTGCGCCCCGCGCCGGCGACGGCGATCTCGGCCTGGCAGTATTTGGAGGCTGCGGTCTCCAGCACCTCCTGCACCGACAGGCCGTTATCCTGGCGCTGCCAGCCGACGAACGGCGTGCCGTCGTATTCCACCGTCAGCTTGAAGCGGGGCATGGGCGGGTCGCGGCGCCGATCAGGCCAGCACGCCGCGGCGCAGCGGCGCGGCCGCCGCCGCCCGCCGCAGCTCCCGCTGCGCGCGCCATTCGGTGGCCAGGATCGCCCAGCGTTCGTGGTCACGCCAGATGCCGTCGATCTGGAGATACTTGGGCGAGAAACCTTCCTTCCGGAAGCCGAGCCGCGTGATCAGCCCCAGCGACGCGGCGTTGCCCGGCTGGACGTTGGCCTCGAGCCGGTTGAGCTCCAACGCATCGAAGGCCTGGTCGAGCACCAGCGAGAGACCCTCGCGCATGTAGCCGCGCCGGGCGAATTCGGCGCCGACGTAGTAGCCGAGCGAACCGGTGCGCAGGCCGCCCATGATGATGTCGTTGATGTTGACCACGCCGACCATGGCATCGTCGGCGGCGCGACCGATGAAGTAGCCGACCGCGCCGCCGCCTTCGAGGCGGTCGAGATAGGCGCGGAAACGACGCGGCGTGGTGGCCGGGAACACCCATGGCTGGTGGAACGCCAGGCTGGCGGCGGTCATGGCCAGGAAATCGTCGATCCCGGCGGGTGACGGCTCGAACAGATAGACCGTCTGTCCGCGGGAGATGATCTTGCGCCGTCGTGTGAACATGGGGCTGGATGTGTTGCCGTCGCCATTTTAGGCGAGGCGCGTCCCGGCGGGCAAAGGAAAGCCGCGCAGGAATGCCGCGGCATCAACCGCCGCCTTGCCGGCGCGCTGCACCTGCGTCAGGCGCACCGCACCATCGGCGCAGGCAACCGTGAAGCGGTCATCGAGCAGTTCGCCGGGGGCCCGGCCGGTCGGGCCAGCCGGCGCACGTTCCGCACGCAACACTTTCAACCGCTCGGCCGCGGTTCCCATCGGGGCTTCGACCCAGGCGCCGGGAAACGGCGACAGGCCGTGGATGTGGCGCACGACCGTGGGCGCCGGCCGGTCGAACGACACGTGCGCCTCGGCCTTGTCGATCTTGGCCGCATAGGTCACGCCCTCGACCGGCTGCGCCGTCGCGGCCAAGGTGCCGGTCGCGAGACCGTCGAGCGCCGCGACGATCAGCTCGGCGCCGAGCGCGGCCAGCGTGTCGTGCAACTCGCCGGCGGTGGTGGCGTCGGTGATCGGCACCGCGCGCGCCAACAGCATGGGCCCGGTATCGAGGCCCGCCTCCATCTGCATGATCGTCACGCCGGTTTCGGTGTCGCCGGCCATGATGGCGCGCTGGATCGGCGCTGCCCCACGCCAGCGCGGCAACAGCGAGGCATGGATGTTGACGCAGCCCAGCCGAGGCGCGTCCAGTACGCCGCGCGGCAGGATCAGCCCGTAAGCCGCGACCACGGCAATGTCGGCGTTCAGCGCGGCGAAGACAGCCTGTTCATCGTCGGACTTGAGCGACGCCGGCGTGCGCACCGGCCAGCCGCGCGCATCGGCAAGTTGGTGCACGGGGCTTTTGCGCGCGGCCTGGCCGCGACCGGCCGGGCGCGGCGGCTGGGTATAGACCGCAGCAATGTCGTGACGTTCGGCCAGGCGCGTGAGCGCCGCGACCGCGAACTCCGGCGTGCCCATGAAGATCACGCGCATGAGTCAGCTTCGACGTTCAAAAAGCTCGCACCAGACCCAACCGAACATGAACTCACCCTCACCCGCTCGCTCCGCTCGCACCCTCTCCCCTGGGGAGAGGGTTGGGGTGAGGTGGGGCCGGGGGGGGGCGCGCCGCGACCGCGAACTCCGGCGTGCCCATGAAGATCACGCGCATGGACGACAGCTTGGTCTATTGCGCGACCGTGAGGTGTTAAGCACGTCCCTTGACCGGATCAACAAACCCTCACCCCCGCCCTCTCCCACGGGGAGAGGGTGCGAGCGGAGCGTGCGGGTGAGGGCGGTTTGTTTTCGGGATCATTCGCACCGCGTCACGCCGGCTCCAGCGCGTGGCGCTTGTGAGCTTTTTTGATCTTGGTCAGCCGGCGCAGGATCATGTCGCGCTTCAGGCGCGAGATGTGGTCGACGAACAGCGTGCCCTCCAGATGATCCATCTCGTGCTGGATGACCACCGACAAGAGGCCCTCGGCCTCGATCTCGCGGCGGGTATTGGTCTCGTCGGTGTAGCGCACCCGAATCCGGTCAGGCCGCGTCACCATCTCGTATTCCTCGGGCAGCGACAGGCAGCCTTCCTCGTGCTCCTTGGTTTCGGGCGAGGCCCAGACGATGTCCGGGTCGGCCATCTTCAGGGGTTTGCGCGGTTCGCCCTCGCGCGCCGGATCGACGACGATGATGCGCTTGGCGACGCCGACCTGCGGCGCGGCCAGCCCGATGCCCGGCGCCTCGTACATGGTGTCCAGCATGTCGGCCATCAGCCGGGCGGTGGCGGCGTCGACCGTGCCGACAGGCTCGCTTTTCCGCTTCAGCCGCGGATCGGGCGCGACGATGATATCGAGCTTGGCCATACGCCCTCGGGATCGACTTCGCGCCTGAGATAGGCCGTGGGTCGAAAAAGGTCAACCGGCGGCGGGGCCGGCGAATAGCGGCGGCAGGAGGTGCGCCCACAGCACGCCCGCCACCACCAGCGACAGCGCGCCGGTGGCGATCACGGTGCGCCGGCGCATGGTGCCGTCGCTCGCGACCATGGCCGTCAGGCCCAGGCGCGGCGCGGCCAGGCACAGGGCGCCCTCGGCCAGCATCAGCCAACCGGCCAGCGTGAGCACCGTGGCCGGTCCGGACCAGACGTTGTGAACCACCACGACCGCAGCGCCGAGCGCGCCGACCGCCAGGCCATGCACCCTGATCGCCGACGACCCGCGCGCGGCCAGCACGGCGTAGTACGCCAGCCAGCGCGGCCAGACGTAGATCTGCGAAAGCCCGATCAAGGTGAATGCCGGCGCGGCCAGCCAGGGGAAGATGTCGGTCACACGGCGCTCCGCGGCGCGACCGGCCTAGTGGAGCGGATTTGACATTCGCAAGATTGCGCCATGAGCCGGGATGCGAATGTTGGGATCGGACCACTAGAACCGGCTGCGGACGTTGTATTCCAGCACCGCTTCGCCCTTGGCCGGCACGGATATCAACCACTCAGCGGTATTGGCATTGGTCTTGGTGTGGGCCGCGGTTTCCTTCAGGATTTCCCAATCGCCTTGCAGCGGCTCCACCACCCGCACGGTGACCGCCTTGTCCTTGGCGTTGCGCAGCGCGATGCGCCACACCGACAGGGCCAGATTTTCCGCCGCGCGCACGAAGCTCATCTGTTGGCGCTCGGCGGTGATGTCGAAATCGCGGCCCAGCGTGATGCGCACCTCGCCACCCTCGGGGATATGGCCGATCCGGTCCTCGCCCAGGAACTGGTCGGCCCCCGCCGCGTCGGCGCCGTAGACCCGCGCCACGCCCGCGGGCAAAGGCAGGCCCAGCTTGGCCGCCGCGTCGTTGGCGAAGGCGATCACCGTCTCGGCGTTGGCCGGCTGGGGCGCGCCCTGCATCTGGCCGAAGTAGAAGTTCGGCTGGCCGCGGACCACGTACTCCTGCGTCACCGCGATGCCCGAGGCCTCCATCAGCGCCAGTTGCTTGGTCTGGTTGGCGGCCAGGTCCACGGCCGGCGCGAAGTCGTAGAGGTGGAACGAACCGACGGCCTCGGCCGCGACGCCGTCGGCCATGGGCGCGGCGGCGGCCATTTCCATGGCGCGCATCATCACCTTCGGCTCGCGCGGGGCCGAGGCGCGATTGACCTGGCCCGAGACCAGCTTGAGCTTCGCGCCATCAAAGTCCACGCCGGCGGTGTTCATGACCGTGGCCCAGGCGGTCAGATCGAGGCGCCTGGCGTCGGCGTCGTAATCGGCCACGTAGTCGGCCCGCCACGACAGCCCGCCCGTCAGATAGCTCAGCTCGACCTGGGACTGTGCGCCCGCCTTGCCGGTGGCGGCCACCACCAGAGTCGGCGAGGTGCGCAGGTCGTCGGGCAGCGCGTCGAACACGATGCGCCCCGGCGCTTCGGTGTGGATCTTGCCGGCGATCTCCAGCACCAGGCCGTTATCGACGCTGATGACGCGGGCGCGCTCCACCGTGTCGCGGCCGGTGGCGGGATTGGTGGACACCACCGTGACCTCGCCGCCGACGCTGCGCCGCAACAGTTTGTCGGGCGAGATCACGTCGAAGTCGAAGGTCTGCTCGGCGACACTCAGCGCCTCGCCCGTCAGCACGCGCAACAAGGCGGTTTCGGCCTGCATCTGGCTGCTGACGCCGGTGAACGCCAGTTCGGCCGAGTCAGCCGGCAGGGTCAGGCTGCGGCGATCTTTCACCAGCGCCAGATCCTGCTCGTAGATGGTCAGCTCGACGGCGGTGCGCGCGGCCGGAGGCACTTCTGTTTCGGCGGCTGCGGCGAACGAAACCAACAGCAGGAGCGGCATCAACTTGATCATGGCATCGACCTTGCAACCCAGGCTCGCGGGAACGTAGTCGACCGCGCCGGTTTAAGATAGGGTGAGCGGACCGGATTGTAGAACGCATTGTAGCAAATTCGCGGCAGACTCAGGCCCGCATGGACGCAAGCCAACTCAACCCCACCCTGCTCATGTTCGGCGCCGGCGGCCTGGCGGCGATTGTCGCCATCGCCGTGGCCGTGGTGCTGGCCGCGCGGACGCGCGCGGCCGCCACGATGCAGATTGCCGGCCTGGGCGAGGCGCTGACCCGCCTGGCCGAGAGCCAGGCCGCCCTGGGCGGTCGGCTCGCCCAGCTGGGCGACAGCCAGACCACCGCGCAGGCCCAGATGAGCACGGCCTTACAGGCGCAGGAGCGCGCCGTGACCAGGATGCTCGACGAGCGGCTGGCCGAGGTCACACGCCGGGTCGGCGAGAACCTGAGCAAGGCCGGCGAAAAAACCGTCGAGACCCTGACCCAGTTGCAGGAGCGGCTGGCGGTGATCGACTCGGCGCAGAAGAACATCGCCGAACTGTCGCAGGACGTGGTCAGCCTGCAGGACCTGCTGTCGAACAAGCAGGCGCGCGGCGCCATCGGCCAGACCCAGATGGAAGACCTGGTGCGCAACATGCTGCCGCCGGGAGCGTTCGAATTCCAGTTCACCCTGAGCAACGGCAAGCGCGCCGACTGCGTCATCAAGCTGCCCAACCCGCCCGGCCTGATCGCCATCGATTCGAAATACCCGCACGAGGCCTATGCGCGACTGCGCGCGGCCAAGGACGAACGCGAGACCGCGGCCGCCGAACAGGCGTTCCGCACCGACGTGCTCAAGCACATCCGCGACATCGCCGAGAAGTACATTGTTCCCGGCGAGACGGCGGATTCGGCCATCATGTTCGTGCCGGCGGAATCGGTGTTCGCCGAACTGCACGACCGCTTCCCGGCGCTGGTCGAGGACGGTTTCAAGCGCCGCGTCTACGTGGTCTCGCCGACCACGCTGATGGCCACACTCAACACCGTGCGCGCCGTTCTGAAGGACGCGCGCATGCGCGAGCAGGCGCACGTGATCCAGGCCGAGATCGGCAAGCTGATGGAGGACGTGGTGCGCCTGGACAAGCGGGTCGGCAACCTGGCCAGTCACTTCGAATCGGCGCGCAAGGACGTGGCCGAGATCCAGACCTCGACCACCAAGATCCTCAAGCGCGGCGAGACGATCGAATCGATCCCGCTGGAGGCGGAACCGACCGAGCGGATCGCCGCGCCGGCGGCGCCTGAAACCCGCCGCACTCTGTTGCAATAAGCCGACCCTTCGTCAGGAAAGGACCCACCGTGGCCGGATCGACCTTCGCCGTGATTGTGCTGATCTTGGGCATCGTCCTCGTCTTCAAGACGGTGGTGGTGGTCAAGCAGGGCTGGAACTACACCGTCGAGCGCTTCGGCAAGTACACAGTCACGCTCACGCCTGGCTTCAACCTGATCACGCCGTTCATCGAGAGCGTCGGGCGCAAGCTGAACATGATGGAGCAGGTGCTGGACGTGCCCTCGCAGCAGGCCATCACCAAGGACAACGCCGCGGTCACGGTCGACGCGGTAATGTTCTATCAGGTGCTGGATGCCGCCAAGGCGGCCTATGAAGTCGGCAACCTGGGGGTGGCGATCCTCAACCTGACCATGACCAACATCCGCACGGTGATGGGCAGCATGGACCTGGACGAGCTGCTGTCGCAGCGCGATTCGATCAACGCGCGGCTGCTCAAGGTGGTCGACGAGGCGACCTCGCCGTGGGGCGTGAAGGTGACGCGCGTCGAGATCAAGGACATCTCGCCGCCGCGCGACCTAGTCGACGCCATGGCCCGGCAGATGAAGGCCGAGCGCGAGAAGCGCGCCGAAATCCTGGAGGCCGAGGGCTCCAAGCAGGCGGCCATTTTGCGCGCCGAGGGCCAGAAGCAGAGCCAGATCCTGGAGGCCGAGGGCAAGCGCGAGGCCGCCTTCCGCGAGGCCGAGGCGCGCGAGCGACTGGCCCAAGCCGAAGCCAAGGCCACCGAGATGGTGTCGGAGGCGATCGCCAAGGGCGACGTGCAGGCGATCAACTATTTCGTCGCGCAGAAGTACGTGGAAGCGCTGCGCGATATCGCCAAGGCGCCCAATGAAAAGCTGGTGCTGATGCCACTCGAGGCCTCGGGCGTGATCGGCGCCATCGCCGGCATTGCGGAACTCGCGCGCGAAGCCGCCACCCGCGGCGGTGCGTCGTCAGGCGGGGGCACGCCCGCTCCTGGCGCGCCGCGCCCACCGCCGCGCCTGCCCAACGCCGGGAGTTGAGTGTGATGGAGTGTCGCGCGATGCCGGCCCGGCCCCCTCACCCCAACCCTCTCCCCCTGAAGGGGGAGAGGGTGCTGAGCGAGAGCGAAGCGGTGAGGGGGTGGCGGGACGTACCGACTCGCGCTGTGAGGTAACTCGCCATGGACGACGACGCGCTGTTGGGATTCCTGAAAAACTTCAATCACTGGGCGTGGTGGATCACCGCGCTGGTGCTGTTCATCGTCGAGCTGGCCGCGCCCGGAATCTTCTTCCTTTGGCTGGGCGTGGCGGCGGCGATCACCGGGTTCGTGGCGTTCTTCGCCCCCGGCCTCGGCTGGCAGATCGACTTCGTCATCTTCGCTGTACTGGGGGTGATCGCCACCGTGGTCGGCCGGCGGGTGTACAAACCCTCGCAGGTGCCGAGCGCGGACCCGACGCTCAATCAGCGCGGCGCGCAATACGTCGGCCAGGTGTTTACGCTGGCGACCGCGATCGAGAACAACCACGGTCGCGTCAACCTGGCCGACGGGTCGTGGCTGGTGGAAGGCCCCGACCTGCCCGCCGGCGCGCGTGTCAGGGTCATCGGCACCAGCGGCGCGAAGCTGAAGGTTGAGAAGGCGTAAGGCCTATCGAAATCGAGCTACACCCCGGCCTTGTGCCGGGGTCCATCGCGCATATGACTTACGATTGGCGTTCGATTGAGAAGTGGGCCCCGGAATGAATCCGGGGCCTCGCCATTCACCGCCTACATGCTCGAGCGCGAGCTGGGCGTCGTGGTGGTGCTGGTCACGTCGGCATCGGCCGGCACTTCGACCCGCACCGTGCGGGTGGAGCCGGAGGCGCCCGGGAAATCCTTGAACAGCGCCTCGAGGATATAGGGCATCACCGGTTCGACCTGACCGTTCAAGCCTTCGCTGAGCGCGCGGCCTTCGTACACCTTCTCGGGGCTGGCGGTGCCCCAGGTGGCGCCCTTGTAGATGTCGAGCTCGACCCGGCGCACGTAGACCTGCTGGGTGTTGGCGTAGGAACTGGCCCACGGATCATAGTGGCCGCCCAGGCCCCAGTGCCGGCCCCAGTAGCCGTAGCCGACCCCGACCGAGACGTTGCGCGAGCGGATGTCGGGGCTGGGGCCGTCGACGCCGTACTTCAGCGTGACGACGTAATCGGGCTTGCCCGCCTCGCCGGTGAACTGGCGCAGGCCGACCTGGGTCAGGCTGGCGTTGAGCTGGTCGGCGTACTGGCGGAAGGCGAGGCTTTGTTCCTGCTCCTTGTCCGCCGCGACGATGGCAAAGGTGGCGCCGCCCGCGACCGTGGGCAGGGTGTGGAAGCGCGTCACGTCCGAGGTGACATAGCGCGGGCCGACGCAAGCCGAGAGCACCAGGCCCGCGGCGGCAACGGCGAACAGACGGATCAACATGAAAACCTCCTGAACAGGGCGCTCGCCCGAAGCGGCGCCTCCTCATGCATCGGGTGTGTCATACCATGCCTGAAGATGTGTCGCGATTATGGCGCGGCCGTGGCGGCGCGGCCCCCATTTCCGCAGCAGGGCTTTGCGAATCGGCATACGTGCCGGGGCCGGGCGTTGCCTACACCGGCCGGCGGGCTTTCAGGGCCGCGGCGATGGTACCGTCGTCGAGGTAGTCGAGTTCGCCGCCCACCGGCACGCCATGGGCCAGGCCCGAGACCTGCGCCGCGGTTTCCTTCAGCCGGTCGGCGATGTAGTGGGCCGTGGTCTGGCCCTCGACGGTGGCGCTCAAGGCCAGGATCACCTCGGTCACCGCGGCGTCCTTCACCCGGCGGATCAGGCGGTCGACCTTCAGGTCGGCGGGGCCGATGCCGTCGAGCGGCGACAGCAAACCGCCGGTGACGTGATAGCGGCCGCGAAAGGCCGCGGTGCGCTCCAGCGCCCAGATGTCGGCGACGTCCTCGACCACGCAGATGACGTGGGCGTCGCGGCGCGGGTCGGCGCAGATGGTACACGGATCCTGGCTGTCGAAGTTGCCGCAGGTCGCGCACACCCGCACGCCGGCGGCGGCATTCTCAAGCGCCAGGATCAAGGGGTCGAGCAGGGATTCGCGCCGCTTGATGAGCGCGAGCGCGATGCGCCGCGCCGAGCGCGGGCCCAGCCCCGGCAGCTTGGCCAGCTGGCGGATCAACGCCTCGATGTCAGCCCCGGCCATGATGACCTGTCAGCAATTTGCTTCTTCCTCCCCGTTCATGGGAGAGGAAAAGAGTTCGGTCGCGGCCCTCAAAACGGCAGCTTGAGCCCCGGTGGCAGCGGCAGGCCGCCGGTGAGCTTGGCCATTTGCGCCTGGGCCTCGGCGTCGGCCTTGGCGCGGGCGTCGTTGACGGCGGCGACGATCAGGTCCTCCAGCACTTCTTTTTCCGCCGGCGTCACCAGGCTGGCGTCGATCTTGATGCGGCGCATCTCGCCCTTGCCGTTCAGGACCGCGGCCACCATGCCGCCGCCGGCCGAGCCGGTGACCTCCAGTTCGCCCAGCTGGCGCTGCATGTCGCCCATGCGCGCCTGCATCTCCTGCAGCTTCTTCATCATCATGCCGACATTGGACATCGCTCGCGTGCTCCTGAAACGGTCAGTGATCTTCGGCGCGGCGGATATTATCGATGGCCGCACCCGGGAAGGCGTCAAGGATCGCGGCCACCAAGGGTTCGGCGCGGGCGCGATCGAGAATCTGTTCGTGCAGGGTTTTCTCGCCCGGCGCGCCGACCACGCTGACCATCCAGCGCTGGCCGGTCCATTGCCCGAGCAGCTTGCCGACCTGGCCCGGCACGTCGGACGGCACCGACTTCTGCGGGTTGATGTCGATGCGACCCGGTTCGAACTTCACCAGGTGCACGTTGCGCCGCAACAGCGCGGCCAGCTTGACCTCCCGGTGCTTCTCGAACAGATCGGCGGCCGCGGCGAAGGTGGCAGGCATGGGATCGTGGGCCAGCGCCGGCGGCGCGGATGGGTTGGCTTGCGCCACCGCGGCGGTCGAGACCGCGCCGGACGAAGCGACCGAAAGGCTTGCGCGCGGACCAGCGGGTGGCGTGGAGGACGCGGCCGCGCCGGCCTTGACCGCCACCGCGCCGCCGCTCTCGAGTTGCTTGAGCGCGTCGGCCGGCGTCGGCAGGTCGGCGGCGTAGGCCATGCGGATCAGCAACATTTCCACCGCCTGCAGCGGCAGGGGCGCGGACCGCGCCTCGCTCAGGCCCTTGATCAGCATCTGCCAGGCGCGCGACAGCACCGGCACCGACAACGCCTGGGCCATGGCGACGCCGCGGGTGCGCTCGGTCTCGGCCAGGCCGGGATCGGCGGCGCCATCGGGGGCGAGCTTGACCCGCGTCAGCCAGTGCACCAGTTCCAACAGGTCCTGCACGACGACAATCGGGTTCGCGCCGGCGGCGTACTGATCGGCCAGCACGGCCAGCGCCGACTTCACGTCGCCCTTCATCGCCGCGTCGAGCAGGTCGAACACCTTGGCGCGATCGGCCAGGCCCAGCATGTCGCGCACCGCGGCCTCGGTGACGGGCGCGCCGGCCGAACCGGACATCGACTGCGAAATCGCCTGATCGAGGATCGACAGCCCGTCGCGGGCCGACCCGTCGGCGGCGCGCGCGATCAGCGCCAGCGCGCCGTCCTCGACCGCGGCGCCCTCCGCCGCCGCGACCTGGCGGAACAGGGCGGCCAGCTTGTCGGCGTCGATGCGGCGCAGGTCGAAGCGCTGGCAGCGCGACAATACCGTCACCGGCACCTTGCGGATCTCGGTGGTGGCGAAAATGAACTTCACGTGCGCAGGCGGCTCCTCCAGCGTTTTCAGCAGCGCGTTGAAGGCCTTCTCCGACAGCATGTGCACTTCGTCGACGATGTAGATCTTGTAGCGCGCCGAGGTGGGGCGGTAGCGCACGCCCTCCAACAACTCGCGGATGTCGTCGATGCCGGTGCGGCTGGCGGCGTCCATCTCGAGTACGTCGACGTGGCGGTCCTCGGCGATGGCGGTGCAGTTGGCGCAGACACCGCAGGGGTTGGGCGTGGGCCCGCCCGCGCCGTCAGGGCCGATGCAGTTGAGCGCGCGTGCGATCAGCCGCGCGGTGGTGGTTTTGCCGACGCCGCGCACGCCGGTGAGCATGTAGCCCTGGGCGATGCGGCCCGAGGTGATGGCGTTGGTCAGCGTGCGCACCACCGCGTCCTGGCCGATCAGTTGATCGAAGGTGACCGGGCGGTACTTGCGGGCCAGCACACGGTAGGCCGCCGCGCCGCCGCCGTTTGGCCCACCGGGCACGGTGGGCGTGGCGGTGGGGCGGGCGTCGTTCATGGCGCAGGGCTTTTCAGGCTGGCGGCGAGAGGTGAGAGACTGGACGGCGACCCGGGCGGAAACTCGTTACGGCTGCTTCCTTCCGGACCTGACCGGGTTGGCGAGGCGCCCGTCCGCCGCCAGCCTCTCAA
>JANRJB010000420.1:0-32113 GCA_033764265.1 Rhodospirillaceae bacterium | reverse complement strand
CTGCGCGGCGGCTTGCGCCGCCTGGCCAGGCCCGCCCGCCGCACCCGGCTGCATCAGGGATTGTCCCGGCTGACCCGGGCCACCCGGCGCACCCATCATCGATTGGCCCGGCGCACCGGGGCCGCCGGCCGCGCCGGCATCGCGCATCGACTGGCCGGGCGCGCCCGGTCCGGCTTGCGCCTGGTTCTGCATCCACGAGACCGCGGCATCGCCGGTGGCCGGCACGCCGGCCTGGCCCAGCATCGATTGCGCCGGCTGGCCCGGAGCACCGGGCGCACCAGCCGGTGCGTTCTGCGACCACGACACCGCGCCATCGCCGACCGCCTGGGCGCCGGCCTGACCCATCAGCGAGCGGGCCTGGCCCGGGGCACCTGTGGCCCCGGTCGGCGCGCCTTGGGACCACGACACCGCGGCGTCACCGACCGCCTGCGCGCCGGCCTGACCCATCATGGAGCGAGCCTGCCCCGGCGCGCCTGCCGCACCCGGCTGGCCGGGACCGCGCATCGACTGCGCGGGAGCGCCCGGCGCACCGATCGCGCCAGCTTGCCCGCTTTGCGACCATGACACCGCGCCGTCGCCGACGGCTTGCGCGCCGGCCTGTCCCATCATCGACCGGACCGCCGCAGGTCCGCCGATGGCGCCCGGCTGACCCGGCGCGCGCGGTGGATACTGAATGACTCCGGGCTGACCCATCGCACCCGGCGGTGGCGGCTGGCCCTGATACCACGACGCCGCGCCCGGCTGACCGCCCGCGCCCGGCGGTGGCGGCTGGCCCTGATACCACGACGCCGCGCCCGGTTGGCCGACCGCGCCCGGTTGTTGCGGCTGGCCCTGATACCAGGATTGCGCCGTGCCCGCGGGCGCGCCTTGCATCGGCTGGCCGCCGCGCATCGACGCGCCGATCGGCGCGGCGCGCACGGCTTGCTGGCGCGACGCGACCGCGATCTGGCCGGCTTGGACTTGACCCGGTTGCATGGCGCCTGGCGGCATCGCGCCGATCGGTGGCTGACCGGCGGCGCCCGGCCGCGGCGGCGGGGCCTGCGGACGCGGCGCAGCCATCTGCCGCAATTGCTGCTGCGCGGTGGCCGTCGGCGTCGGCCGGTTGGCGGCGGCCGGCGGCGTGACGCGCGGCGGCGCCACGCCCATCTCGGCCTGGGCGCGCTGCACGTACTCCTGGCCCATGATGTCGGCCAGATCGAGCGTTTCCACTTGCGCGGTTTGGTACCAGGAATGGCCACAGCTCGCGCACTTGAGCGAGCGACCCTTCTTGCCCAACAGCTCGGTCGGAATCTCAAAATGGGCCGTGCAGTTCGGACAGGTAATGCGCATCCAGCACCCAGCGACACGGCGGTTATCTTTTTATATTACAAAGGTCTATGTTAATGGGAGCTAAACCTTGCGCCGGCCGGCCGTTAGGCGCTTGATTTTGCTCGAAACCTGTTGACCCGGTCGCGGCCTGCGCGGCCCAGCGCGAACGCCCCATCATGGCCTTGTTTCCACGCAAGAAAACCGACCCCGCCGGCGACCCGGTCGAGCTGGCCGGCGTGGCCTTGCGCTATGGCAACGGGCCGGAGATTTTTTCCAACCTGACCCTGTCGCTGCCGGCCGGGTCGCTGCATTTCCTGACCGGGCCGTCGGGCGCGGGCAAGACCTCGCTGCTCAGCCTGTTGTACCTGTCGAACCTGCCGAGCGCGGGCCACGTGCGCCTGTTCGGCCAGGACGTGGCCGCCGCCTCGCGCGGCCGCCGCGCCGAGATGCGCCGCAAGCTGGGCGTGGTGTTCCAGGATTTCCGCCTGCTCGATCACCTCAGCGCGTTCGACAACGTCGCCTTGCCGCTCAAGGTGGCCGGCGTGCCGGCCGAAACCATCCGCCAGGACGTGACCGAGCTGATGAAATGGGTCGGCCTCGACGGCCTGATGGACGCCAAGCCCAGCGTGCTGTCGGGCGGGCAGAAGCAGCGCGTGGCGATCGCGCGCGCGGTCGTCAACCGGCCCAAGCTGATCCTGGCCGACGAGCCCACCGGCAACGTCGACGACGCGATCGCGGTGCGGCTGATGCAGCTGTTCGTCGAACTGCACAAGCTGGGCAGCTGCGTGATCGTGGCCACGCACAACGATTCCCTGGTGCAGCGCTTCGCGTTTCCACGCCTGCACCTGGATGGCGGCGCGGTGACGGTGCGCGCGGCCGCGGCATGAGAACGGCAGCATGATCTGGCGAGCCTCCGATTTGCCGGCGCGCGCCGACGCCGCCGGGCGCTTCACCACCTGGCTGGTGGCGGTGTTCGTTTTTCTGGCGGGCGTGGCGTTCACCGGCGCGGTCTACGTCGAGGCGCTGATCGGCCAGTGGACGACGAGTGTGTCCGGCGCCTTGACGGTGCAGATTCCGCCCGATGCCGGCGACCGCGGCGGCGGCGCGGCGCGCGCCCAGCGCGCGGTCGAGGCGCTGACCGCATTGCCCGAAGTGGCGCGCGCCGAGATCGTGGCGCGTGACCAGGTCAACGCGCTGCTGAAACCATGGCTGGTGGACGAACGGCTGATCGCCGACCTGCCCCTGCCGATCCTGGTCGACGTCTCGCTGGCCACCGCGACGCCCGAAGCGGTGGGCACGGTCAGCGCCGCGCTGGCGCGCGCCGTGCCCGAGGCCGCGGTCGACGATCATCGCGCCTGGCTCGGCCGGGTGGTGGCGCTGGCCGGCGGGTTCCGCTGGCTGGCGGCGGCGATGTTCGCCATGGTGACCGCGGCCTTGGCGCTGACGGTGGTGTTCGCCACCAAGGCCAGCCTGATCGAGGCCGCGCCGGTGGTCGAGGCGCTGCACCTGGTCGGCGCGAAAGACGGTTACGTCGCCGGGCAGTTCTCACGCCGGGCCGCGGTACAAACGCTGCTCGGCGGCGCCATCGGCGCCATGGCCTTCGTGCCGGCGCTGATCGCCATCGGCTGGCTCGCGGGCCGCATCGACGCCGGTGTGCTGCCCGCCGTGCGCCTGCCGTGGACCTTCTGGGCCGGACTGGCGGCGCTGCCGCTGGTGGCTACCGCGCTATCGGCGTTCACCGCCAACCTGACCGTGCGCCGCTTGCTCGCGCGCATGGTCTGAGCGACGAAAGCCGGGACGATGGCGCGGGTTGCATTCTTCGTTGCGGGGCTGTCGATCGCGGTCGCGCTGGCCTGGGCCGGCGGGCTGGTGTGGTTCGCGCGCGCGATGCCCACCGCCGTCGCCGAGCCGGAGCGGCGCACCGACGCCATCGTCGTCCTGACCGGCGGGGCCGAGCGCATCTCGACCGGGCTCGCGCTATTGGCCGAGGGACGGGCCGATCGGCTGTTCATCTCCGGCGTCGGCGCCAACGTACGCATGGCCGACCTGATCGGCGCCGCGCGGGCCGCCGACGCGGCGCTGGTCGAGCGCATCGCCATCGGCACCGCCGCCGCCGACACGCCGGGCAACGCACTGGAAACCGCGGCCTGGGCGGCGGGCGCGCAGATCGGTTCGATCCGGCTGGTGACGGCGGCCTACCACATGCGCCGCAGCCTGCGCGAACTGCACGCGGTGATGCCGGGCGTGGCCATCGTGCCGCACCCGGTGTTTCCGGCCAACGTGCGCGCCGACTGGTGGCGGGCGCCCGGCACCGCCAGCCTGATCGCGCGGGAGTACACCAAGTATTTGCTGACCGAGCTGCGCCTGGCGCTGATTCCCGTTCGGCTGGAGAGCCCGCCGTGATCCTGCTGCGCTCCTGGATCTACACCATCGTCTTCCTGGCGTTCACGCTGATCGCGGCCATCGTCTGCCTGCCGGCGCTGTTCTCGTCGCGCTGGTCGCTCGCCGCCATCCGCATGTGGGCGCGCGGCGTGATGGCGCTGGCGCGCACGCTGGTGGGCATCAGCTGCCGCGTCGAGGGCCGCGAGCACCTGCCGGCCGGGGCCTGCATCGTCGCCGCCCAGCACCAGAGCTCGTTCGAGACCTACCGGCTGTTCATCGACCTGCCCGATCCGGTGTTCGTGCTGAAGAAGGAGCTGCTGCTGGTGCCGTTTGTCGGCTGGTACATCCGCCGTTCGGGCCTGGTGCCGATCGACCGCGGCGGCCATGCCGCGGCGATGCGCAAGATGTTGCGCGCCGCCGACGCGGCCTTGGCCACGGGCAAGCAGGTGGTGATCTTTCCCGAGGGCACGCGCACCGCCCCGGGCGCGCGCACGCCCTATCGCCCCGGCGTGGCCGGGCTGTATGCGCACTGCAAGGCGCCGCTGATTCCGATGGCGCTGAATTCGGGCTACCTGTGGGGCAAGACGCGCATCCTCAAGCAGCCGGGCGAGATCGTGTTCCGCTTCCTGCCGGCGCTGCCCGAGGGCTTGTCGCGCGAGGCGATGCTGGACGAGCTGCGCGCCCGCATCGAGGCCGAAGCGCCGTCGCTGGCGCCGCCAGTGGCACCGACCGCCGAAGCGCGATAAGACTCTCGGCGCCGGTCGACCGGCAGGGAGGTGCATCATGGACCCGTCCGCTCAGAACACCGTTCAACGCGAGCGCATGCGCCTGGGCCAGGTGCGCAAGGCGTTCGCCGCGGGGATCGATGCGCGCGGCGGCGGACAGCAGGTGCCGGTGGAGTTCTTCGGCGCCTGCGTCGATTACATCCGCGCCGCGATGGACCGCCTGCACCGCCAGGACCAGCGCATCCACGACATCCTGAAGCCGCACGTGAAACCCGGCGACGCCGCCGCGGCCGACACGCTGGCCAACCTCGACATGCGGCTCGCCCGCAGCCGCGCCGCGCTCGCCGAGCTGGCCAAGGCGATGGACGCCTATCGCGCGGCGCAGCTGAACGGCGGCGGCGAGGCCGGCTGGGCCGCGTTCAAGCGCGCGGTCGACGGCTTCATGGAGGTCTATTTCAACGTGCTCCTGAAAGGCCAGCACTCCACGCTCGAGATGCAGCAACGGATTTTCAAGCCGGGCGACTGGACCGACGTGGCCGGCGTCAACGAGGCGGCGCTGATGACGGAAGCGGCGACTTACGAACGCGTGCGCCGCCACGCCCCCGCCGGCGCCGATCCGGCCGGCTTCAAGGCCGGCCCGCCGGTGCTGTAGGTTAGGCGCCACATGAAGTACCTGCACACCGCGGTGCGCGTCAGCGATCTCGACGCCGCGATCAAGTTCTACGTTGATGCCTTCGGCCTGCGCGAGCTGCGCCGCTTCAACGGCACCAAGCGGCCGTGCACCATCGTGTTCCTGGCCGCGCCCAGCGACGAACGCGCGCAGATCGAGCTGGTGCACTACTGGGACGACGCCGAGCGCGCCGCGCGCGGGTCCTTCAGCCACGTCGCCTACGAGGTCGATGACCTCTACGCCACCTGCGCCGACCTGATGGCCAAGGGTGTGGTCATTGCCCATCCGCCGCGCGACGGCTTCATGGCGTTCGTGAAGTCCAACGACGGCATCTCGTTCGAGCTGTTCCAGAAAGGCGGCCCGCGCCCGCCCCAGGAACCCTGGGCCTCGATGCCCGACCAAGCCGATTGGTAGCGTGGGGCGTGCGGCGCACGCCGCTCATCTGCTGCGGTGCAGCGAAAATGCGGCGGCGCAGCACGCGACCGGATCGAATTCGTCCGTCAAAGCAACGTGTTGCCGACGTCCCCTGTAATTACAGGCGATTTACAGGGGAACACCGCAAAAAAATCCTTATAGATCAATAGCTTCGGATTGTGGCAAACGGGTTGACTGACGGAGTTATGGAGATAAGGAGATATGGGACACAAGACATTGGCAATACGGGGACACGCCAATAAGGGGACACAATACTTAATTCATGTGAATTAATTATTGTCAATACGGGGAAACAACACTTAATTCATGTGAATTAAGTATTGTGTCCCCATAATTACCCATAATTAGGAGCGGCGCATGGAGATCTTCGTCGACGCCGATGCCTGCCCGGTGAAGGACGAAGCGCGCCGGGTCGCCGCGCGCCACGGCCTGCGGGTAACGCTGGTCGGCAACCGCCTGGTCGGCCCGCACGACGACCCCCGGGTGCGGCGGATCGTGGTCGAGGCCACGCCCGACGCCGCCGACGACTGGATCGCCGCCCACGCCGGCGCCGGCGACATTGTCATCACCACCGACATTCCGCTGGCCGCACGCGTCGTCGCCAACGGCGCGTCCGTGCTCAAGCCCAACGGCGACGCGCTCGACGCGGAGTCGATCGGCCTGGCTGCGGCGCTGCGCGACCTGCACACCCACCTGCGCGAGACCGGCGGACTTGCGGGCGGGCCTCCGGCGTTCAATGCGCGCGACCGCTCGCGCTTTCTCGACCGGCTGGAGCGGGCGGTGCAGGCGAGTAAGCGGCGGGGGAATTTGACGGCCGGATCGATATAGGACTAAATTCAGTCCGATCTGCGGACCCACGCCCTTCTTTCGAGCCCCTGGATTTTTCACCTATGAAACTTCATCAGCGCGTCAGGCCGATCAGCCACTTCAAGGCCAATGCCGCGGCGGTGATCGATGAGATCGCGGCGCGGCGGGAGCCGATGATCATCACCCGCAACGGCCAAGCCGCCGCGATCATCCAGGACGTCAAGAGCTACGAGGAAACCCAGAACACGCTGGCATTCCTGAAGGCGCTGGCCATCGGCGACCGCGCCGTCGCGCGCGGCGATCATGTTCCGGCCGAGGCCGTGTTCGCGCGGCTCAGGGGCAAGCACGGGCTGTGAGGCGATTCACAGTCGAGGTCGCCGGCCCCGCCATCGCCGACCTGGACGAAATCTACAGTTACGATGCGTCTGTGATGCCGCCCGCGCGCGCGGGCAAGCTGGTCGCGCGTCTCGAAGCAGCCATACAGGCGCTCGCCCATGCCCCCGAACGGGGACCGCATCCGCCCGAACTGCTGGCGCTGGGCGTACAGGCTTATCGGCAAATCGTGCGACCGCCATTCCGCATCGTTTATCGCGTCAGGGATCGATCGGTGTACGTCTTGTTGGTCGCGGACGGCCGACGCGATATGCGGCGCCTGTTGGAATCGCGTCTCTTCAGTCCATCGGTTTGACCGCCGCCCCTTCACACCGCATACGCCACGCCCTGGCGGTCGAGCCGGCGCAGCATCGCCGCCCACGCCAGGTCGGCGGCCCGCACCGGTCCGCCGCCGGGCGCGCGCATCTGGTCGCGCACGCGGTCGATCACGGCCTGCGGCAGCGGCGCGATCGCCGCGCCGCCGGCCTGGGCGTGGACCTGAATGTCACAGGTACGGCTGAGCGCGTACATGCGCAGGAACGCCGCGCCCACCGTGTCGCCGACCGTCAACAGACCGTGATTGCGCAGGATCAGGTTGTTCTTCGCGCCCAGGTGCGCGACCAGGCGCGCGCGCTCTGCGCCGTCGAGCGCGATGCCCTCGAAGTCGTGGTAGGCCAGGTCGTGGACGATGGTCAGCGCCTGCTGGTTGATCGGCAACAGCCCGCCCGGCTGACACGACACCGCCACGCCCGCCACGGTGTGGGTGTGCATGACGCAGTGGGCGTTGTCGCGCGCCTCGTGCACCGAACCGTGGATGACCCAGCCGGCCGGGTTGATGCCAAGCCCGGTGGGATCGAGCACGATGTTGCCCATCACGTCGACCTTGACCAGCGACGAGGCGGTGACCTCGTCGAACAGGTAGCCGAGCGGATTGAGCAGATAGTGCGTTTCGGGCCCCGGCACGCGCGCCGAGAAATGGGTGAAGATGGTGTCCTCCCAGCCCAGGCCGTGCGCCAGCCGGTAGCAGGCGGCGAGATCGCAGCGCACCCGCCATTCCTCGGCCGAGACCTGGGTGCGCACGGCGGCCAGTTTGTCCGCCGCGGGCCGGTCGGACGCGGCGCGGGCGAGCGTAGCGATGGTCGGTGTCATGACTTTTTCCTCATGGCGGGCGTCTGGTCCGGGCGGTGCGGCGGACGCAACGCCACCAGATTAAGCGCGGACGCAACCGTCAACAAGAAATCCGGAAAACCCGCATGGTCATGCGCAAACTATTGAAAAAATTGCGCTAACCGGGTTTTGCAAGCCCGCGATGGTCGCCTAGAATGCCGCCCGAGACGAGGGGATCGATCGATGACGGCTGTGTTGCAGGATCGTTCAACTGCCGGCGTTCGGCGGCGCGCGGGCGTTGGCCGCCCGGGCGGAGGCCTAACCGGCGCCAGGCGAACGGGTCCATCGATCGAACCGACGCGCGCCGTGCCGATCGAGATTCCGGCCGATGCAACCGTCGACACCGCGATCACGATCCTGCTGCGCGCCACCCGCGACCATTGGGCCGCCAACGAGGCCGTCGTGGCGGCCGGCGGTTCGGTCGAAGCAGTGCACCAGTTCCGCGTCGGGCTACGGCGGTTCCGCTCGGCGCTCAGTCTGTTCCGGGCCTATCTGCCCGAGGAACAGCGGCGCTGGGCCAACGACGAAGCCAAGTGGATCCTGTCCGAGTTCGGCCCGGTGCGCGACCTGGATGTGCTGGCGGCCGAACTGGTGCCGTCGGTGACCAAGCCCAAGCATCGCGCGGCCATGCGGCTGTTGCGCGCCTCGGCCCAGGCCAGCCGCGCCGCGGCGCTGACGGTGGCGCGGCGGGCGCTGGCGTCGTCGCGCTACGCGCGCTTCATGCGCCGGCTCGACACCTGGCTGGCCGGCGCCGGCTGGCGTGCGGCGCGCGGACCCGAGGTCAAGGACGGCAGCGCGCTGCCGGCGGCGGACTTCGCCCGGCGCATCCTGAACAAGCGCGTGCTGAAGGTGCTGGCGCGCGGCAAATCCCTGGACGAAATGAGCGTCGACGAACGCCACGAGATCCGCATCGCCATCAAGAAAATCCGCTACGGCGTCGAATTCTTCGCCTCGATCCTGCCCCGGAAACGCGCCGATGCGCTGTGGCAGCGGCTGAAGGCGCTGCAGGATAGTTTGGGCCACCTCAACGATGTGGCGGTGGCCGAACATACCGTGGCCGACCTTTTGGGCCCGCCCGCGGATCAGATCGCGGCGGAAAAACTGGCCCTGGCCGGCGAGGAGCTGATCGCCTGGCACAAGCGCCTGGAAGAAGCGGCGCGGCCCGAGGCGGCCAAGCGCTGGCGCGACATGCGCAAGGCCGTGTTGTTCTGAGCGGCGGCGTGCGGACTGAAAAGTTGGCCCCGGGCCGAGCCCGGGGCCTTCGTTCTATCGCCGCGCCTTAGAACTTGTAGCGCGCGGTCGCCTTGATGGCATGGACCTCGGCGCGTTCGTTCACGTTGAACGCGACGAAAGCGCCCTTGCCCGCGAGCTTGGGACGGCTCGCGCGCGTGTAGGTGTAGCCCAGATCGCCCTCGACGTTGCCGCCGAAGTCGAGCGTGATGCCGGCCGCGCCGCGCAGCGCGAGCTCGGTATCGCTGTCGTCGAGGATGGTGAACGGCGAACCGGCGCCGGTACCGGTGCGCGCGGTACCGGTGACGTCGAGGCTTTGACGCAGAAAACCCGCGCCCGCGCCGACGTAGGGCGTGATCATGGTGTCGGTCGGGATGTCGAGATAGCCCATCGCCATCGCCGTCTTGGCCTTGCTGTCGGAGGTGACGGCGGCGTCCAGGCACGGCTGGCTGGGCGTGATGCCGCAGGCCGCGATGGTGATAATGTTCTGCTGAAAGGTGCCCTTGCCGCTACCGTCGAGGTAGCCCAGCTCGAGTTCGGTGCGGACCATCGGCGAGAAGCGGTAGCCGACCGCGCCCGTGATCGTCCACGCCGTGCCGTTGTCGACCAGAAGGTTGACCGTGCGCGGATCGCGGAAGCTGAGGTTGTCCACGAACGCCGGGCCGACGCCGAGCGATCCGTAGAACTGGGCGGTGGCCGTGCCGGTGGCCAGCGAGGTGGCCGCGGCGCTGAGGGCGAGCGCCAACAGGGCGCCCGGAATGTGCTTCGTCATGTGATGTTCCTTTTCCAAAACGCTCGCGCCGCGCGGGGCCGGCCAACAGGCCGCCAGACCCGTTCGTCACGAGGGCCGTCCGTTTACGCATCGCCGGCCCGCGCGAAAACCCCGCATCGCGCATGGCTGTCATGCACGGCAGCAGGGTAATCGCCCTGATTCAGCCACGTTTCGGTGACCTCGCGCGCCGCGACTGGGTGTCGGACTTCTTGTTCGACTTAGTGTTGGTGATCGTCGGCGAGGCCGTCGAGGATCGGGCACTCGGGCCGTTCGCCGCCGGCGCAGCAGGCGACCAGGTGCGACAGCGCGGCCCTGATGCGCGCCAGATCGGTCATCTTGGCGTCGATGTCGGCGATGTGCTTGGTGACCAGGGCCTTCACGTCGCCGGCGTGGCGGCGGTGGTCGTCGTAGAGCGACAACAGCTCGCCGCACTGTTCCACCGAGAACCCCAGTTCGCGCGCATGACGCACGAATTTCAGCTTGTGCACGTCGGCGGCGGAATAGTCGCGGTAGCCGTTGGCGTGCCGCGCCGCCGGGCGGATCAGGCCCGAGTCCTCGTAGTAGCGGATGGTCTTGGGCGGCAGGCCCGAGGCCCGCGCCGCCGCGCCGATGTTCATGGCCGGTCTCCGGTTGCGGATGCCCATTATATATGACGCGCCCGACGAATTTCACCGCGTGCGCTGATCCGCGGCTTGGCTAAACTGGCCGCGTCAGGGGTGGGAGGAACACGCATGACCCGCTGGTTGACCGCTGTGTGCGGTTGGGCGATCGGCAGCTTCGCGGCAGGCACGGCCTGGGCCCAGGCCGGCACGCTGCCGCAGCACACCATCCGCCACCAGGCCATCGCCGAGCGCATCGTCGCGCAATTGCAGCTGCAACCCGGCGAGCGCGTCATCTCGGTGGCGATGCCGGGCTACATGAACGAGTTCATCCCCCATATCCGCTACGCCGTGATGCAGGCCGGTGGTGTCGACCTGGGCGTGATCGACGTGCTGCGCACGCCCTACGCCGAGGGCTTCGACCGCAAGACCCTGCAACAGGGCCTTGAAGCGGCGCGGGATGAGTATGTGAAACTGCTGGCCGACGTCGAGGTCGGCATCATGCTGCCCGGCACCAACCCGGCACATCCGGCTTACAAGGCGTTCCAGATTCTGCTGGAAACCGCCAAGGGTCCGCGCCGCACCATCCACTTCCACTGGACCGACCCCTACGGCCCGCTCGGCAACGACCTGGGACTGTCGGGCATCACCGTGCTGCCGGGCCAGCCGCCGCCGGCGATGCAGACGGTGGACGACATCTACCAGCGCGCGATCCTGGACACCGACTACGGCGCCCTGGCCGATCAACAGCAGCGTTTCACGGCGGCGATGCGCAAAGGACCGGTGCGCATCACCACCCCCGACGGCACCGATCTCGCGTTCCGCATCGGCGAGCGGCACGTCATCCGCCAGGACGGCGACGCCTCGGCCGCGCGCATGCGGGCCGCGCCCACCATCCTCGACCGCGAAGTCGAGATTCCGCCGGGCGTGATCCGCGTCGCGCCGCTGGAAGACACGGTCGACGGCGTGATTGCCTTTCCGCCCAGCCGCTGGAACGGCCAGACGGTGTGGGGCCTGAAACTCGCCTTCAGGCAGGGCAAGATCGTCGACATCGCGGCCGAGCGCGGTGTCGAGCACGCCCGCGCCGAGCTCGACCGCCAGCCCGAGAGCGTGCGGGTGTTCCGCGAGTTCGGCCTGGGCTTCAATCCGCACTTGGCCGTGCCGGCGAAAGACCCGTGGATTCCCTACTATGGCTACGGCGCGGGCGTGGTGCGTCTGGGCATCGGCACCAACACCGAGGTCGGCGGCGCGGTGCCGGGCACGTACTATCGCTGGCGCGACCTGTTCACCGACAGCACCATCACCGCCGGCGGCGAGGTGTGGGTCAAGGACGGCAAGATCGTGAGGTAAAGGGCGCGGACGGCGGCTTGCACTGTAGCTACATTGGAATTACTGTGCAGGCATGAAAGTCGAGATCATCAAGATCGGTAATTCGCGGGGCGTTCGTCTGCCGAAGGCAGTACTGGATCAGTGCAGCTTGCACGCGACCGCGGACCTGTCGGTAGAGCACGGCGCGATCGTGATCCGGCCGCGGCGGCGGCCACGGCATGACTGGGACGCCCGGTTTGCGGCCTCCGCCAATGCCGCGCCTAAAAAGAAGGTGCGCGCGGCCGACGACGGCCCGCTGCCCGATCACGTCTCGCAAGTGTGGGACCGCCGCGAATGGCGGTGGTGAAGCCGCTCAGGCGCTTCGACGTGGTCCTGGTGGCACTCGACCCTACGGTCGGCGCGGAAATCCGCAAGACGCGGCCGTGCGTCGTGATCTCGCCCGACGAGATGAACCTGCACCTCGACACCGTGATCGTCGCGCCGATGACAACGACGTTCCGGCGCTATCCGAGCCGCGTGGCGGTGAAATTCGGCGGCAAGACGGGGGAAGTGGCGCTCGACCAATTGCGCAGTATCGACACGAGCCGCGCGATCAAGAACGTCGGGACGATTTCCCCGGCCAGCGCCAAGCTGATTTCGGCTGTCCTGGTCGAGATGTTTTCGTAAGCTGCGACCGTCCGAGGAGAGGAACGATCGCCATGATACGTAAATTCGCGGCCCTGGCCGTGTCCATTGTGCTGGCCATCGCACCGGCCTGCGCGTTCGCCGCCGACGCCGGCAAGCTGAAGACCGACGCGGCCGCCTACATCGACGGCAAGATGAAGCGGCTGGAGCAAGCCAACCGGGTGATCTGGACCGCCGCCGAGCCGGGCCTGGAGGAGTTCAAGTCCTCGGCCGAACTGCAGGACATTCTCACGGCCGAGGGCTTCGCGGTCGAGTCCGGCGTCGCCGGCATGCCGACGGCGTTCGTGGCCACTTACGGCTCGGGCGCGCCGGTGATCGGCATCCTGGCGGAGTTCGACGCGTTGCTCGGCATCACCCAGTCGGCCGAGGCGGTACCGGCGCCGGGCGCCAACCCGATGGCGGGGCACGCCTGCGGCCATTCGATCTTCGGCGTCGGGTCGGTCGGCGGGGCGATCGCCGTCAAGCAGCTGATCGCGCGCGGCGACATCAAGGGCACGGTCAAGCTGTACGGCACGCCGGCCGAGGAAACCGGCATCGGCAAGGTCTACATGCTGCGCGCGGGCCTGATGAAGGACGACGACGTCATCCTGCACTGGCACGCCGGCGACGAGAACGAGGTGCCCTACCGCAGCTCGAAGGCACTGATCAACGCCAAGTTCCGCTTCGCCGGCGCCTCGGCCCACGCCTCGGCCGCGCCGTACTCGGGGCGCAGCGCGCTCGACGCGGTGGAGCTGATGAGCGTCGGCGTGCAGTACATGCGCGAGCACATCAAGCAGGACGCGCGCATCCACTCGGTCATCACCCAGGGCGGCGGTCAGCCCAACGTGGTGCCGTCGACCGCCGAGGTCTGGTACTACGTGCGCGCCAACAGCTTCACCGACGCCAAGGCCTACTTCGACTGGACGCGGACGATCGCCGAGGGCGCGGCGATGATGACCCAGACCACGCTGGCCGCGGTCGAGGTGCAATCCGAAACCCACGACATGCTGATGCCACGGGCCCTGAACGAGATCATCCACAAGAACTTCGCCGCGATCGGCCCGCCGGTGTGGGACGAGACCGAAGTGGAGTTCGCCGCCACCACGCAGCGCAACTTCAAGGACCCGTTCGGCTTCGACTACAGCAAGGCGCCCTACACGCTCCACACCGGCCTGAAACCGCTGGCCGAGACGCTGGGCGAAGGCATCGCCTCGACGGACGTGGGCGACGTGTCGTGGTTCGTGCCGACCGGCGGCTTCACGGTGGCGGCCATGGGCCACGGCCTGCCGATGCATTCTTGGCCGGTGGTGGCGGCCACCGGCACCAGCATCGGCACCAAGGCGATGATGGTGGCGGCCAAGGTGATCGCGGCCACCGCGGTCGACCTTTACACCGACCCGGCGGCGCTGAAACGCGTCAAGGCCGACTTCAAGACCATCCGCGAGCCGCTAACGTGGCAGACCGCCATCCCCGACGGCCAGATGGCGCCGGTCAAGGTGCGGTAGGGTTGCGGCGTGTAAGCGGCGGTGAATGTCGTCAGGTGAACTTGACCTTTCGAAACCTTCCCTGACGCAGTTTTTTCAAAGCCGGGCTCAGGTCGATGCCTGGGCGTGATGCGGACATCAACCACGTTCCGAACGGTAAGTCACCGCTCTTGTCGCGTGACGGCCCGCTCGGCGCCGACGGTCTTGCGCCGCGTTTCTTCGTGCGTTTGTGGTGTGAACTTTTCAACTTCGCCGCCCCTCACGCCGCCGCGGCGGGCTTGGGCTCGAGCCCGTCGATCGGCAGCGCGGTGGTGTACTTCAGTTCCTCCATCACGAAGGCCGACGACACGTCGTTGAGCGGGATGCGCTTGATCAGCCGCTTGTAGAAGGCGTCGTAGGCCTCCATGTCCCTGACCACGACGCGCAGCAGATAGTCGATGTCGCCGGCCATGCGCCAGATGGCGGTGATCTCGGGCATGTCCTTGACCGCGCGGGCGAAGCGATTGAGCCAGGTGTCGTCGTGCTGATTGGTGCGCAGGATGACGAAGACGGTGAGGCCGAGGCTCAGCTTCTTGGCGTCGAGCACGGCGACGCGGCCTTTGATCACGCCCTGCTGCTCGAGCTTCTGGATGCGCTTCCACGCCGGGGTCTGCGACAGCCCGACGCGGGCGGCCACCTCGGCGATCGACAGGCCGGCGTTGACTTGCAGAATGGCGAGGATCTTGCGGTCGATGGCGTCCATGGCGGCGGCTCCGGCGGTTGGGGCAGGAAAAGGAATTCGTGGTTTTAACGGGCACCGGGAGAAGAATCATCTGAAAATTGGCATCATTTCTGGCCTACGGAGAAAAATTTCCCCGATTGCCGGGATTTCCTGCTAAGGGCAAGCGACTCGGCCCACGCCTGCGCCGCCATCGACCCGGACGTCCGTTCATGTACTCCCGCCTGATCGCCTACCTCGACTCCATCAAGGCGCGCGACCCCGCCGCGCGCAGCCGGCTCGAGATCGCCCTGTTGTACCCGGGCGTGCGGGCGATGTTGTTCCACCGCCTGGCCAACGCGCTGTGGCGCATGGGCGTGCCGGGCGCGAAGTTCCTGGCGCGGCTGGTCTCGGAACTGGGGCGGGCGATGTCGGGCATCGAGATTCACCCGGGCGCGACCATCGGCCGGCGGTTCTTCATCGACCACGGCACCGGCGTGGTGATCGGCGAAACGGCGATCATCGGCGACGACGTGACGCTGTACCACGGCGTGACGCTGGGCGGCATCGGCACCGGCACCGAGCTGATCGGCCGCCGCCATCCTCGGCTCGAGGACGGCGTAGTGATCGGCGCGGGCGCGCAGGTGCTGGGGCCGATCACCGTGCGGCGCAACGCCCGCGTCGGTGCCAATGCCGTGGTGCTGAAGGACGTGGCCGAGAACGTCACCGTGGTCGGCATTCCGGCCCAGGCGGTCGAGGAAACGGTGAGCGCGCGGCTGGAATCCTTCGCCCCCTACGGCGCGCCCAGCGACGACCTGCCCGACCCGACGGCCAAGGCCCTGTGCGCGCTGACCGCCGAGGTGCAGGCGCTGCGCCGGCGCCTGGACGGGATCGACGCGGTCGAAAAGACCCGCACCCGACCGGGGCCGGACCCGTTGCCCACCGCCGGGCCGCGCGTGCAGACCGGGTTCGGGCCGGAGGGCTGACGCGCGGACCGCAGCGGCCAGCGCCGCGCTTGCACAGTTGCCGCCGTTCGCCATGATGGGCGCCTTGATGGGCGCCACGATGGGGTCGCCCTCATCCTGATCGCGCATCCAGCGCGACGCGCGGCGGAGCGTTCATGGACATGCTGGCCCAAGCCGCGGTGTTTTTCGCCGCCGCGGTGTTCGTCGTCCCGATCTTCAAGCGGCTCGGCCTTGGGGCGGTGCTGGGCTATCTGATCGCCGGCGCGGCGATCGGCCCGGCGGGGCTGTCGCTGGTGCCCGATAGCGAGACCCTGCACCACGTCGCCGAGTTCGGCGTGGTGCTGCTCTTGTTCATCATCGGGCTGGAGCTGCAACCGGCGCGGTTGTGGACCATGCGCAACGCGGTGTTCGGCCTAGGCGGCGCGCAGGTGATCGCCACCGCCATGGTGCTGGGCGGCGGCGTGGCGGCGGCCGGCTTCCGCCCCGACGCGGCGCTGGTGATCGGCCTGGGGCTGGCCTTGTCGTCGACCGCCTTCGCGCTGCAGTTCCTGGCCGAGCGCGGCGAGCTGCCGACGCGCCACGGCCGCGCCGCCTTTGCCATCCTGTTATTCCAGGACGTGGCCGCCATTCCGATCCTGGCCCTGGTTCCGCTGATGGGCGCGGGTGCGGCCGCCGACGGCGAACTGCCGCCGTGGCTCGCGGTCGGCCGCGTCATCGGCGTGATCGCCGTGGTGGTGGTGGGCGGGCACTTCCTGCTGCGCCCGGCGCTGCGCGCAATCGCCGGCACCGGCATCCGCGAGCTGTTCACGGCCAGCGCGCTGCTGATCGTGACCGCGACCGCGCTGTTGATGGACCTGGCCGGGGTGTCGATGGCGCTGGGCGCGTTTCTGGCCGGCATGCTGCTGGCCAACTCCGAGTACCGCCACGAACTTGAAGCCGACATCGAGCCGTTCAAGGGCCTGCTGCTCGGCCTGTTCTTCATCACCGTCGGCATGGGGTTGAACCTGGGCCTGCTGGTCGAGCAGCCGCTGACCATGACGGCGCTGGTCGTGGGTTTGCTGGCGGCCAAGGCGGCGGTGGCGTATCTGCTCGCGCGCGGCTGGGCGCTGGACCCGCGATCGGCCAAGGACATGGCGATCACCGTGGCCCAGGGCGGCGAGTTCGCGTTCGTCATCTTCGCGGTCGCGGTCACCGCCGGCGTGCTGACCGGCGCGCAGGAAGACATCCTGGTGCTGGTGGTCAGCCTGTCGATGGCGCTGTCGCCGTTCCTGGCGCTGGCCAACGACGCGCTCACGCGCCGGATCGCACCCAAGCCCGACGCGCCGTCGTTCGAGGCGATTCCCGATCACGAGCCCCGGGTGATCATCGCCGGGTTCGGCCGGTTCGGGCAGATCGTCGGGCGCATGCTGGCGGCGCGCAAAATTCCGTTCACCGCGCTCGACATCAGCGCCGAGCACGTCGATTTCGTCAAGCGCTTCGGCAACAAGGTGTACTATGGCGACGCCTCGCGCCTGGAGCTGTTGCGCGCCGCCGGCGCCGAGCACGCCAAGGTGTTCGTACTGGCGATCGACGACGTGGAGGCGAACCTGCGCACCGCCGAGACCGTGCGGCGGCACTTTCCGCGGCTGACCATGTTCGCCCGCGCCCGCAACCGCCAGCATGCCTACCGGCTGATGGATCTGGGCATCGCGAACATCCAGCGCGAGACGTTCGCCGCCTCGCTGGAAACCGCGCGCGACGTGCTGGTGGCGATCGGCATGACGTTCCGCGAGGCCGACCGCACCATGCAGCGCTTCCGCGCCCATGACGAGCGCCGCCTGAACGAACACGCCGGGTTCCGCGACGACCAGAAGAAGATGGAGACCCTGGTCAAGGCCGCGACCCGGGAGCTGGAGGAAATGTTCGAGCGCGATGCCGCCGAAGAGGCCGCCGCGCCCGAGCGGCGGGTCGAGTAGCTCACGGAGGCGGCCATGGCATCGATCAGGACCTGGATCGGCGGCGCGGCGGCGGCGGTGGTGGTCGCGGGCGCGGCCTATGTCGCTTCCGACTTCACGCTATTGGCGCGCTACGCCACCTACGACGGCGACCCGATGACCGCCGGCGTGGATTGGTACCAGCCCAAGGACCCGGTGATCGGCGCCAACCGCGGCGAGCTGCCGGCGGCCGACCGGCCGACCATCGACGCCGCGGCGCTGGACGCCGCCGCCGCCTTTGCCGCCGCGCAGAAATCCTCGTCGCTGATCGTGGTGCGCAGGGGTGCCATTGAGCGCGAGGTCTACTGGAACGGCGCGACCCGCGAGACCTGGTTCAACCCGCAATCCATGTCCAAGACCGTGCTGGCGCTGATGGTCGGCGAAGCCATCGCCGACGGCCACATCGCCGCGGTCGACGACACGCTCGGCAAGTACATCGCGGAGTGGCGCGACGATCCGCGCGGCGCCATCACCATCCGCCAGGCGCTGTGGATGGCCACCGGCCTCGAGCAGATGGCGCCCGACAACGAGACCCGCTTTTTGTCGCGCGGGGTGCGCTACAACTTCGGCTCGGACTTCGTCGGCCACCTACTGACCTTGCGGCAGGTGGAGCCGGCCGGCACGCGGTTCGACTACAACAACGAGGTCACCAACCTGCTGGGTCTGGTGGTGGAGCGGGCCAGCAAGCGGCGCTATGTTGATTACCTGTCGGCGAAGATTTGGCAGCCCCTGGGCCTGGCCGACGCCGCCATGTACCTCGACCGGCCCGGCGGCGTGGTGATGAAGTCGTGCTGCATCTTCTCGCGGCCGATCGACTGGGCGCGCATCGGCCTGATGATCAAGGATCGCGGCGTTTGGAACGACCGGCCGGTCGTGCCGTCGGCGTGGATCGACGAGATGACCGCACCGTCGCCGCACGCGGCGCATTACGGCTACCAGGTCTGGCTGGGCTCGGGCTACCTGCGCCTGGAAGACCAGACCCGGCCCGACGGCACGGTGCGCAAGAAAAACGCGAGCGAACCCTACGACGACCCGGACATGATCGTCCTGAACGGCTACGGCAACCAGCGCGTCTGGATTTCGCGGGCGCACGATCTCGTCATCGTGCGCGGGGCGGACGCCTGGGCGCCGGCCTGGGACGACACCTTCATTCCCAACACGCTGATCCGCGGCATCCGCGAATAATCATTCGCCGAGCGCGATGTCCTCGAAATGGATCATGTTGTGATCCATGCGGAAGCCCGTCACGCGCGGACCGGTGGCATGAAAGCGCGGCGCATCGTAGAGAAACAGGGCCGAGCCCTGGTCGCGGTAGCGCGCCATGATGCGCCGGGAGACTTGCGCGCGGGCGTCGAGGGTGGCGGCGGCATCAGCCGCGGCGAATAGCGGCTCGACCTCGGGATCGCAATACGTCGCGTTGGGCCAGCCGCAGCGATAGTAAACCAGCGGCCTGAGCGCGTCGAACGCCGGCTCGGCGCCGAAGAAAAACGAGAACGCCTCGGCGGTCCACACCCCGCCGCGGAAGCTTTGACCGAAGCGCGCGTTGCTGATGGGCCGGATCTCCATGGCGATGCCGACCCGGGCCAGGTCGGCGGCGATCTGCTGGTAGACCGCGCCGTCGCCGCCGGTGGACCCGACCACGGCTTCGAGCGTGAAGGCGAACCCGTCGCCGTATCCGGCCTCTCGCAACAGCGCCGTGGCACGCGCCGGATCGTAGGGGTATGGGGCGAGCTCTGGATCGTACCCCAGGGCGACCCGCGCGGCCGGCTGACCCGCAGGCGCCACGGCGCCACCGTAGAACACCCGCACCAGCCGTTCTTTGTCGACGGCGAAGTTCACCGCCCGGCGCACGCGCACATCGGCGAACGGCGAGCCGGGCTTGGTGGCGTTGAGCATCAGCGCCACCACCGCCGGGATGGCGACCACATGCACCCGGGCGCCGGCCGCCTCGAGTACGCCGCGATCCTCGGGCGAGGCGCCCATGACGATGTCGATCTGACCGGCGAGCAGCCCTTGCAGGCGCGCGGTGGCGTCCTGCTGGAAGTGGATCGTGAGCGCGTCGACCCGGGGCGGCCGCCAGCTGGCGCGGTTGGCCGTCATGGTGACCTCGGCGGCGCCCCAACGGCTGACCTGGAACGGCCCGGTGCCGACCGGCCGGTAGGAAAAATCCACCGGCCCCAGCAATCGCCAGGTCGCGGGCTCGACGGCGTACAGCACCGAGGCGACGCGCGGCAGCATCGGTGCCGGCGTTCGGCTGACGATTTCCACGGTGTGAGAATCGAGCGCGCGAGTGCCGGCGACATTGGCGAACTCGATGGCGTTCAAGTCCGACGGCAAAGGATCGCCGGTGAGATAGGTAAGTGCGGCGACGACCGCGTCGGCATCGAACGGCCGACCGTTGGAGAACGTAACGCCCCGGCGCAGCGTGAACGTCCACGTCCGGGCGTCGTCGCTGCCGCGCCAAGCCGTCGCCAGCACCGGGTGTAGCCGCCCGTCGCCGTCGATGCGGGTGAGCGCGTCGAAGATCGCCGGTGCGACGTACAGGTTGGGCGGGCCCGGCGCCTGGAACGGATCGCCGCGGTTGAACGGCGGACTGGGGATCGACACGCGCAGCTCGGCCGTTGCCGCGGGCCCCGCCCAGACTAGCGCGCAGAGCGCGAGCCAGGCGCGCACGGGTTCAACTCGCTTTAAGCCCGAGCCGGTCGCGCTTGTATTTCTCGAACGAGTTGCCGGCGCCGACGAACGGCTGCGCGGCGGTGACGAAGTCGGGCATGACATCGCCGATGAAGTCGCGGATCGGGGCCGGGGCATCCTCGAACCGCGCGATCTTGGCCGACACGGTCAGGATTTGCTGGAAGCCGGGCATGCGGCCCATCTTCAGCCACGGATGAATGGTGGAGGTGGCGAGCATGATCGATTCCATCGGCGCGGCGGTGAGGGAGTCGTCCTCCAGTTCCGACAGCCGGCCTTTGTAGGTGAAGCGGTTGCGCTGAAACACCGTGTCGCCGCTGGACACGTCGGGAAACTGCGCCGGCGGCAGCGGGTTCGCGTACGAGAACGGCAGATCGACCGTGTACCAGATGTCGTCGCCCGCCACCTGCCACGGCAGCGCCAGGGTTTTCGTGGTGTCGAGCGGCGCGCCGGCGCGGAAGGTGCCGTGCTTGGAATAGATGCTGGCGATCGGGCCGTCGCGGATCTCGGTGGGCTCGACCTGCTCGCCGGTCAGCGGGTTGAGGATGCGCTCGGCATGGCGGCCGGTGTCCAGCGCGCCGAAATAGCCGAGATCGAAGGTGAGATAGTCGTAGGCGCCGTCGGGTCGCGGCGTCCAGTCGGTGCGGATCAGCCCCTGGTAGCTGCACACCGGCGTCGGCATCTTGCCCTCGACCAAAAGCGACAGCGTGCCGGTGTAGGCCTGCAGCACGCGGGCGCCGGCCAGGTCGCCGCGCAGCTTGACCAGGGCGCGCAGGCTGTCCTCGGGCTGCGTCAGGTCGAGCGGGCGGCGGGCGGCGAACGCGGGTCGGGCGGCGAGCGCGAGGGCCGCGGGCGCGCCCAGCGCGGCGCGACGTGCGATGGCGGTCATGACCGGGTCTCCGATTCTCGTGGACGCCCAACCATGGCAGACCCGGGCCGTCTTGTCAGTGGCCGCATACCGGGGCTCCAACTGGATCGATGCAACGATGCACGGCGATGATGCAAGAATTCGATGCCCGCCCGGCGCCGCACGCGATTAGATTGGAGCTGGATTTTCATCGAGTACACGCCCATGCACACACACTCCACCGACGCCTGGACCCACGACCACAGCTTCGCCCAGCACGAGAAGCGCCGCGGCGAGGCGCGCACCCGGATCGTGATCGGCCTGACCACCGTGACCATGGCGGTGGAGATCGCCGCCGGGCTGGCCTACGGCTCTATGGCCCTGCTGGCCGACGGCATCCACATGGCGTCGCACGCCGCGGCGCTGTCGATCGCCGCGTTCGCCTATTGGTACGCGCGCCGCCACGCGCACGATGCCCGCTTCAGCTTCGGCACCGGCAAGGTGAACGCGCTGGCCGGTTTCGCCAGCGCCCTGTTGCTCGCGGTGTTCGCGGCCATGATGGTGTGGGAAAGCGGCCAGCGGCTGGTGCAGCCGGTCGAGATCGCCTTCAACCAGGCGATCGTGGTGGCGCTGGTCGGCCTGGCGGTCAACGGCGTGAGCGCGCTGATCCTCAAGCCCCAGGAGCATCACCATCACGAGGGCCACCATGACGGCCACCACGAGGGCCACGACCATCATCACCACGACCACAACCTGAAAGCCGCCTACCTGCACGTGATCGCCGACGCGCTGACGTCCATCCTGGCGGTAGCGGCTCTGCTGGGCGGCAAGGTCCTGGGCTGGGCATGGCTCGACCCCGCGATGGGCCTAGTGGGCGCGGCCGTGATTCTGCGCTGGTCGTGGGGTCTGGTGCGCGACACCAGCGGCGTGCTGCTCGACCGCCAAGCCCCGGCCGCGGTGCGCGAGCAGCTGCGCCGGTCGGTCGAACGCGGCACCGGCGACCGCGTCACCGACCTGCACCTATGGTCGATTGCCCCGGGCACTTGGGCGGGCGCGATCACCGTGGTCAGCGCCACGCCGCAGGCGCCCGGCCATTACAAGGCGCTGATCGACGCCGCGGTGCATGTGGAACATTTGACGGTGGAGGTTCACGCCTGCGGGGCGTGAACCGTGCGGGCGCGTTTCAGATGACGGGATAACGGGCGTAGCGGCGCGCGGCCCAGGCCACCAGCACGATCACCGCCAGCGCGAGGGCGACCAAGGGACCGACCGCGACGGCCGCGGCGGCGGTGAACGGCGGGGCGGTGTAGCCGAACGCCGGGATGGCGTCGAAGTCAGCCGCGGTCATGCGCTCGCCCTTGATGATCTTGGCGGTGAAGAAGCCCCGCCAGTTGTCGTGGAAGGCCAGCACCTGGCCGACGAAGTCGGTGAAGCGCGCGTTGCCGGTGCCGGCGATGGCGTTGAGCGCTTCCTGGGCGGCAATGGCGGGCGAGGCGTACTGCAACAGGCCGACCACCTTTTCACGGGATTGAGCTTGCTGGTCGAACTTGGCGAGGATCGGCATGACTACTTTCTCTACCGCCGCGTCGGTGGCCAGCACCTGGATGTAAAACGCATCGATGTTCGCCCCGGCCCCGGCAAGTTCGGGGTGGTCGAACAGGTAGGCGTCGCGGGATTCGGCGGCTTCCTTGTCGGCGATCTCGGTCGCCTCACGCATCTCGGTGGTCAGTTCCACCCGCGATGGGGCTGGGTACAGCATCGAGGCCGCGATATTGACGAACGAGGGCAGCACCACCACGAACACCAGCCACAGGTTGGCCAGCACCACGCCGTTGGTCACCGATGGCCAGTCGAGCGCGTTGATGAGCAATGCCAGCGCGAACCAGAAGAAGGCATAAGCCGCGACCACGGCGTAGACCAGCGCCAGTTGTCCCAGTTCCGCCGCATCGCCGAGGTCGGCGCCGACGATGGCGCCGGCGACGAATACCAGCACGAGCAGCACCAAGAGAATCATACCGGCGCGCGCGGCGATCTTGGCCAGGATCAGGCTGCGCAACGGCACGCCCTGGGCGGCCAGGAGACTCAAGGTGCCGCCTTCCTTCTCGCGCGACATCAGGTCGAAGCTGACGGCGATGATCAGGATGGGGAGCACAAAGATGAACACGAACGCCACGTCGAAACTGCCGGCGACCTGGGTCAGAGGGTTTTGAATTTCGGAGGCGTTCAGGAACGTGTGGGCCGGGTGGGCGGTGACGCGATAGTACGACGGTTGCACGTCGCTCTGGCCCACCGACAGCGCGGCAAGGGGGCCGAACGACTTGACGGCGTAGTGGCCCAGAATTGACAGGCCGACGTTGCCTGGGCTGGTGACCGAGGGCGGATCGCCGACGGGGTTGGCCTCGTAACGCGCCGCGCCGGCCTTCATGCCCTGCTGGACCACCAGCTCGTCCTGGTTCAGCCGCTTGGCCACCTCGGCCATCTGCGCGAAGCGCGCCGCGCCGTTGGCGGCGGCCAGCACGGTCAGCACGACGAGCAGGCCCAGGATGCCCCACCAGGTGCGGTTGGCAACCAGGCCCTTCAGCTCCTGGCCCAGGACGATCCCGAACATTGCAGCGGCCCCTTACGATGCCATGACCTTGAGCCGGCGCACCGCCAGTACCGCGGCCACGACGGCGCCGGCCAGCCACAACAACATCACCACAAGGCTCGGTCCCATCCGAGCGAAAGTCTCGCCCAGACCCTCATGGACAAACGCGAACTGACCGACCTTGCCCCACAGTTCGGGGCCGGCGCGGTATTCCGGATTGGCGCCGGTGGAATTGACGGTCATGGCCTGGTTCATGGTGTCGATCAGGTTGCGCCGATGCGCCTCGGCCTGATCGACGAACCGCTGGTGGCTGGCGAGCGACGTGCCCGACAGTTCCATCGAGGCCAGCTGCAGGGCGAGCCGCGGCGACAGGGTCGAGAAGCCCTGGAAGGTACCGAGCTGCTGGGCCATGGTGGCGAACAGCGCGCCGAAATGCTTGTCGAACACCTGGTTGCTCATCTGCTCCTGCAGGCCGAGCACCATGCCCTGGAAATTGATCGGCAGTTTTTCCACCGCGTCGACCTTGTAAAGCTTCAAGGTCGCCTCGCGCCGTTCGGCGATCAGCTGGTCGATCGGCTTGTCGCCGATACCGGTTTCCAGGTCGGCGGCAACGGCCTTCTGGAATTCGATGGCGGTTGGCGTGGGGTCGGTCAGGCGCGCGACGTCAGAGGCCGCCTTGGGCAGCGCCACGCTGGACACCGCCCAGAACGCCACCATCACCACCAGCGCCGTACGCGCCGAATCGGCCGCGGCCGAGACCGCCAGCGTCAGGAACAGGAAGATCAGGCCATAGGCGACGTAGATCGCCGCCAGCACCAGCCCGTTGCCGAGAAACGCCGCGCCGCCCGGCGCGAGCGCCAGCGCGATCAGGCCCAGCACGATGATAGGGCCGACGAACAGCCCGACCGCGGCCGCCGCACCGAGCGCCTTGCCGAACAACAAGTCGCGGGCCGACACGCCCATCGACAGCACCTGGCGCAGGGTGCCTTGCTCGCGTTCGCCGGCGAAGGCGGCGAAGGCGAGCAGGATGACGAGCAGCGGCAGCAGCATCTGCAGGGTGAAAGCCGCGGTCAGTTCGCCGAAGCGGGCGATCGCGGTGGCGTCGCGGGCCGGCTCGCCCTCGGCCACGTTCTGCTTGTGCGCTTCCAGCCAGATCGACACGCCGGTGAAGCTGGTGACGCCGGTGTCGAAGAACGACAGGGGCGTCACCGGCTTGAAGGCATAGACGCCGTAGTGGGCGGCGGCGTGCGGGTTCTTTTCGCCTTGATTCTTCCACTGTTCGTCGACGATGGCCTGAGCGGCGGCGCGCTCCACCGAGATCACGGCGTAGCGTTGCGCCGCCGAGGCCAAAGCGGCCACCAGCATGACGGCGAAGATCGCCGCCGACCAGACGACGCGGCCGTCGCGCAGGGCCGACGTCAGCTCCTTGCGGGCGATGGACAGGATCATGGCGCGCCCTACTTGATCTGCACCTTGGTCTCGAACCCGACCTTGTCGAAATCGGATACGAACGCGTCGACACGCAGGGTCCATTCGCCGGGAATGATCATTTCCTTGACCATGACGTGCCACATGCCGTTGGGCATCTTCTCGCCCTTGAGCGTGATGTCGGAAATGCCGGCCGACTCCAGCGCCGCCACCAGTTCGAGGTCGGCCATTTCGGTCAGCACGTTGCCGCCCGAGTCCTTGACCGTCACCATCAGCATGTTCTCGCCGGCTTTGGCGGGGCTGAGGTCGAACTCGGCGGAATAGCCCTGGTTCTGCACCGTGGCCTTGAACCCGCCGCTCATGTCCATCGCCATGCCGCCCGACCCCTCGCCTTGCGCGACGATGGCGCGCGGCGGGGTGGTCAGCGTCATCGTCATCGCCGCCCCCAGGATCAGGATGTACACCGCGTACTCGACACGGATGGTGGTGCGGATGCGCGCCGCGCCGCCGGAGTCGCCGCGCTCCAGCGCCGGCGTCAGCGAAGTCTTGTTGTAGGCGGCCAACGCCAGCACCACGACGAACAGGCCGAGCTTGGACAACAGGCTGGTGGCGTAATCATTGCCGAACAGGTTGCCGATGCTCTGCACCTGGGTCCAGGTGATCAGCACGCCCGACAGCACGATGGCGCCGACGGCCCACACCGCGCGGGTCGAGAACTCGGTCATCAGCGCGCCGGATTCGTTCACCGACATCAACCGCGTGCTCTTGTAGAGCGGATAGAGCGCGCCCATCCAAAACGCCGTGGCGACCAGATGCACGCCGACGGCCGGGGCCATCATCCACACCGGCGGCGCGGTAGCGGCGTGGCCGGTGACCAGGAAGCTGCCGATGGCGGCGGCCGCGCCCACCGCCAGTGCGCCCGATTTGGGCTTTTCGGGCCCGGCGGCGAAGGCCCAGATCAGGATCAACATGCCCGGAATGCCAATGGCGGCGCTCGGCGTCAGCGTGCTGGCAAGCCCGCGCGACCAGGTGTCGGCGGCGAACAGCGCGCCGGCCCCGCCCATCACCATCTCGGCGCCGCCGAAGCCGATGGACAGGAAATATGCGATTGCCGCGGCGATGGCGCCGGTGCGGCCGAGCGCGTAGGCCGCGGCATTGACCGAGGCCGGGGCGTTGAGCAGCAGCGTGAACAGCGCCGAACCGGCGGCCAGCAGCATGGCGGCGTACAGCACCCAGCGGTTGGCGGCGACCGCGTAGGTCCAGGCCGTCGCGCCCTGGTCGGCGCCTGCGCTCATCGCCGACATGTCGGCCATCGGCTCGCCGACCGAGAAGCCGAAGGTGGCGCCGACCGGGTGGGTGTCGGCGGAAATGACGCGGTAGGTGAGCACGTAGGTGCCGTTGGGCAGGTCCTCGTTCAACGGCAGGATCATGCTGAAGCCGTCCAGCCTGATCTCGCCGGGGGCGCCGACTTCCTTGCCGGTGCGGTCGAGCAGCTTGAAGAAGATCGGTCCGACGTTCTCGTTGAAGGTGACCGACACCTCTTTCGGCGCGGTCTCGAGCATCTGGCCGGCCTTGGGCGAGGAGTCCATCAGCACGGCGTGGGCGAGCGCGGACTGGGTCCACGCCTGGCAGAGAAGAATCGCCAGCACGGCGGCGGCACGGGGCACAAGTCGGGTCAGTCGCGTCATGGCGGGTGTCTCACATCAACGTCGTTGCGTCACATGACCGAGGCGGCCCGACCTTGAGATCGGACCGCCCCGTCACGTCGTTCAGATCGCGTTACTTCGCAGCCGTCTGCGAGGTTGCGGGGGCTTGCGCCCGCGATTCCTCGGCCGGCTCCCACGGGTACTGCGGGCGCTCGGGCTTTTCCAGGATCACGAACGTCGATGGACCCGGCGTGGCGCGCATGAACTCGTTCAGCTTGGCGGTGAAGTCGGGCGCGGACACGCTCAGCTTATCCTTGGGCAGGTCGATGTACTTGTCGTCGCCCTGCTCGCAGACGTTGATGCTCTGGAAGTAGACGATCTCGCCCGGAGTCTTGGGCAGCATGGCGCGGAACTTGAAGCCCTCGAACACGCCGCCGGCGGGCATCGGGCTCTTGGGTTCCTTCCAGATAATCTCGTCCACCGTCTCGGTGATCATGTTGCCGCCCTCGCCCGGCACCGGCTTGTCGAGCTTGCGCATCTTGGTCTCGACCGTCCAGTCGCGGTTATTGCCGACGCTGACGCGCATCAGGCCTTGCGGAATCTTCACCCGCACTTCCTTCACCGGGCTGCCTTTGCAGCCGTGGGTGACGCGCAGTTCCAGGTCCTGCACGTAACCGGCGGGGGCATACAGCGAAGTCATGGTGTTATGGGCCGAAGCCTGGCCCGCGAACAAGCCGCACACGCCGGCGGCCGCGGTCAACAAAAGAAGCTTCTTCATGATGTTTCTCCCTGTTTGGATGTCCGACGATCGAACATCCCTGTGTCACCCACTCCAAAGAAAACGACCCTACGGCGCGGCGGGATTATGACATAAGTTGCTGTCACCGGCTCCATCCCTCCGCAGGTCAAACGCGGAGCCGGCGACATGGTTTGTCTCAGTTCCCGTGCATGTGTTGGTGGTGTTGATGCTGGGAATGATCGTGTCCCGCGTGATCCCCGGCCGCGTCGGCGGATTCGGACGAATCCCCCGAGACCTTGTACGCCACCGTGCCCGGCGGATTGGGGAACCAGCCGGGATCGGCATAATCGCCCGGGGCGATGTCGTCGCGGATCTTCATCACCGTGAACATCCCGCCCATCTCCAGGTTCCCGAACGGCCCCGTGCCCATCATCATCGGCAGCGTGTTCTTGGGCCCGGCCATATGCATGCTGTGGTCCTGGTGCTCGGCCATGCCGTGCTCGCCCATCGCCATGTAGCCGGGGATCAGCGTCGAGATCTTGCGCGCGAGATCGCGCTGGTTGACGCCGAGGGTGTTCGGCACCTCGTGGCCCATGGCATTCATGGTGTGGTGCGACATGTGGCAATGCAGCGCCCAGTCGCCGGGGATCGCCACGAACTCGAGGTCGCGGATCTGGCCGACGCCGACGATTTCGGTCACTTCGCTGCGCCACTGCGCCTCGGGCCAGCGACCGCCGTCGCCGCCGGTGACGAGGAACTGGTGGCCGTGGAAATGCACCGGATGGTTCCACATCGACAGGTTGCCGAAGCGCATGCGCACGCGCTCGCCGGTGCGCGCCACCGGATATTCGATCGCCGGGAACACCTTGCTGTTGAAGGTCCACAGGTCGAAGTTCTGCATCACCGACGGATCGGGCCGGTAAGTGCCGGGATGGATCGCCCAGTTGTGCAGCATGATGCAGTAGTCGCGATCGATGCGCTTGGCCTCGCCTGCCTTGGGATGGATGATGAACATGCCCATCATGCCGCAGGCCAGTTGCACCATCTCGTCGGCGTGCGGGTGGTACATGTGGCTGCCGTGCTGGATCAGCGTGAACTCGTAGGCATAGGTTTCGCCCGGCTTGATCTGCGGATGCGACAGCCCGCCGACGCCGTCCATGCCGCTCGGCAACAGCAGCCCGTGCCAGTGGATGCTGGTGTGTTCCTTCAGCTTGTTGGTCACCAGGATGCGCACGCGGTCGCCTTCCACCGCCTCGATGGTCGGACCCGGCGTGCGGCCGTTATAGCCCCAGCACTTGGCCTTGGTGCCGGGCGCGAACTCGTGCTCGATCTCCTCGGCGATCAGGTGAAATTCCTTCACGCCGTCCTTCATCACATAAGGCAGCGTCACGCCGTTGAGCGTGCGCACCGGCGTGTAGCCGCCCGCCGGTTGCGGCGTCGCGGCGGTTTGCGCGGCGGCCGGCTTGGCCGCGGTCTTGCCCAGCATCAGCGCGCCCAGGCCGGCGAAGGCCGAGCCAAACAGCGTGCGGCGGTTGCGGTTTTCAAGTTCGCTCATGGCGTGGCATCCGTGGTGGCGGGAACGGCAAGGGTGCCGCCGCCGGTGGCGGCGACCAGATCGGCGCGGGCGAGCCAGTAATCGCGCAGCGCCGCGACGTAGGCGCGGAAGGTTTCGATCTCCTCGCGCTTGGCGACCAGGAGCTCGAAGGCGCCAATCAGCATGAAGTTGTATTCGCGCTGCTTGAGACCGACGATCTCGGACTTGAGCGGCAGGATGGTGGCGCGGTAGCGGTCGACCAGGCCGCGCAGCGCGGCGACCCGGGCCGCGGCTTCGCGCACCTCGGCGCGGATCTCCGCCTCGACCGCCTTGGCTTCGTTCTCGGCCTTCAGCACCGCCATGGCGGCGCGGGCCACGGCCGGCTGGCCCTGGTTGAACAGCGGCAGCGCCAGCGCGAATTCCGGCCCGGCGATCCATTCGCCGTCGTCCTCGCGCTCCACGACGGCGCCGGCCTCGAGCTCCTGCCACAGGCGCCAGTCGGCGGCGAGTTTCAGTTCGGCGGTGGCGGCCTCGACCTCGCGCCGCGCCGCGGCCAGGTCGAGCCGGCGGTCGAGCGCGGTCTGTTCCAGGCCGGTTGCGGCGGGCTCGGTCTCGGGCGCCGCGGGCAATGTGCCCGACACCTGCAGCGCCGGGGCCACAACGCCCACGGCCAGCGCGAATTCGCGTTCGGCCGCGGCGACCTCGAGTTCGGCCTCGGCCAGCTCGACGACCGCGTCCTCGAACGCGGCGCGTTCCTCGGCCAGCTCCAGGTCCGAGATGTTGCCGGCGGCGTGGAAGCGCTCGGCCAGCTGCCAGGAGGTTTCGGCGGCGTCGCGCACCTCGGCCATCACCGCGGCGACGTTCTTGGCGCCCTGCAGCTCGAAATAAGCCCGGCGCGTTTCGGCGGCGGCGGCCACCGCGGCCTGGGCGGCGGACAGCGTCGCCGCGCGATAGGCGGCATCGGCGGCCTTCACGCGCTGCGCGCGGGTGAACACGTCGAGCAGGTTCTGGATCAGCCCGAACTCCAGCACGGCGAGCGCGTCGGTGGCGCGCACCGACACGTCGAGTACGGGATTGGAGACCAGCCCCGCCTCGACCAGGTCGGCTTGGGCGATGCCCAGTTCGGCGTAACGCGCCTGCAGGGCGGGATGGGCCAGCAGCGTGAGCTGCACCGCGCCATCGACCGTCAACGGGGCGGCGCTCAGCTGGGCGATGCGCGCGGCGACCGCCGGGTCCTGGCCGCCGGCGGTTTGCCAGCTGACATCGCCGCCGGCGCGGTCGCCCACGGCCACGGACAGATCAGCCCGCGAGCGGCCCTGGTCGACGGTGGCCGCGCACCCCGAGAGAACGACCGCCGCGGTGGCGGACAACAGTACGGAACGGATTTTGAAAACTTGCGACATGGTGTCGCGACACTCCTGCATGACCACGAACTTGCGCGCGCGGGCGAACACGCCGGCGCGCGATCTGGACGCGTGGCAGGAGCTAAATCAGGAGGCGGCGGGTCACTAGCAGCCGATCGGGGCCGGCCTGGCGGCCCGATCGATCGGGCGGATGAAACCGTGCGACGGAAACGGCGCGGACCGACCCGGCGACGGCGAGCGCATCCGCGGCCCCGAGGAGCGCGCCGTTCGGCGCTTTGCCCGGCGCCGACGTCATCCCTGTATCGGCCAGCGTGGCGCTGTCGCACAGGGTTTGGCACTTTTCCGGAGACAGGTCGGCCGGAACCAGAACATCGGCGACCGGCGGCGCATGGCACGGCGCGGCCGAAGGTTCTGCCGCGACCACGGACACAGCTTGGACGTGGCCGACCATCGCCGCGTGACTGTGCGCGGGCGCGAGCGTGCCCGCCACGCCGGCCGTCAGCACGACGGCAGCGAGAACACGGGACACCCAGGCGCGCAGGCGGCGGGACAGAACCATCGGCGATCCGACGTTTGGAAACGGTCGGCACTTTATGCAGGCTGCGGCGCCGGCGCAACCGGTTGTCCTGTAACATCGCGTAACCGCGGCCGCCGCGCCGGTTGACCGCGCCCGCGACACGCCCATAATCGGCCGCCCGTCGCCGATGGGCCGCTGTTTGGCCAGCGTTTCCAAGGTTTTGCCTGGGGGTTTTCATGTCCGCCGCGTCGCTGAAAGGCAAGACCTTGTTCATCACCGGCGGCAGCCGCGGCATCGGACTGGCGATTGCCGTGCGCGCCGCCCGCGACGGCGCCAACGTCGCCATCGCCGCCAAGACCGCCGAACCCCACCCCAAGCTGCCGGGCACCATCCACTCCGCCGCGCAGGAGATCGAGGCCGCCGGCGGCCGCGCTCTGCCGATGCAGGTCGACATCCGCGAGGAGGCCCAGGTCGAGGCGGCGGTGGCGAACACCGTGAAAACCTTCGGCGGCATCGACATTCTGATCAACAACGCGAGCGCGGTGCACGTGGCCCGCACCACCGAAACGGCCATGAAGCGCTACGACCTGATGCAGTCGATCAACGCGCGCGGCACCTTCATGTGCTCGCAGAAATGCCTGCCGCACCTGGAGAAGGCCGAGAACCCGCACATCCTGACCTTGTCGCCGCCCTTGGACATGAGCCCCAAGTGGTTCGCGCCCAGCCTGGCCTATGCCATCGCCAAGTACGGTATGAGCATGTGCATGCTGGGCCTGGCGGCCGAGTTCAAGCAGGCCGGCGTGGCCGCCAACGCGCTGTGGCCGCGCACCGCCATCGCCACCGCGGCTATCGAATTCGAGCTCGGCGGCAAGTCGATCCTGAAACACTGCCGCACGCCCGAGATCGTCGCCGACGCGGCGCACGCCATCCTCACCAGTCCGTCGCGGACGTGCACCGGGAACTTCTTCATCGACGACGAGATCCTGGCGCAGCACGGCGTCACCGATCTGTCCAAGTACGCCGTCAGCGCCGGCCAACCGTTGCTGCTCGACTTCTTCCTCAATGCCGGGCCGGGCGGCACCATGGACGGCTATCTGGCCTTCCCGCTGGGGTGAGATGTGAAAGCCTGGCGTCACCGGTTGCCTTGAACTCAATTCGTCACCCCGGGCTTGACCCGGGGTC
>JANRJB010000332.1:0-18129 GCA_033764265.1 Rhodospirillaceae bacterium | reverse complement strand
GGTGATGGCCGCGCTGCAGGCGCTGCGCGCCAACCCGTCGGTGCGCCATGTCGTCACGTTGATCTTTCCGACCGACAAGGTGACCGGCATCGCCGACGACGCCCCGCCGATTCCGTGGTGGATCGACCAGAAGCTGCGGCTTTCCCCGTTCCTGCGCGCGCAAGGAGTCAACGTCACCTGCATCTACCGGCCGGCGTACTACTACGCCATGCACCGCTTCGACTACACCGCGCAGGCGCACTTTCGGGGATCCGGCCGGCTGTCGCGCACCATGATCGGCGAGAACAACATTCCCGGCATCACCGATCCGGACTTCCTGGTCAACTGGATCGACGTGCGCGACGTCGGCAAGTGGGTCGGCACGTGCTTCGAATACCCCGAGGTGTTCGCCAACCAGGACCTGTCGCTGGCCTCCAGCGCGCACACCGGCCATGAGCTTGTGCAAATCGCCGAACGCTGCAACCGGCACGGCACGCGGTTTCGCTACCGCCAGTTCCCGCTGTGGCTGATGAAGATTCTCGGGCGCTTTTCCGAGGAAGTGATTTATCCGCTGCGCTACGCCGAGTGGTACAACGCGCGCGGCAACGGCTACGACTTCGCCGGCAACGATGACCTGGCCGACCTGGCGCGCGTGCATCCGCCCTGGACATTCGAGCGCGAGCTGGAGTTCTGGGGCATCAACGATCTCAAGCCGGCGGCACGGGCCAAGGGTTGATGCGCGCGCTGAAGTGGACGGCGATCGTTCTCGCCGCGGTCTTCGCGCTCGCGGTCGGCGGGGTCTGGCAGCAGCAGATCGCGCGCCATGCCGATGCATCGCCCATCGCGCTGGCCGCCCTGGTGTCGGACGACACGGTGCGCGTCGACGAGCGGCCGTACCTGACCTTTCGACCGCGCCAGTCGGATGAACGCCTCGGCGTCGTGGTCTATCCGGGCGCCTATGTCGACGTGCGCGGCTATGTGCCGACGCTGCGCCGGATCGCCGCGGCCGGCTACCGCGTCGTCGTGGCGCCGATGCCGTTCGAGCTGGCGATTCTTGCCGTCGATCGCGCAAAGGACGTGATCGCGGCCAACCCCGACGTGGCGCATTGGGCAATCCTCGGGCACTCGGTCGGCGGCGCGGCGGCGGCGACATTCGCCCACCGCCATCCCGACGCGGTGGCCGGCGTGATCATCTGGGATTCCTATCCGCCGTCGACCGCGAGCCTGGCCGATTTCGCCAAGCCGGTGTGGCACGTTCATCGCGCCCGGCCCAACGGCGCGCCGCCGGAAAACCTTGCGCGCCAGCGCGACGTGTTCCCGCCCGATAGTCAATGGCGGCCGATCCCCGGCGGGATTCACATGAATTTCGGGTCGTTCACCGGCGGCGGTTATCGCGAGGACTGGCCACCGGCCATCAGCCAGAACGCGCAACACGACCTGGTCGTGGCGGCCACTCTGGAGGCGCTGGCCGACATCGAACGGCACGCGTGGTTACCGCCCCGCAAATAGAACGGCGCCGGTCCTTGAGGACCGGCGCCGGAGTGTCGGATCAAGCTTGGTGCTGGGGTTTAAACCATCGCCAGGTCGAAGCGGTCGAGGTTCATCACCTTGGCCCAGGCCGCGGCGAAGTCGCGGGCGAATTTCGCCTTGGCGTCGCTTTGGGCGTAGACCTCGGACAGGGCGCGCAGCTGCGAGTTGGAGCCGAACACCAGGTCGGCGCGGGTCGCGGTCCACTTGACGGCGTCGGTCTTGCGGTCGCGGCCCTCGAAGGTGTCCGCGGTCGCCGAGGTCGGCCGCCACACCGTGCCGATGTCGAGCAGGTTGACGAAGAAGTCGTTCGTCAGCTGGCCGACGCGGCTGGTGAACACACCGTGCTTGGAGCCGCCGGCGTTGGCGCCCAGCACGCGCAGGCCGCCGACCAGAACGGTCATTTCCGGCGCGCTGAGGTTCAGCAGCTGGGCCTTGTCGACCAGCATTTCCTCGGCGGTGATGGTGGCGGCCTTCTTCTGGTAGTTGCGGAAGCCGTCGGCGAACGGCTCCAGCACCGCGAAGGATTCAGGGTCGGTCTGCTTCTGGGTCGCGTCGGTGCGGCCGGGCGCGAACGCCACCTCGACCGGGTGACCGGCGGCCTTGGCGGCCTGTTCGACCGCGGCGTTGCCGCCGAGCACGATCAGATCGGCCAGCGACACCTTCTTGCCGCCGGACGCCGACTTGTTGAAGTCCTTCTGGATGTCTTCCAGCTTGGCCAGCACCTTCTTCAGCTGGGCCGGCTGGTTGACCTCCCAGTCCTTCTGCGGGGCCAGGCGCACGCGCGCGCCGTTGGCGCCGCCGCGCTTGTCGGAGCCGCGGAAGGTCGAGGCCGAGGCCCAGGCGGTGGCGACCAGTTCGCTCACCGACAAGCCGCTGGCCAGGATCTTGGCTTTCAGGTCGGCCGCGTCCTTGGCGTCGATCAGCGCGTGATCGACCGCCGGCAGCGGGTCCTGCCACAGCAGATCTTCCTTCGGCACCTCGGGGCCCAGGTAACGCACCTTGGGGCCCATGTCGCGGTGGGTCAGCTTGAACCAGGCGCGCGCGAAGGCGTCGGCGAACGCTTCGGGGTCCTTGTGGAAGCGCCGCGCGATCGGTTCGTAGGCCTTGTCGAAGCGCAGTGACAGGTCGGCCGTGGTCATCATCGGCGGGAACTTCTTCGACGGGTCGTGCGCGTCGGGGATCAGGTGCTCGGGCTTGACGTTCTTTGGCGTCCACTGCTGGGCGCCGGCCGGGCTGCGCGTCAGTTCCCACTCATAGCCGAACAGCATGTCGAAGTAGCCGTTGTCCCACGTGGTGGGGTTCGGCTTCCACGCGCCCTCGTGGCCGCTGGTGGTGGTGTGCACGCCCTTGCCGGTGCCGAGCTGGTTGATCCAGCCCAGGCCCATTTCGTGAAGCGGCGCGGCTTCCGGTTCCGGGCCGACCAGCTTGGGGTCGCCGGCGCCGTGGGCTTTGCCGAAGGTGTGGCCGCCGGCCACCAGGGCCACGGTTTCCTCGTCGTTCATGCCCATTCGGGCGAAGGTCTCACGCACGTCGCGGCCCGAGGCGACCGGATCGGGCTTGCCGTCGGGGCCTTCGGGGTTGACGTAGATCAGGCCCATCTGCACGGCGGCCAGGGGTTCGGCCAGTTCGCGGTCACCGCTGTAGCGGGCGTTGGCCAGCCATTCGGTTTCCGCGCCCCAGTCGATGTCTTCTTCCGGCTGCCAGATGTCGGGCCGGCCGCCGCCGAAGCCGAAGGTCTTGAAGCCCATCGACTCGAGCGCGACGTTGCCGGCCAGGATCATCAGGTCGGCCCACGAGATGGCGTTGCCGTACTTCTGCTTGATCGGCCACAAGAGGCGGCGGGCCTTGTCGAGGTTGCCGTTGTCGGGCCAGCTGTTGAGCGGCGCGAAGCGCTGGTTGCCGGTGCCGCCGCCGCCGCGGCCGTCGCCGGTGCGGTAGGTGCCGGCGGCATGCCAGGCCATGCGGATCATCAGGCCGCCGTAGTGGCCCCAGTCGGCCGGCCACCAGTCCTGCGAGTCGGTCATCAGCTTGCGCAGGTCTTCCTTCAGCGCGGCGTAGTCGAGCCCCTTGAACGCCGCGGCATAATTGAAGCCCGGGTCCATCGGATTGGACGCGGGCGCGTGCTGATGCAGGATGTTGAGGTTGATCTGCGCCGGCCACCAGTCGCGGTTGGAGCGCCCGCCGTCGGCGGTGGAGCCGATCTTGCCGGACGGCGTCGCGGCATGGGCGACCGAGGTCGCGGCGGCGCCGGCAGCACCGGCGGCGGCGGCGGCCAGCGCGGTGGTGGCGGTCAGCACATCGCGGCGGCTGGTGGAGGCGGAAGCGAAGGGGCAGCCAGATTCACTCGACATCGCAATCTCCATGGCTTGGTTGTGGTTCCGGGGCGCGGCCCGTGCCGGCGCCCCCGCGGGGCGCGCAGTCAGGCGCGCTTGGTTTTGGGCCGCGAACCTTGCAGCCGTATTGGCGATACACCACGGCGGACCGTGCTGTCAATCAGTTTGGAATGGTTCTAATCAAAAGATTGCCGCGCCGCCGTCGACAGCCCCTTGATGTTTCGCGAGAAAGTCAATTCGGCATCAGAAGCATGTCGTTGTCACACTAAAGATTTGTGGGTAAAGACTTCCGCAGCGCGACATCGATTCCCGCGAGGGTGGATTTGAGTCAAATTCTCGATATCTTTGGCACTACGACCAAACGAACCGCGTCGGAGCGCCAGGCGCACTTGGCCAAACCGTCGCCGCCGCCCGGCTATGGCTATGACTATTTCGACAACCCGGCCTACATCGGTTACGGCGGGTATCGCTACGATGGTCGATATCGGGCAGCCGCCGAGCGAATGCGTGATCAGTTTGGCTTGAAGCCGGGGTCCAAGATTCTTGAAGTCGGGTGCGCCAAGGGTTTCATACTTTACGAGTTCCATGTCTTGGGCATGGATGTGACAGGATTGGACGCAAGCGCCTATGCCATCGCCAACGCGAAGCCCGAAATTCGCGACCGATTGCAGTTGCACAGTTCCGCCGACCTTCCGTTCAATGAACGAGAGTTTGATTTTGTTCTGGCCAAGGAAGTCCTGCCTCATTTGAGTCCTGTCGATGCAATTCGATTGGTTCGCGAGATCATGCGGGTCGGCCGCGCATCGTTTCTCGAAATTCAATGCGCCAACACGCTCGAGTCCGCCGAGTTGATGAAGCGATGGGATCAAACCCATCAAACCATCCGGTCGGAGTCATGGTGGTACGCCCGGTTAGCTGACATCGGGTACGAGGGAGCATTTCATTGCCGCGAGCTTTTTTAGCCGCGATCTTCGATCTTGATGGCGTCATTACCAACACGGCGATGACGCATGCCCGGGCCTGGAAGGCTGTGATCGATCCGCGCGTCGATCGACCGTTCGACCTTGACCGGGATTACAAGCTGCATGTCGCCGGCCGTCCGCGCGCCGACGGACTGAAGGACTTCTTCGCGTCCCGTGAAATGGTTTTGCCCGACGACGACATCGCGGCGATGAGTGCACGCAAGAACGATCTATACTTGGAATTACTCGAATCCGAAGGCGTGCGAGTGAACCCGGAGATGATTGCGAGGATGGCCTTATACTCGGCGGCGGGCTTGAAGATAGGTATTGCAAGCGGAAGCAAGAATGCCCGCAAGGTCATCGACCTCGCCTGCCTGACAATCCCGGGCGTTCTGGTCGATGGTCATGACGTCGAGGCCCTCGGCTTGCGACCCAAGCCGGCGCCGGACATATTCATTCATGTCGCGCAAATCTTGGGGGTCGCGTACGCGCAATGTATCGTATTTGAAGATTCCCGAGCCGCACTCGCGCAAATTGCTCCGGCCCGCGGCGTTCTGGTGGAAATGCCATGATCACCGGCCTTTGCCACGGCGTGTTCGATATACTCCACTTCGGGCACATACGCCATTTTAAGGCAGCCCGCGCTATGTGCGGGCGGCTCGTCGTCTCCGTGACGGCGGACGCGTACGTCAACAAGGGTCCGAACCGGCCAGTATTCTCGCTCGCCGAACGAATGGAAGTCGTGGCAGCGATTGTCGGCGTCGACGATGTGATCGCGAGCCATGAGGCCACGGGGGTTGGATCGTTGAAGACGGTGCGGCCGAATATCTATTTTAAAGATGCCGAGTATCGCAACAGCACGCACCCGGGGTTTGCGGCCGAACGCGAATTCTGCGCCATCAACGGCATACGGCTCCATTTCACGGAGGAGCAGCGGTCTTCGTCTTCGGCGGCCTTACGTCAACTCATGAGCTGCGCCGATGGGTGAAGTTTTCGTCATTGGTGCCGGATTTGGCGGGCGCTATTTCGCGGACGCAATCCAGGCGAGATGTTTTAGCCGCTCTAACGGTTACGACCTCAATCACAACTTGGACGGTTTTCTGGCCGAGGTCGCGCGCGCGCGCCCTAGTGTCGTCGCGAATTTTGCTTCGCAAAGTATGGTTGGTGAGAGTTGGAGCTATCCGGCGGATTGGATGCAGACCAACGTGGTCGCCCAGACGCGTCTGGTGCAGGGGTTGGCGAGATTCGATTTCATCGACCGTTATGTTCACTTCACGACTCCCGAGGTCTACGGATCGACGGATGGGTGGATCGCGGAACATTGGAATTTTCGGCCTTCGACTCCTTATGCTGCATCGCGCGCCGCGGGCGACTGGATCACCAAGTTGTGGCATGATCAATATGGGTTTCCCGCGATCTTCACGCGGGCAGCCAATATATATGGGGAGCGTCAACAGCTATACCGCATCATACCGAAGTCGATCTTGTTCGCATTGACCGGGCGCAAAGTTCCGCTACACGGCGGCGGGCTTTCCTCTCGCGCCTTCATTCACATGGACGACGTGACGAGTGCCATCATGCTTCTCGTCCGCCACGGACAATTGGGTGCGTCGTATCACATTTCTCCCGACCAATGCATATTGATCCGGGACCTTGTCGCGATGATCGAACGAATGCTTGGAGTATCGGGCGTATCGGAAGTCGTCGACGATCGCATCGGCAAGGATCAAGCCTATTTGCTGGATTCCGCGGCAATTAGGGCGCTTGGCTGGCGGCCGCAAATCGTGCTGCCGGAGGGTTTGGAGCGCGTTGCGGCATGGATCAAGAGCAATCTTGACAAACTTTCCCAGCACTCGATCGATTATCGGCATGTGCCATGACAGAGCGGTTTTTCGGCTCGACCAGTTCGCATCGCGCTCGGGACGCTTACGCACCCGTCAGCGCCGCGAATCGCAGCGCCAACGTCACCTTGGGCAAGAATACGTCCGCAATTCTGCTGAACGATCCGAAACTGATCGGCTTTACCATCGCCAAGCACAAGTTCGTCGGCAAGATGCTCAATGGTCGAAATCGGGTCCTCGAGATCGGGTGTATGGACGGTTTGGGAAGCGCAATCGTTTGCAAGTTTGTCGGCCATCTGACCAGCATTGATTATTACCGCGAGCATATTGAGCAGGCTCAAGCCCATATCGGGCCTCACCTCGCCAATGTGACATTCAAAGGCGCGGACATTCTGGATGGCGGATTTTTCGGGTTCGATGCAGGTTTCGCGCTCGACGTGCTCGAGCACATTGACCCGGCCCAGGAAGACGAGTTCTTGCGTCAAGTGTGTGCGGCGCTCGTGCCGGACGGCATTTTCATCGTCGGCATGCCATCGGTGGAGTCGCAGGTCCACGCGTCGGAGGCCAATCGGCGCGCGCACATCAACTGTCAGTCTGCCGATCAGTTGACCGCAACATTGAGCCGGTATTTCCGCAATGTTTTCTCATTTGGCATGAACGATGAAGTGATTCATACCGGCTTCGGTCCAATGTCGCATTACTTGCTTAAGGTTTGCGTAGGCCTAAGATGAAGGTGCCTTTTCTCGACATGGCAGCCCGATATCGGCCATATCGGGACCGGATGCATGATGTGCTCGACCGTGTGCTTGATCACGGCCAGGCCGTGCTTGGTCCGGAAGTCGAGGCGTTCGAGCGTGCCGTTGCGCGCTATGTCGGTTGCGGGCATGCGATCGCAGTCGGCAACGGGACAGACGCCCTGGTGCTCGGCTTAAAGGCGTTGGGCGTAACGTCCGGCGAAGTCATCACCACGCCAATGTCTTATTTGGCCTCGACATCGGCGATTGTCTTGGCCGGAGCGACTCCGGTTTTCGCCGACGTCGGCGCCGACCTCAATTTGTCGGTCGACGCAGTTGCGCGGGCCATTGGACCGGCGTCGCGCGCCATTCTGGTCGTGCACCTAGCCGGCAATCCTGCTGCCATGCGCGAATTCCAAACTCTCGCTCGCCGCCACGCTTTGTACTTGATCGAGGATTGCGCGCAGGCATTCGGCGCGGAGATCGGCGCAAAAGTTGGCAATCTGGGCGACATCGGCGCGGTCAGTTTTCACCCTCTCAAGACATTGGGGGCGGTCGGCGACGCCGGGGCGATCTTCACCAACAGCGAAAGGGTAGCCACCCATCTTCGAATGGCCCGCAATCACGGACATAGCTCTCGCGAGCAATGCGAGTTCTGGTCTGTGAACAGCCGCCTGGACGCACTCCAAGCGGGGTTTCTCCTCGCAATGATGGAGGACATCGATTCGGTGTTGGAGCACCGGCGGCGGCAGGCTAAACGCTACATTGAGGGTTTGACCGGTGTCGTCCAGTTTCCCGCTGTGAATCACGGCGCGAAACCATCGTACAACTTTATGTATATCTTGGCGTCTAGGCGCGATGATTTACGCGCATTTCTGGCCATCCAAGGGATCGACACGCGGATTCATTATCCTATTCCAATTCATCGTTTGGAGTCCGCCCGCGGACTGGCTGCCGGGCCAATCCCAAATGCCGATGCGTTTACCGACCAACTGTTGAGCCTTCCGTTGGGCACGCACCTGGTTGATTCTCAGATCGATCACGTGATCGAAAGCATCCGGAGATTTCATGATTAAATCGATTTGGGACTTGCGTATTTGTCCGCTGACGTTCGATTTCGCCGTCTGGCTTGCGATTGTCGATTGCTATCGGCAAGTTCGCGGCGACAAAGAGGGAATTGACATGACGATCCGAGTCGACGGATTCCGAAGATTGACACCTCGTGACCGTCTGACAACTGACGATGAAAAGTTGTGGCGCCTGAAGAGCATCGTGCTTGACGTATGCGAACTGGTGCCCTCGATACATACGCTCGCGGTGACCTGGCAAGATCGCGGACCATTCGATTACCCGCGAGATTACTTGAAAACAGGCATTCCCTACACGGCAAAAACTGCGCTCGACTTCTGGTACCGATCGGCAAGCCCGCTGGTCTTTCGATCGCCGTCGTTTGCAAAAACTCTTCTTCCGGTCAAGTCGCCGTACGTCACTCTCACCATAAGGAGAAGCTGGCACTTCGCGGAGCGAAACGTCGATTTGAATGACTGGTTCAAGTTTTATACTTACCTCCGCTCCGAAGGTCATACCGTCGTCGTGGTGCCTGACTACGAGGATGTCTTGGGCGAGAAAGCCTATGAGAAATTCGAATGGAACGTTTACGTGCCGGCTGCCCTCGACATTCGGCTCCGACTTTGCCTTTATGAGAACGCAATCATGAATGTGTGCAGTTCTAACGGGCCGTGTGCAATCATGTTTTTTGCGAACACTCCTATCATGCAATTCGATCAACTCAGGGGCGCAACTATCTCCGAGGCGGAGTGGAAGAAGTATAACGGATTTCCGGTGGGCGGGCAGTTTCCGTGGTCCCGGCCTGATCAACGGATGACGTGGAAGGATTCGACGTTCGAGAATCTGGTCGGCGAATGGAAGAATTTGAAGTTGCAATAATCGGAAACGGCGTCATCGGCACTTTGGCGGCGCTACGCCTTGCCGAAAGCGGCCTGCGGGTCGCGCTAGCCGGCAAGCCAGGGCGCCCCGGAAGCGCGAGCACTGCGGCTGGAGCGATGCTGAACGTTTACGGCGAGGTCGACGGCCCCCTCGACGATTACGCGCGACGCAAGATTGCGATTGGGAAGCGCGCCATTGCACTTTGGCGCGCAATGCTGCCCACCGACGTGTTCGTCGCCGACCGTACCAGAGTTTATCGCAAGGCCGGTTGCAGTCCACTCGAGACGCGCTGCTTCGACGCCATCGCGTCGGCAGCATCAATCCGGCCTAAGGCTTGGGGCACGATGGACGTCGTTGTGCTGGAGAACGAGCCTGCCGTTTCCAGCCCGGCATTATTCGAGTGGATGGACAATCGGTTGCGTTCGCTTGGCGTAGCAATCTGCGAGACGGTGCCTCGTGCGCGGCGGACAGTCCATTGCGCAGGCGCATTCACCAGGGTTCCGGGCACTCTCCCCGTTTACTTCGGTGTCGGAAACGCACTGGTCATCTCGGATGTCGAGATCAATATACCTCCGCGAACGGTGGTTCGTTCGCCTAACCGCGGGAACACATGCGGGGTTCACCTCGTGCCGCGCGGAAGCTCGTATTATCTGGGCGCGGGAAGCTACATCGATACCGGACCGAGCGAAGGTTACCGGATCGAGACATTGAGATACCTAGTCAAGTGTATCGAGGACGACTTTGGCGTGGAGACATGGCAGGCCAGCATTCAGCCGGTCAAAGGCTATCGGCCGATTTCCTTGGATGGAAAACCGATGCTGGGGCCATTGAGCGAGAACCCAAATGTCTATGTCGCGACCGGCACCAAGCGCGATGGACTGACCTACGCGCCGGTCATCGCCGACGACATCTTGGCATGGGCAACCGGTAGGCCGCGCGACATTTTTTCAGGTTGGGAACCTGATCGGCAGCCGATTTCGTTCGGTACAAAGGCACATGCCATCGAAGTCTATATCGAGAATCGGATTGCGGCGCTGAACGAACACGGACGTTCCATGACCCCCGATCGAGCTCGCAAGGATGCCGAGGCGGCATACGCCCGCGCCGCGGGGCACCTCAAACTGCCTAACGACTTCGGCCTTCACCCTGAGCTCTTGCACGTCATATGAAAATTATCGTCACAGGCGCCTGCGGATACAAAGGCTCGATTCTGGTCCCTAGGCTTCTTGCGGAAGGACACACCGTAGTCGGGTTCGATACGCAGTGGTTTGGTCGTCACCTGCCTGAGCATCCGAATCTTCACATTGAGAAGATGGACACGCGTGAACTCGACGAACGCACGCTACCTGAAGCTGACGCGATCGTGCATCTCGCAGGAGTCGCCAACGATCCGTGTGGCGACCTGAACCCTGCACTAACGTGGGAAGTGGGTGCGTCGGCGACAATGCGATTGGCAGACGCGGCGGTACGCGTGGGCATTCCGCATTTTGTGTTCGCATCTTCGGCGAGCGTGTACGGCATCAAGGACGAGGAGCAGATCGTCGAACACCTGCCCCTGAAACCCATATCGGTATACAACCGCGCGAAGATGGTCGCCGAACGCGTTCTGCTGTCTTACGCTGATCGTATGATCGTTCAGATCGTCAGACCCGCGACCGTCTGCGGCCTCTCTCCACGCATGCGGCTGGACGTCGCCGTCAATCTCTTGACAATGCAAGCTCTCTCGCGGCGGCGGATTACTGTTCTCGGCGGGGGTCAGTACCGACCGAACATTCACGTCCAAGACATCGCGGAGCTTTACTGCTGGCTATTGAAGCACCCCGACGTCCGCGGCGTTTTCAACGCCGGCAACGAGAATCTGACGGTGATGGAAATCGCCGAGACCGCTGCTTCGATTACTGGGGCGCAGATCGTCGTCGAACCGTCAAACGATCCCAGGTCCTATCGCCTGGACTCGAGCAAGCTCCGGGCCGCAGGATTCGCCCCTCAGCGCACGGTACGCTCCGCGATTGAGGAGATCATCGCGGCATTCCGCAGCCGCGACCTGATTGAACACGAAAACATGTACAATGTGAATTGGATGCGCGGCCGCAACTTCACCTGATCGTATCACCCGATCAGCGCTGCAGGAGTCCTGAGAAAGACTTTGGTGTTCCAGTTCTTGTGCCAGCCCGTCATTGTGAAAACACAATGATCGCCGGCGAACAGATGTTCGAACACCGGGTTGCTATAGACATAAAACAGCCACTTCTTGGCGCCGGCTGCGGAGCGTAGCAGGCGCAGAGTCCGTTCGGTCGTTGCCAGATCGAAGGAATTCTTGTTGAACGCGACGATAACGTCGAACGAAGCCAAGAGCGCGGCATAATCGACGGCGTTGACATCGTTGCAGATCAATTTGATTTTTGGCGCATCGATAACATCCCCGCGCGCAAGTCTCGCACCGTTGGTCGGGCCTGTCAGACCGAGATTCCTCGCTGCGTCCTTTAACAGAGCCGGGTGCAGGTCCATCCCAATAAGCGTCGCATGCTGAAGCATCGAGCGCGCCACATGTAACGCCTTGCCCCGCCCGCACCCGAGATCAAGGAAGCATGTGCTCGACGCGCCGAGAATGGGATAACTTGCGACAAGATGGCGCAGCGGCTTGCGAACCGCGCTGGTGTAGACAGGCTGATAGTGCATCGCCGCGGCGGCGTCGACATCGGACAATCCGGTAAGGAAATCGCCGCCTGACAGAATCTGTCGCGTGTTCGTCGCATGTATCGAGTCGTAAAAATCAACCTCGGCGATCTGGTCGAACACGCGCCTCAAGCCGCGCAAGAGCCCGTGATATTTGATGATCTCGCGGTATCGCGAAATGGCCGATTGACCTTGATTCATTATCTTGAGTCCCATTGCGCAAGATTGATGACCTGACGGCAACGTGCGAACGAGCCGTGCGGTTCACCCCAGCTTGATCACGCCGAGGTAGGGGCTGGCATCGGCCAGGTCGAACGCCAACGGTGCGCTGCGGGCCGCGCCGCGCGTGACGTGCAGTTCGTAGCGGCCGCTGTTGGGCGGCAGCTTGTCGATCTTGAACTCGCCGAAGGTGTCGGTCGTGGCGCGGCCGGCCTCGCGGCCGGCGTGCATCAGCACCACCTCGGCGCCCTCGGCGCATTCCTCGACCCCGTTGACGTCGGCCACCACCGAACCGCCGACAAAGCAGGTCGTCATCAGGTGCAGGTTCTTGTAGTGGACGCGCGGGCGGGTGTTGAGCTCGGGCTTCAGGACCGCAAGGCCCTCCTGCGCGGCGATGCGCGCCATTTCGGCGTCGTCGATCTTGAGCGCGCGGAACGCCTCGGTCGGGCAGCTTTGCGCCACGCGCGGCTTGGTCCAGCCCTGGTCGAGCAGGTGGGCGTCGAAAATCCACGCCTGGGGTATCTGCTTCTCGTCGTTCCAGTACACCGCGCCGTAGGGGCAGGCCTCGACGATCGCCTTCTGGCCATTGGACTTCTCGGGGTCGATGATAACGATGCCGTCGGGGCGCTTGGTGATGGCGCCGTTCTTGGCGGCCTTCATGCAGGGGGCGTCGTCGCAGTGGTTGCACATCACCGGCATGAAGCGCGCCTCGGCGATCGGGTAGGTGCCGCGTTCGTGGCGCACGATGTCGACCCAGTTGTGCGTTGCTTCGGGCTGGGCGGCGGCGTAGCCGGGGAAGTCGTTGCCGATGTGCTCGTCCTTGGTCGCCAGGAAGCAGTTGCGGCAGTTGTCGCAGCGCGCGACGTCGACAATCAGGTTCCATTTCTGGCTCATCACACCGCCTCCGCGCGCCGCCAGGTGTCCACGCCGGTCCATTTCTCGATCTGGATCAGCGCGGCATTGGGTTTGATGCTGTGGGTGAACTCGGTGATGTTTTCCTTGGGCGTCAGCAGGTTGACGCAGCCGCCGAGATCGGTGGAATTGCCGGGCTCGCCCGCCGGGCGGTACTCGGCCGACGCCGTCGGCGCGCTGACCACGCCGGGGCGCAGCCGCTCGGTCACGTAGGCCGCGCACACCACCGAGCCGCGCCGGTTCCACAGCCGCACCAGATCGTCCGACTTGATGCCGCGCGCTGCGGCGTCCTGGCGGTTGATGACCGCCACCAGGTATTCGTGGCCGTCGACTCGCACGCGGTGGTCCTTGATGTCGCGGATGGTACAGCCGCGCTCGTCGCCCATGATGTGGAACGGATAGCGCGAGTGCGGCGACAGCAGTTGCAGCGGAAACTCGGCGAACTTGGCGTCGCGTTTCCCGTCCTCGTAGGTCGGCATGTACTTGTTGAGCGGCGGCCGGCCGGGATCGTCGATGTTCTTCAAGGTCTGCGCGACGAACTCGAACTTGCCCGACGGCGTCTGCAGCCCCTTGCCCCATTCGCCGACGTAATCGGCCGGCAGCGGATAGGGTTCGGGCGTGTCCTTGGTGCGGCCGTCGTAGAACCAGCGATTGGCCGCCGGCGCGCGCGCGCCTTCGCTCGGCGGCGGCACGACGTAATAACCCTTGCGCAGGAATTCCTTCCACGAGATGCGCTTGGACATGTCGGAGGAATCGAACGCGCGCTTGCACCAGTCCAGTTCGGTGTTGCCGCCCTCGGAATACATCGCGCCCAGGCCCAGGCGCTTGCTGAGTTCGAGGAAGATGTCGTAGTCGGACTTCGACTCGCCCAACGGCTCGATGCACTTGTGCTGCAGCGAGATGACGCGGTGGTTGTTCATCGAGTACATGTGGTGAACGTAGCCCGCGCCCACGTTGTACCACTCGCCGATGTCCCAGTGCTCGAACACCGTGCACGCCGGCAGGATGACGTCGGCGTACCGGGTCTCGCCTTCCCACCAGATCGACTGGTTGACGACGAACGGCAGCTTCTCGGACTGGTACATCTTGACGTAGCGGTTGCCGTCGATCTGCGTGCCCATCGACGAACTGCCGTACTTATACATCATCTCGATCTTGGCATGGCCCGGCGCCGGATAGCCGAAGCGCATGAACTGGCCCTGCACGGTCGACACGTCGGTCAGGAAGCCCGACGCCTTGCCTTCCAGGATTGCTTCGGGGATGTACTTGCGCGGGATCGCCTGGCGCACCGGGTTCATGGTCACGATGTGCGGCATGCGCTGGTAATTGTTGGCGGCGTTGGCGCTTTTCTGCAGCTCGCCCGACAGTCCGCCCTCGGCGTAGCCCGGGAAATAGAACGACAGGTCGACCGGCGCGCCGAATTGCAGGTTGCCGAAGTTAACGCCCGGCCGGCCGTAGCCCTGCATGGCGCCCAGGATGGTCATCATGCGCGCCCACTGCGCGCCCATCGGCCCGCGCCCCGCCCCGCCCAGCCCGCAGCCCCAGCTGCCGGCGCCGAGATAGGTTTTCTTGCGGCCCCATTCGCGCGCCAGCGCGCGCACCTCGCGCGCCGGCACGCCGGTCTCGGCCTCCTGCCATTCGGGAGTCTTGGGCGTGTTGTCCGAGCGGCCGAGGATGTAGTCCTTCCAGTCCTCGAAGCCGGTGGCGCGCGTCTCGACGAACTTTTTGTCGTACAGGCCCTCGGTGATCCAGACGTGGCACAGCGCCTGGGCCAGCGCCGCGTCGGTGCCGGGCTTGGGCGCGATCCACTTGCCGCCGAGCAGCGCCGCGGTGTGGTTGAGGTGCGGATCGATGTGCACCATCTTGATGCCCAGTTCCTTGGCCCAGGCGCGGCGGATGGTGCCTTCGTAACCGTAGGTCTTGTCCGGGTCGCTCGACCAGAACACGATCATCTCGGCTTCCTTCAGGCAATCCTCGACCGTGCCGTAGAACTCCGGCGTGCCGAGCCGCATGCTGTTGCCCCAGTGGTGCATCGCGCCCCAGAACCAGCCTTCCCAGCTGTCCGGGCTGCCGAGCTGCGTGGTGGCGCCGACCAGATTGATGAACCGGCCGAAGGCGCTGAGGTAGTGGCCGAAGTTGCCCCACTGGTGATGCGAGCCGCTGGCCGCGAAGATGGCGCCGCGGCCCTTGGCCTTCGACCGCTTGATCTCCTTCACCACGATGTCGAGCGCCTCGTCCCAGCCGATGCGCACGAATTCCGACTTGCCGCGGTTCTGGATGTTGCGGTTGCCGTCGACGTCGAAGTCGACCCGCTTCATCGGGTACAGGATGCGGTCCTTGGAATAGACCATCGACTTGAGCGCGAGGCCGTGCGCGGCCAGCGAGGTCTTGCGCGGCGGCGTGAACGTTTTCCCGCGCGCGGTGATCGACCACGAAGGCGCGTCGTCGGCGTCGAACTCCATCGGCGTGATGCGCACGATCTTGCCGTCCTTGACGTAGACGAAGATCGGCCCACCGTTGGTGCCGTTGGTGTAGCGCACCTCGCCGTTGGGCATCGGCGTGCCCGACTTCCAGCCGACCGTGGTCATGTAGGTCAGCGCGGCGGCGAACCACACCACCAGTTCGTCGGGCCCGCTCATGCCGACCTTGAAGTTCTTGGCGGCGTCGATGCGCGTCAGCTGATCGAACGGCGGGGTCAGGAACTCGGCCGCCACGTCCTTGTTCTGGAAGAAGATCGTCACCTCGGGGTTGGCATGGATGCCGCGCCCCGACTTGATCTTGCCGTTGTCGAACTGGATCCAGCGGCCCTCGGAATTGTCCTGCAGCTTGAACTGGGCGATGACGTTGCGTTCCTTCACCCGCGCGGCGAACGCCGGATAGACGCGCGCGGTCAGCCGCAAGGCTTGGACCAGGCCCCACAGAATGATCGAGAACTTCATCGGTTCCTCCCGCTCGCGGGCGCTCTATCGCGCGCGCCCGCCGGGTCAGATTGCACCTTTCGCGGGGCCCGACCAAGGGCCGTGGCGGCGCCGGACCGCGTAACGCGCGATGATTGATTTTTGTCAATGCGCGCCCGGACCGCGCCGGGACCGGGCGTTGCGTCGGCGCCGGGGCCGCGCGAACATCGTCGGCCACCGCCGAGGAGTCCGATGCCGACCGAGCTTCCCAAATCCCGCTTTCCCGGCGCGGTGCCGACCCTGAACAACCGCGGCTTCATGCTCGAGGCGCTGGACGACTACGCCCAGGCGTTCGTCGCCGCCGCCGCGGCGACTCCGGCCGAGGCGTTGGATGTGGGCTGCGCCTACGGCGTGGCCACCTTGGCCGCGCTGGCGGCCGGCGCGCGGGTGTGCGCCTGCGACATGGAGCCCGGACACCTGGACGTGCTGCGCGAACGCACCCCGCCCGATCAGCGCGCCCGCTTGCGCACGGTGGCCGGCGCACTGCCCGGCGTGCGATTTCCGCGCGCCAGCTTCGGCGCCATCCTGGCCTCGCGCGTGCTGCACTTCCTTGATGGCGACGACCTGCGCGCCGCCATGGCCGACCTGTTCGACTGGCTGGCGCCGGGCGGCCGGGTGTTCGTGGTGGCCGACACGCCCTACATGCCGGGCTGGAACGCCATCGCGCCCGGTTACGAGACCGCCAAGGCCGCCGGCGCCGAGTGGCCGGGGTTCATCCCCGATTTCGCGCGCTATACCGCCAACAACGCGGCGCCCGGCGCGGGCCCCGCGTTTCTCAACCCCCTCGACCCCGACCTGCTGGCGCGGGAATGCACCCGCGCCGGGTTCATCGTCGAGCGCGCGTCGTTCTTCGGCTTGCAGCGGCTGGGCCCGGCCGCGAGCGGGCGGGAACACGCCGGCTGCGCGGCGCGAAAGCCGGGCTAAGGCGGCCGGCGACGTGATACCTTGATCGTGGGCGCGACGGACGGAGGAGGCCGACATGTTGGAGCATCTCTCCCGGCGGCAGGCCGGTGTCATCTCGGGTGCGGCGGCGCTGGCGGCCGGACCGGCGGCAAGCACCGAGGTCCGCGCGCAAGACGCCGGTCCGGGCGCCTCGCCGGGCTTGCGCGAATACGTGCTCAGCGTGTTCGACCTGGACCGTATCGTCCGGCCGATGACCGAGGCGGGTTCGTTCTCATTCACCGCGCTGCCCGATGCGCCGCGCGGCCAGTTCGCCGCCTGGCGCGTGCCGCCCGCCTGCACGCGCATCGAACAGGGCTATCTGACGCCGATGGGCTCGACCGACGGCGGCGGCGGCATCCGGCTGGTGAAGTTCCACGGCGCGCCGCAGCGCGTGATGCGGTCCAGCCAGCGCAGCTGGGATACCGGCGGGCTGTTCGACGTCGACGTGTTCTCGCCCGATGTCGATGCCGTCTACCGCAAGCTCCAGACCTACGGCTGGACCGCCATGGGCGAACCGGTCGATTACTCCGAGGCCCATCTGGTCGTGCGGCAGGTGGTGGCCAAGGGCCCCGACGGGCTGATCGTGGCGATCATCCAGCGCTACAGCCCGCCGGCCGACAACCTGGTGCCGGGCGCGGCCATGACGCGCATCAGGGGCGGCGTGCACATGGTGAAGGACTACGACATCAGCCGGAAGTTCCTGATCGACACGCTGGGCTGGGCGGCGCGGCTGGAGTTCACCATCGAGAACGCCGCCGAACCGGGGGCCGACGTGCTCGGCCTGCCGCTGCCCTTCGCCATGGCGGCGCGCCGGCGCATCGGCATGTTCGGCCCGCCCCCCGGCGCCGGCGGCATCGAGCTGATCGCCAATCTCGACATGCACGGCCGCGACTTCGCCGAGCATTGCGTGGCGCCCAACGTCGGCCTGCTCGCCCAGCGCTTTCCGGTCGCGGACGCGGAAAAATATGCGGCGGAAATCGCCGCGCGCGGCGGAACGATCTATGCCCCGCCGTCGCGCTACGAGATCGCGCCGCTGGGCGAGGTGACGGCCTTTGCCGTGCGCACGCCCGACGGCGCGATCCTGGAGTTCTACAGCC
>JANRJB010000058.1:0-1861 GCA_033764265.1 Rhodospirillaceae bacterium | reverse complement strand
CCGCCAGCCAGTGCGAGGTCGAGCGCATCACATCGGATGTCCAGCCGTGGACGATGACGAACGCCGGCTTCGATTTCGCCACCGCGCCGCGCGGCGCGTACAGCACGCCGGTCAGCGCCGTGCCGTCGCCAGTTGTGACGGTGATGAGTTCAGTGCTGACCGCGGGCTCGGGCGCCAGGCCCACGCGCGCCAGCCAGCCGGCGGTATCGGCGGCGACCCGGTCGGCGACCGGGGCCAGGCCGCGCGCCGCGCCGGCATAGCTGATAGTCTCGACACCGCGGCTGAGAAACGCGATGGATTTCAACGCGGCGAGCCGCGCGGCCGGCGTCGCGGCATCCTGCGCGCCGGCCAGAATCAGGATCGGATCTTCGATGCTGGCCAGATTGGCGGTCAGGGAAGTTTTCGCCGTCGGTCCGTACCAGTCAAGAAAGGTCGCCGGCGTGAAGATGAGTCCGTCGCCGAGGTCGACGAAACTGCGTCCGCCCTCGTTGATCGAACGAGAGGCGCTGTCCACCGTCTGCCAATATTTTTCGTCGCCGACCTTGGCGCGCCAGTCGTCGGCCAGATCGGGGCTGGGCGCCACCAGGATCATCGCCCGCACGCGCGCGTCGCCGGTTTCCACCATGTAGCGCGCGGCCTGCAGGGCGCCGAGCCCCTGGCCGGCCAGCACGACCGCCGACACACCGCGCTTGGATAGCGCGTCCACCGCCGCAGCGATGTCGGTGACGCTTTCGTCGAACCGGCTGAAGGCGTAGCTGGCGGTGAGGCGGGTCTCGAGATTGAGCGTGCCGTAGCCGCGCGCGGCCAGGGCGTCGGCCAGGAAACCGGCCGGGTTGGCCGCCGCCAGCGGCGAGACGCCCGGCCCGTCGGGTATCAGCACCACCGCCGGCGCGTTGGGGTTGAGCCCGCCCGCCGGCGTGGCGAGCACGGCCGGCAGCTGCACGCCGTCGGGCGTGAGCAGCGTCAGCACCTCATGCGACACGGCGGCCGCGGCAGCGCCCGCGCGCGCGGTCTGCGCCGCCGCGGGTTGGGCGGTCGCCGGCGCCATGATCAACGTGAAAGTCAACGTGAGGACCGCCGCCGCCACGAACGCACAACAGTGTCGGGTGGTGGACGTCATGGCGGTCATGGGGCGGATCGCGGCGGGGGATTTAGGTCGGCCGACAGTAGCGGTCATTTCGGCCAAGACGGTTCATGATTCGACGAACCGCGCACCCTAATCCGCCGGGCCGGGCAGGTTAAGACCCGCGCGCCGATCCGAGGCGCTAAATTTGCTGTTATGATGCGCCCGTAAAGGCCGGCGGCGACGGAGGCAAGGCCGCACCGGAGTGGCCGGACGGAGAACGAATCATGGCAACCCGCGGTGGCCGATGACCGACATCCCGCCGCCCGGCGTCGGCCCGCTGCCGCGACCCGGCCTTTCGTTCCTGACCCACCGCCTGCCGCACGCGGCGCGCTTCAACGACACCTACTACTCCCGCGATGGGGGACTGGCCGAGAAACGCCACGTGTTCCTGGGCGGCTGCGGCCTGCCGGCGGCCTGGCGCGACGCGCCGGTGTTCGTGATCGGCGAACTGGGTTTCGGCACCGGCCTGAACTTTCTGGCCGCGTGGGAGAGCTGGCGGCGCACCAAGACGTTCGGCGCCCGGCTGCACTACATCGCGGTCGAGGGCTTTCCGCTGCAGCCCGACGAACTGTCGGCCTGCGTCGACGCCTGGACCGAGCTGCGCCACGTCGCGCCCGGACTGAAGCGCGCCTACCCGCTGCCGCAGCCGGGCTTTCATCGCGTGATGCTGGACCAGGGCCAGGTGGCGCTGACGTTCCTGTTCGGCGCGGCGGCGGACATGCTGCGCGCCGCCGA
>JANRJB010000377.1:0-6441 GCA_033764265.1 Rhodospirillaceae bacterium | reverse complement strand
CCACGTCGACGGCCATCTCGACTCGCGCCTGGCGGCGTGAGCGGCAGGGCCGTTACAACAAACTCCCGTTGTCACCCTGGCGCTTGTCGCCAGGGTCCAAGTGACATGGAAATTGGGGTGAGAGCAAAAATAAACCTCTCGCGCGTCATCGGCACGGTCAAGAGGCCTGAGCGCCGTCGCCCTGGATGCTGGGGACAAGCCCCAGCATGACGACCGGTGGTGTTGAAGCGGCGTCGCTTCACGCCCTGCCTCACCCCGCCCGTTCGCCGAACGACGCGATCGCCGCCAGCGCGGCGTCCATTTCGTCGTCGCGGCCGATGGTGATGCGCAGGTGGCCGGGCAGTCCAAACGCCGTCATCTGCCGCAGGGTGATACCGCGCGCGCGCAGGTGCGCATCAAGCCCCGCCGCATCGGCGCAGCGGAAGCAGACGAAGTTGCCCTCGCCGCCGGTCACGGTGAAGCCGAGACCGGCCAGGCGCTGCACGGCGATTTGCCGCCAGCGCCGGGTGTGGGCGATCACCTGCTCCTGGAACGCGGTATCCTCCAGCGCGGCGATGCCGGCCAGTTGGGCGGCGGTCGACACGTTGAACGGCGAGCGCACGCGCCCGACCACGCCGATGATCTCGGGCGAGGCGTAGATCCAGCCCAGGCGCAACCCGGCCAGGCCGTGAATTTTGGAAAAGGTGCGCGTCATCGCCGTGTTGGCGGTGGCCTCGACCAGCGCCACGCCGGCGTCGTAGTCGGGCTGCTCGACGTACTCGGCGTAGGCGGAATCGAGCAGCAACAGAATGTCGTCGCGCAGGCCGGCGCGCAGGCGCTCAAGGTCCGACGCCGAAACGTACGTGCCGGTCGGGTTGTTCGGGTTGGCCAGGATCACCACTTTGGTGCGCGGCGTGACCGCCGCCAGCAGCGCATCGACGCTGGTCGTATAACCGGTGTCGGGCACGGTCACCGGCGTGGCGCCGCACGACAGCGTGTAGATGCGATACATCGGGAACGTGGCGGCGGGATACAGCACCTCGTCGCCGACGCCGGCATAGGCGCGCACCGCCACGCCCAGCAACTCGTCGGAGCCGATGCCCATGATCAGCCGGTCGGCCTTCACGCCATACCGTTTGGCAATCGCCGCGCGGATGGCGAAACCCTCGGCGTCGGGATAGCGGAACAGGCTGTCGGCGGCGGCATGAAAAGCGGCCACCGCCTTGGGGCTTGGCCCGAGCGCGGACTCGTTGGCCGACAGTTTGATCGAGCGGCCCTCGGCGCTAACCGACTGGCCGGGCACGTGCGGGCGGATTTTGTCGATGCCGGGCCGAGGGATGGGCGCGATGCCGGGGCGCAAGGTGACGGGGGAACGCAAGGTCATGGTGCAACGTCCATCGGTTCGAGGTCGTCCTCCGCCGACGGCGGCAGGTTGAGCGTGAGCGTCCAGGTGGCCACGCTGAACAGCGCGGTGCCGATGCCCGCCCCCAGCATGGCGACCTTGATGGAATAAACGTCGGCGACGATGCCCCAGATCACCCCACCCAGCATCATGCCGGTGCCGAAGGTCATCATGAACAGCGAGATGCCGCGCCCGCGCATGGCGGCCGGCACGCTCATCTGGGCGGCGACCTGGAAGGTGATGGTGGCGTTGGTCCACGCCAGCCCATAGAAGAACGACGCCGCCGAGGCTTCGACCAGATCGCGCGCGAAAGCCATGCCCCCGAACGCGGCGGCGCCGATCGCGGCGCTGATCAGGGCGTGGGCATTGGGCGACAGCCGCGACGAGGCGCGGCCCCGCGACATCGCGCCCACCACCGAACCGACGCCGACCCAGGTGATCAGCGTGCCGAACACGCCCGGGCCGCCGCCCAGTGTTTCCTTGGCCACCAGCGGCATCAGCGCCAGCAGCGAACTCGCGCAGCTCAGGAACAGCATGAAGCGCAACAGGATGCCGCGGAAGCGCCGCTCGGTCACGGCGAAGCGCAGGCCGTTCCACAGGGCTTCGATGAATTTCTCGCGCGGCGCCTGGCGCATGTGCGGCCGCGGCGTGCGGGCGAACATCACCGCCATCATGGCGCTGGAGGCGGCGTTGCAGACCAGCGCCGCGGCGACGCCCAGCGCGCCGATCAGCCCGCCGGCCAGGGCCGGGCCGACCGCGCGGCCGACATTGAGCGAGATCGAGTTGAGCGTGAGGGCCTGGGGCAACAGGTCGCGGCGCACCATGTCCTGGATCACCGCCATCATCGCCGGCCCCTGCAGCGCGAACACGATGCCCATGGCGAGGGTATGGGCGAGCAGGCCCCACGGGCCGATCCAGCCCAGCGCCGTGAGCAGCGACAGGTCGAGGCCGATCAGCGTCAGCACCAGGCACATGCTCATCAGGAAGCGGCGGCGGTCGACGCGGTCGGCCAACACGCCGCCGGCCAGCGCGAAGAACAGTCCCGGCAGCGTGTACGAGCCCTGCACCAGCCCGAGCATGAGCGCCGAGCCGTCCAGCGTGGTCATCAGCCACGAGCACGCCACCGAGTTCATCCAGCCGGCCAGCATGGCGATCGACAGCGCGATATAGAGCGTGCGGAAGGCGTCGATCTTCAACGGCTCCCACAGCGGCGCCACCGGTCGCGCGCGCGGTCGCGCCGCGGGGGGCGAATCGACCCCGGAAGGCGGGGACTCGGGAGGCAGAGAATCGGGTGGCACCGCGGCGGACTTTGCGAATGGGCGAGATGTGAACGGACGGGATGAGGGTGGCATACTGCGGCGCGAGCGCAAAATGTCCACCGTGGATCGCGCGGGTTCCGGAGACCGGTCATTAGCGAGCGACGATTTTCAATCGTCGCGGCATGGGCTAACCTTGTCGTGACGGGATGATCCGATTCGGGAGGATGTCATGAAGAATTTTCGTCTGGTCGCGGGCGTGTGCGCGGCCGCGATGCTGGCCGCGTCGGCGGCGCACGCGCAATTGGCGCGCACGGCCGAGGTGAAGGACATTCCCCTGCGCGGCGGCGTGCACATGTTCATGGGCGCCGGCGGCAACCTGGCGGTGTCCACCGGCGCCGACGGCGTGGCGATCGTCGACACCCAGTTCGCCGAGATGGTCGAGCGGCTGACCGCGGCGGTGAAAAAGGTGTCGGACAAGCCGATCACCTACGCCATCAACACCCACTGGCACTTCGACCACACCGGCGGCAACGAGGGCTTCGGCAAGGCCGGCGTGCGCATCGTCGCCCACGAGAACACCTTCGTGCGCATGAGCACCCGGCAGACGATCGCGGCGATGAACATGAACTTCGACCCCTCGCCGCGCGCGGCCCTGCCCGAGATCACCTTCAAGGACGCGGCCACGCTGCACTTCAACGGCCAGACGGTGGAGCTGATCCACCTGCCCCGCGCCCATACCGACACCGACGCCTTGATCGTGTTCAAGGAAGCGAACGTGGCGCACACCGGCGACGTGTATACGCGCATGAGCTATCCGTTCGTCGATACCTCCAGCGGCGGCACGCTGAAAGGGCTGATCGCGGCCCGGAAAACAATCCTGGCCCGGATTGACGACGACACCCGCGTCATTCCCGGCCACGGCGACCTGTCGACCAAGGCCGAGCTGGGCGAGACCGTGACCATGCTGGAAACCGTGGAACAGCGCATCGCCGCCGCGGTCAAGGCCGGCAAGACGCTGGAACAGGTGCTGGCCGACAAGCCGACCGCGGAGTTCGACGCCAAGTACGCGCCGCGGCCCGATCAGGGCGCGGTGTTCGTCACCCGCGCCTACAACGAACTGGCGGGCAAGTAAGCCGCGGTCGGCCGATGCTGGCCGCCCTGACATCGAAGCCGTGGCGGCGCTGGGGCTGGATGCAGTGGGGTCTGGGCGCGGTGGTGGCGCTCGGCCTCGGCGCGCCGTTGGTGCTGAACACCTGGTCGGACCAGGAGATCGACCAGGTGCGCAACCTGCAAGCGGCCATCTACGACGTGCAGGCGGCGATCGGCACCGTCAACCGCCTGGGCGGTGCGATCGACCCGGCGCAGGCCGACACGGTGGCCGCGCTGTACGAAAAAGCCGCATCGGCGGCGGCGCAGGTGGATGCCGCGGTCTTGGCCCGGGTCCACGACGAACTGCCCGAGGTGTGGCGGGACAAGTTCCGCAAAAGCACGGATATGTATGTGGGCGCCATCCGCGCCCACGACCGCGACGGCGCGCGCCAGGCCGCGCTGCTGCAGGACGACTGGATCCGCTGGTACAACAAGAACAAGCGCGACATGAACATCCCCGACGCCGCCAAGGCCGTGGTCTCGGCCGATGCGCTGCCCGGCGCCCAACGCTCCGGCCAGTAGCAGCCGGACCGGTTCCGGCTTTACGCCCGGTACGACCATGCTAAAAGCGCGGCGTTTCCGGGGGACAACTGTGGGTGCATCCGATTTCTGGGGCGCGTTGCGCGCGGCTGCGTGCCTGGCGGCGCTGGCAGCCCTGGCGCCTGCCGTGCCGGCTGCGGCACAGGAAGGCGCGCTGGGCTCCGAGGCGCCCGCGCCGGCCGGCCGCAGCGTCGCGCCGGGCGTGACCGAATACATCGAGGGCAGCGCCGCCCGCACGGTCTACGACCGCGACTTCTTCGCGCCCTACGCCCCGGTCAACGCCCGCGACATGGTCGAGCAGATCCCCGGCGTCACCGCCGTGGGCGCGGCCGGCTTCCGCCAGGAGAAGGAGGAACGCCGCGGCCTGCGCTCGAACACCGACCAGGTGCTGATCAACGGCAAGCGCGTCACCGGCAAGGAAGGCGACAGTTCGGGCATGCTGGAGCGCATCGGCGCGCGCCAGGTGCTGCGCATCGAGGTGATCGTCGGCAACGTCGCCGAGATCGACGCCGACGTCGGCGCGCGCGTCATCAACGTGGTGATCGACGAGACCATGGCCGGATCGGGCAGCTACGGCATCGGACTGATCGAGCTGTCCAGCGGTAACACGCGGCCCGTGGTCAGCCTGAACTACGGCCAGACCATCGGCCGCATGTCGCTGAACCTGGCGGCCGAGGCGCGCCCGGCGATGCAGCCGGCGACCGTGACCGAGCGGTTCACCAGCCCGGCCGGCGCAGCGGTCGGCGGCATCGACGAACTGCGCGACCGCGAGGGCCGACTGTACAGCGGGCGGGCCCTGTTCGGCTTCGACTTCGACGGCGGGCGCACGCTGCAGCTGAGCGCGCTGGCCAACCATAACCCGACCGACTTCTACGACACCCAGCGGCCGTTCGTGATCGGCCCCGGCGGCGCGGCCGTGCAGACCGCGGCAATTCTGGACCACACCGAGGGCCGCACCACGTCGTACGAATTCAGCGCCGACGCGGTGGTGCCGTTCGGTCGCGGCCACAAGTTCCTGGGCCTGTTGGTGCTCAACGACAAGACCGTCAGCGAGCGCAGCGAGATCGTCAATGTCGCCGGCGCCAACCCGCTGCAGACCGGCGGCGACAGCCGGCGCGAGAAAGGCGCTGAGAAAATCCTGCGCGGCACCGTGCAGCTGTCGGTGGCCGGCCGCGACGAGGTTGAGTTCGGCGTCGAAGGCGCGCGCAACACGCTCGACAAGAATCTCGATTTCTTCTCGATCGTCGGCGGCCGCCGGGTCGACATCGCGCTGTTCAACAGCGACCAGGTGGTGTCCGAGGACCGCGTCGAGCCGTTCGCGTCGTTCCGATGGCGCCCGGCCGAAGGGCTCGAGATCGAGCCCGGCCTGGCCGGCGAGTTCTCGTGGCTCGACCAGGTCGGCAGCGACGTCGACGAACGGCGCACCTTCCGCTTCGCCAAACCCAGCCTGAACGTGTTCTATTCGCTCGGCCCGCAGACGCGCGTGTACGCCAGTCTGGTGCGCGACGTGGGGCAGCTGAAGTTCGAGGACTTCGCCGCCACGGTGAACCGCGACGACGACGAAATCCTGGGCGGCAACCCGTTCCTGGCGCCCGAGAAATCCTGGGACACCACGGTCGGCCTCGACTACAAGCTCGCCGACGGCAAGGGCAGCATCGGCGCGCAAGGGTTCTACCGGCGCATCACCGACGTGCTCGACCGCGTCACCCTGGCCGGCGGGCGCACCGGCGCGGGCAACCTGGGCCGCGGCACCCATTACGGGGCCAAGCTCGACTACAGCCTGAAGTTCGCCAAGTTCGGCCTGCCCGACATCAACGCATCCAGCAGCCTGACCTGGCAGGATTCGTCGGTCACCGACCCGTTCAGCGGGCTCAAGCGGCGCATCGCCAAGCAGCCGCGCATCGTCTGGACCAACCAGGTGCGCCACAACGTCGCGGCGTGGCGGCTGGCCTACGGCTTCGAGTACAACAAGAACGGCGCCACGGTGGAAAGCGACATCGACAAGTTCGACCGGCGCACCACCTACGGCGACATGCGGCTGTTCGCCGAGTACGCCGCCGGCCGCGACTACGTGATCCGCGTGTTCTACACCAACGCGCTCGAAGGCAAGAA
>JANRJB010000372.1:0-9161 GCA_033764265.1 Rhodospirillaceae bacterium | reverse complement strand
CAGGCGCGCGGCGGGATCGCTGTAGCGCCAGTTGGCGAACATGCCGACCGACAAGCCGGTCTTCGACACGCCCTTCATCTCGCGGCTGGGGATGATGACGTCGGTGTCGATGTTCACGCGCAACAGCGGCGCGGCGACGGCCTTCAGGTGAACGAACTTGTCCACGCGATTAGGCCCCCGGCGCCAGTTTTCTGACGTCGGCGATGCGCCCCGCCAGCGCCGAAGCGGCCACCGTCGTCGGGCTGGCCAGGTGGGTGCGCGTCTTGGGGCCCTGGCGGTTCTCGAAGTTGCGGTTGGTCGAGCTGATCACCCGCCACTTCTCGCCCATCGCCTCGCCGCCGGCGTAGAAGCACATCGAGCAGCCGCTCTCGCGCCATTCGAAGCCGGCGGCCTTGAAGATGTCATGCAGCCCTTCGCGCTCGGCGGCCTTCTTGACCTGGCTCGAGCCCGGCACGATCACCGCTTTCTTCAGCGACGGGGCGATGGTGCGGCCTTTGACCACCGCCGCCGCGGCGCGCAGGTCCGCCAGGCGCGAATTGGTGCACGAGCCGATGAACACCGCGTCGAGCGGCAGGCCCTCGAGCTTCTGGCCCGGCGTCACGTCCATGTACTCCAGCGCCTTGTGCATCGAGGCGCGCGTGTTGGCGTCGGTCGCGCTGGCCGGATCGGGCACGACGCCATCGACCGCGACCGCATGGCCGGGGCTGGTGCCCCAGGTCACCGTCGGCACGATGGCGGAGCAATCAACCACGATCTCGCGGTCGAAGGCGGCATCGGGGTCGCTTGCCAGCGTGCGCCAATAAGCCACGGCCTGGTCGAAGGCGGCGCCCTGGGGGGCGTAGGCGCGGCCGCGCACGTAGTCGAACGTCGTGTCGTCAGGCGGAATGACGCCGGTGAAGGCGCCGAATTCCACCGCCATGTTGCAGATGGTGAAGCGGTTCTCCTGCGGCAGCGCGGCGATGGCGGGGCCGGTGAACTCGATGGCGTAGCCGGCGCCACCGGCGGCGGTGTAACGGCCGATCAGCGTCAGGATCATGTCCTTGGCGGTGACGCCATAGGCCAGCGCGCCGTCGAACCGTACGCGCATGGTCTTGGGCTTGGTCACCGCCAGCGTCTTGGTGGCAAGCGCGTGCTCGCCCTCGGTCGAGCCGATGCCCCAGGCCAGCGCGCCCAACGCCCCCAGCGTGCAGGTGTGGCTGTCGGGGCAGACCTGGGTGAAGCCCGGCAGGGTGATGCCCTGCTCGGCCGAGACAACGTGGACGATGCCCTGGCGGTCGTCGGTGACGTCGAACAGCGTCAGGCCGGCGTCGCGCGCGGTCGCGCGGGTGGCGGTGATGAAATCGGTGCCCGAGGGCATCAGGGTCTTGTCGCCGCGGCCCGGAAAGGTGTCGACGATGTGGTCCATCGTCACGAACACGTGGTCCTTGTGCCGCACCGCGCGGCCGGCCTTTTTCAGCTCCTGCAGCGAGACCGAGCCGGTGCGCTCGTGCAGGAAAATGCGGTCGATGTACAGCAGCGCCGCGCCGTCGCCCAGGTCGGCGACCTTGTGTTCGTCCCACAGCTTGTCGATCAGGGTGCGGCCCACGGACGGCTCATCGCTCTGGCGGAGCGGGCGGTATAGCGTGGCCGCCGGGGGATGGAAAGGGGCTGACCGAACCGGCCGTTCCGGGCCATTGGCTCTCCGCGATTGCGGCCGATTGCTCTATACTGGGATGCATGAACAAGTCGGCTATCATTGACACCATCAAGTCCAGCGAAGCGGCGATCCGCGCTCGAGGAGCCCGGGCACTGTACCTGTTCGGGTCGGTCCGGCATGGCCGCTCCCGCCCTGACAGCGATGTGGATGTTTTGATCGATTACGACCCGACCAAGAAATTCAGTTTGATCGACCTAGTCGCGATCAAACACCTCATCGAGGATCGAATTCAGCGCCCGGTCGATCTTCTGACACGCGACGGAATCGACCGCAGATTGCGCGAACGCATATTGGCCGATGCTGAGCAGGTTTTTTGATGGCAAAGGATGTGACCATCCGTCTGGCCCACATGCTGGAAAGCATAGGATGGATCATGGAGGACGCGGACGGACTGTCAGTCGACGCATTGTCAACAGACCGGCGCTTGAAGCAACTCATCGAGCGTAATCTGGAGATCATATCTGAAGCCAGCAGGCACATCCCGCCCGAGCTCAAAGCCAGGTATCCGGAGATTCCGTGGCGTGAGATTGCCGGAATCGGGAACGTCCTCCGCCACAACTATCAGGACATTGCGCCCAAGGTCATGATCGACCTCATCCGGCATGATCTCCCGCCGCTCAACGATGCGCTGGAAGAATTGCTGGCGGAACTCGGAACACGCAAGAACTAGACGAAAGGACTCCGTTCATGCCCCGCGTCGGCACCATGGTGCGCACCGCCGTCATCGTCTCCAACCTCGACCGGTCGGTGGCGTTCTATCGCGATATCCTGGGCCTGACCGGCACCTATGCCGAGGGCGTGCTCGACCATCCGGCCGGCGCGGCCTTGATCGGCATGCCGGCGGGCACGCGCCTGCGCTACAAGATCGTCAAGGCCGACGGGCCCAATCGCGGCATGGTCGGCTTGTTCGAGGCCACCGGCCCCGCCCCGCCCGCGATGACCAAGCGCCGCGACGGCGTGTCGGTCGGCGAAGGCATCATGGTGTTCTATTGCGACGACGTGCACGCGGTGCACGACAAGCTCAAGGCCGGCGGACACACCGTGGTGTGCCCGCCGCTGCACCTGCAGGTGACCACCACCAAGGGCCAGCCCGAGATGGTGTTCGCCGACCCCGACGGCATGCTGATCAACCTGATCCAGCGCGACCCCGAAGACCCGCGGTGACCGCCATGACCCCAGCCGACGCCGCCGCGCGCAATCCGCCGCCGCTCAACCCGGCCGCGATGAACGTGCCGCCGACGCGCACCACCGTCTATCCGCCGCCGTGGCGCGAGAACAACGGCGCGCTGTCCTGGAAGGCGGTGGGCAACGCCCTGGGGCTGACGCGCTTCGGCGTCAACATCGTCACGCTGGAGCCGGGCGCGCGGTCGTCGCAGCGGCACTGGCACAAGGCGCAGGACGAATTCGTCTATGTCATCGGCGGCGAATTGACCCTGGTCAGCGAGGCGGGCGAGACGCCCGTGCGCGCCGGCCATTGCCTGGGCTTCCAGGCCGGCGTGCCCGACGGGCATTGCCTGATCAACACCGGCACCGCGCCGGCGACCTACCTGGTGGTAGGCGACCGCACCCGGCCCGAGCACGTCACCTACCCCGACATCGACCTGGAGCTTGACGGCAATCCGGCGACCGGCCCGCGCTGGCTGCACAAGAACGGCGCGCCCTATGCCGACGAGTACCAGCCCAAATGGGGCCCACCGAAACGCTGAGCGCGCCGCTTGACCGGGCGCGATCGCGCACCGCATGCTGCCCGGCGTCACCGCGAGAAGGACACGCACACATGCCGCGCTATCCGATCACCCTGCCCGCCCTGGACCCGCTGGAAGTGCCGGCGCAGACCGGCACCATCTACCCCGCGCCCTACGACGCGGTGGTCAAGGGCCGCGCCAAGCGCCGCCTGGCCAAGGTGCTGGGGCTGAAGCAGTTCGGCGTGAACATCACCACGCTGGCCGCCGGCGCGGCGTCGTCGATGCGCCACCACCATTCGGCCTGCGACGAATTCGTCTACGTGCTGGACGGCGAGGTGACGCTGATCACCAATGGCGGTGAGCAGGTGCTGACCACCGGCATGTGCGCCGGGTTCCCCGCCGGCAAGAAAGACGCGCACCATTTCGTCAACCAGGGCGACCGGCCGGTGTTCCTGCTGGAAGTGGGCACCAACGTGCTGCCGGATTCCATCGTTTACCCCGACACCAAACTGTTCCTGTACGAGGACGAGAAAGGCCGGCCGACGTTCTCGACCAAGCCGATCAAGCCGGCGCCGAACAAGGCAAAAGCCAAGCGGCGCTGAGCCGCGGAGAATATTCTTCTCTCCTGGTCCGAACCGCCGATGCAAAACCATCGCCACGACTGATCGACGCGAACGCTCAAGCCGCGGGCGTTGCGCCCGGCCGGCCGCGGCGCTTTGGTCGTGGCGGGCCCCGGTCGATCCGCGATGCCGGGTTTGTGGCAACGGTGCATCGGTCCGGCGATGGATGACGTTCTCCTGTTTGCGGCGATCGGCTTCGCCGCGCAGCTGATCGATGGCGCGATCGGCATGGCCTATGGCGTCACGTCGACCACCGCACTGCTGTCGTTCGGTGTGTCGCCGGCGGTCGCCAGCGCCAGCGTGCACGCCGCGGAGATGTTTACCACCGGCGTTTCGGGCGCCGCGCATTGGCGGCTGGGCAACGTCGACGCGCGCATTTTTCGCCGGCTGGTGATCCCCGGCATGATCGGCGGCGCGGTCGGCGCCTATGTCCTGTCCGCCCTGCCCGGCGACACCATCCGACCGTTCGTCAGCGCCTATTTGTTCGTGATGGGCGGGGTGATCCTGTACAAGGCCGTGCGGCGCGTCCACGTTCACCAGGTGCCGCCGAACCGCTTCGTGCCGCTGGGCCTGGTCGGCGCGGCGCTCGACGCCATCGGCGGCGGCGGCTGGGGACCGATGGTGACCTCGACCATGGTCAGCTGGGGCGTGCCGGCGCGCATGGCGGTCGGCACCTCGAACGCCGTCGAGTTTTTCGTCACCACGGTCATCTCCGGCACATTCCTGCTGACGATCGGGTTCGAACTGTGGTCGATCATCCTGGGCCTAGTGCTGGGCGGCTGCCTGGCTGCACCGTTCGCGGCCTACGTGACGCGCCGGCTGCCGGACAAACCGCTCATGATCCTGGTCGGCGTCACTATCATGCTGCTCAGCCTGCGCGACATTCTGCGCGCTTTCACGGGCTGACGGATTGTCTATGATCGCCCGGCTGCAACCGGGGGAGCGACCATGAAAGCAGGACTGATCATCGTGTGCGCCGGAGTCGTGGCGACGGCCGCCGCCGCCGACGCGCGCATGTTGGACCTGGCCAAGCCCGAGGACGTCATCCGCGCCGAGATCAGGCTGAACTGCGCGACCGATCCCGCCAAGCCGCGCATCGGATGGATGCGCGGGCGGATCATGGCCCGGCGCCAGGGCGAGCCGGACGTGCACCTGTTCGACGTGCAGGCGGTCAACACGCGCGCGTGCCAGATCTTCGACGATCCGGCGCGCGGGCCCGGGTATCGGGCGGTCAACCGCGAAATCCTGGTCTACATCGACCCGGCCACAGGCGAGATCCTGGATCGTTGGGCGAATCCCTGGACGGGCGAAACCGTCGACGTGATCACCATGTACAACGATCCGGTCAACATGCGCGAACCCAAATACGCGCGCGACGCGGGCGGACGGCCGACCGCAAAGTGGGAAGGCCAGATCGTCGGCAGCATGGCGGTGACGCTGAACGCCCGAAATCATTTCCGCGACGGCCCGATGAGCGGCGACTACCAGGATTATGTCGGCGGCAAGTACTCGGTGCTGGAGTCAAGTTCGATGATCGTGCCGGTCGCGGCCTGGCTCGACACCGAAGCACCGCTGCCGGTGCCGGCCGTGTCGAGCTGGACGCGCATCTCGCCGTGGCTGCCGTGGATGAAGATGGCCGGCCGCGAAGGCTACACGGTCCTTGTCAGCAATTGGTTCACCGCAACCAGTTTGGATGAGGTAGACGAGCCGCTGCGCAGCGCGATCCGCACGCGGCACCCGGAGTACGCCGTGGCGCCGCCGCTCGACGATACGCGGCCCGCGATCAATTCCTGGGACGCGATGAAAAAGGCGATCGACGCCAAGCGCGCGACCGCCAAATAGCACCTGAGGTCAGGTCCCCGGTTGCTTGGGCGGCGCGGGCTTCTGGGTGCGGGCGTAGTTCTCGATGCTCGACAGGCTGGGCCCTTCGTCCTTCTCCGGCGCGACCAGGAATTTGGGATCGTTCTTGCGGGTGTGCGCGAGCAGCTTGGCGGGAATCCCCTCCACGGTGTCGAAGCCGCCCATGTAGGTGACATAGGTGATGTGGCCCTGCGCCTGGCCCATCAGCATCCACGGCAGCCAGGGCGTGATGCGGTTCCAGGTGCCGGTGTATTCGACCGAGGTCTTGCTGTCGTCGGCCATGTCCTCGAGCCGGATGACATAACGGTACATCTCGGACGCGCGCAGCATCTTGCCGGCGGATTCGCGCGGCCATTTCTCGGGGTCAAGCGCGTTGGGATAGAACAGGTGAATGTCGGTTTCCAAAAGCAGCGTGGTCTTGTTGGCCACCGTCCACTTCAGCAGGAACGGAACGCGCGGCGGTTTCTCGGTGTTGAGGCCGCCGAAGCTTGGCGGATCGGGATAGTATTCGCTGATGGTGTAGTTGAACGGATCGTTGGCGATCTTGACCACCTTCACCGTTTCGTTGGTGTAAGGATTGAGCCAGGTGTCGAGATATTCGCCGGTCTTCAGGTCGGTGTAGTAGCCCACTTCGCGCAGCAGCTTGCGATAGCTGCCGTCGGGGTTCTTGATCAGCTTGCAGGCCGAGGCGACCTCGAAGCCGAACAGCTCGCGCACGCGCTCGCCGTCCTTGGTGCCGAGGCAGATGCCCTGGACCCAGCCGTACTTGGTCTTGGTCGTGTCCAGGTTGCCCTGCAGCTTGGCGTAGGCGTCGCGGTTCCAGATCGGATCCTTGAAGCGGAATGAGGCGATGGCCTTGTCGTAGTCGAACCCGGTGGCGGCGGAGGCCGGCGATGCGGCCAGCGCGGGCGCGGCCGCGGCGGCCCCCAGAAACCCACGGCGGGCGAGATCGGCAGTCATGGCAAGGCTCCCTTCCTTCGGAAAATCGCGCCGACACTGGCCAGACGCGGCCGGCCGGTCAACGCCCGCAGCCCCGGCAACCGCAGGCCGGTTTGCGGAATCGCAAGCTATTCGTGCCGCAGGGCCTCGATCGGATCGAGCTGGGCGGCGCGACGGGCCGGGAAGTACCCGAACACCAGACCGACCGCGGCGGAGAAGGCGAACGCCATCAGCACGGTGGCCGGCTGGATGATCAGCGGAATGCTCAGCGCCGGCGCGACCACGGCCGCCAGCGCAAGCCCGAAGGCGATGCCGAGCAACCCGCCGAAGCCCGACAGGAAGGCGGCCTCGACCAGGAACTGCAGCATGACCTCGCGCTCGAGCGCGCCGATGGCCAGCCGGATGCCGATCTCGCGGGTGCGTTCGGTGACCGAGACCAGCATGATGTTCATGATGCCGATGCCGCCGACCAGCAGGCTGACCGCGGCGATGGCCGATAGCGACCCGGTCAGCATGCCGGTGACGTTCTTGATGGTGGACGAAACCTCGCGCATATCGAGCACGCTGAAGTCGACCTGTCCGTCCTCGCCGATCTTGCGGCGGTCGCGCATCAGCGATTCCACGTCGGCCTTGACCTTGTCGATCAGATCAATGTCCGCCGCCGACAGGTAAATCTGGTCGATGCGCTCGTTGCCCGACAGCCGGCGTTGAAATGCGACCAGCGGCACGACGATGATGTCGTCCTGGTCGCCGCCGAACATCGCCTGGCCCTTGGCCTCCAGCACGCCGATCACCTCGCAGGTGGTGTTCTTGATGCGGATTTTGGCGCCGAGCGGGTTCTCGGACGGGAACATCTCGTTCTTGATGGTGGCGCCGACGATGCACGACATGCGTCCGAAGCGCAGTTCGGCCGCGGTGAAGGAACGGCCCTCGACCACCTGCCAATTGCGCACCGGGATGAATTCGTTGTCGGTGCCCATCACCTGCGGGCGGCGGTTGACGTTGCCGACCACCGCCTGGTAGCGGCGCAACGACACCGGCGCCACCGCCGCGGCGTCGGGGATTTCGCGGCGCAGCGCCAGCACGTCGGCCTGCGTGAACGCCGGCGCGCTGCCGGAAATGCCGCCCATGCGCCGCTCGCCGCCGGGCGACAGCGTCAGCATGTTGTTGCCCATCTTGGAAATCTCGCCCTGCACCTGGACCTGGGTGCCGGCGCCGAGCGTGACGATCACGATCACGGCGGCGACCCCGATGACGATGCCGAGCACGGTCAGGTTCGACCGCAGCAGATTGCGGCGGATTTCGCGAATGGCCATCATCATGGTGTTGGCGAGCATTAGAACTTGACCTGGCCGAATTGCTTGCAGGTTGCCGAACGCGTAAGCCGAGACTCCCTCACCCCCGCCCTCTCCCTGGGGGAGAGGGTGCGAGCGGAGCGAGCGGGTGAGGGCGAGCTCTGGTTTTTCATGCGAATTGTCTCGTTAGGCCGCCGCGCGGGCGTCGCGCTCGCGCACGATGCGGCCGTCGCGGAATTCGAGCCGGCGGCGGGCGTAGGCGGCGATGTCCTCCTCGTGCGTCACCAGCACCACGGTCAGGCCGCGTTCGCGGTTCAGCCGGTCGAGCAGCTGCATGATCTCGTGGCTGCGCGCGCTGTCCAGGTTGCCGGTGGGCTCGTCGGCCAGCATCAGAGACGGCTGGGTGACGATCGCCCGGGCGATGGCCACGCGCTGCTGCTGGCCGCCCGACAGTTCGGCCGGGGTATGATCCTCGCGCCCCTCGAGGCCGACGATGTGCAGCGCCTCGCGCGCCATCTTGCGGCGGGTGGCCTTGTCGATGCGGCGGTAGATCAGCGGCAGCTCCAGGTTTTCCAGCGCCGTGGTGCGGGCCAACAGGTTGAAGCCCTGAAACACGAAGCCGAGCCGGTGCCGGCGCAACAGGGCGCGGCCGTCGCGCGACAGCCGGCCGACGTCGACGCCCTGAAACAGGTAGCGGCCGGTGGTGGGCGCATCCAGGCAGCCGAGGATGTTCATGGTGGTGGACTTGCCCGACCCCGACGGGCCCATCACCGCCACGAACTCGCCGGCCTTGATGTCGAAGCTGACGCCGTCGAGCGCGCGCACCTCGGTGTCGCCATGGCCGTACACCTTGGAGACGTTCTCGAAGGCGATCAGCGGCGAGGCGGGTGAACTTGGCATGGCGTCAGTGTATCCGGTCAGCGGTTCGGCGCGGACGACGCCTGTTGGCCGACGATGATCTGCATGCCCGGCTGCAGGTCGCCGTCGCTGATCGACGTGAACTGGCCGTCCGATGGGCCGACCACGATCGACACCGGCGTCGGCTTGCCGTTCTGCAGCACCCAGA
>JANRJB010000364.1:0-3485 GCA_033764265.1 Rhodospirillaceae bacterium | reverse complement strand
TGCCCATGGACTTCAGCCGGGCGATGGCCGGCTTGGATTCAGGGCGGATCACGTCGGCCAGCGCGATCGCCCCGGCCAGCGTGTCGTCGATCAGCACGAACACCACGGTCTTGCCCTGGGCGCTAAGGCCAGCCAGCCGCGCCGGATCGGCGGCGAGGCCGTGCTCGCGCAGGTAGCCGGGGCTGACCACGCGCACCCGCCGGCCCCTGACCGTGCCCTCGGCGCCACGGCCGGGGATCGCCCTGAATCCATCGACGCCCAAGAGGTCGGCGACATGGCGCACGATGCCGCGGGCAATGGGGTGTTCGGAGTGCGCCTCGATCGCGGCGGCATAGGCGACCACATGGTCGGCGGTAAAGCCGGCGTCGAGCACGAGCACGTCGGTGATCCCGAACGCGCCTTCGGTCAGCGTGCCGGTCTTGTCGAAGATGATCGCCTGGGTGTTGCGGCCGTCCTCGAAGGCGGTGCGGTCGCGGATCAGTAGCCCGTTGGCGGCGGCGATAGAAGTGGAGACCGCCACCACCAGCGGCACCGCGAGGCCGAGCGCGTGCGGACAGGCAATCACCATCACCGTCACCGCCCGCTCCATGGCGAACGCCAGCCCTGCGTCCGACAGGGCGAGCCAACCGGCCAGGGTCGCCGCACCGCCGCCCAATGCGATCAAGGTCAGCCAAAAGGCGGCGCGGTTGGCCAGGTCCTGGGTACGCGATTTGCTGGCCTGTGCTTCTTCCACCAGTCGGATAACGCCTGACAGGAACGTCTCGGCGCCGGTCTTGCGGACCTCCACGACGATCGCACCGTCGCCGTTGATCGCACCGCCGATGACCGAAGCACCAGGCGCCTTGGCCACCGGCACCGATTCCCCCGTAAGCATCGATTCATTGACCGCGGTCTCACCTTTGAGGACGGCGCCATCGACCGGAATCTTCTCGCCGGGTTTGACCAGCACGGTGTCGCCGGCGACCAGCGTCGCCACCGGCACGTCGATGGCCGCCCCGTCGGCGGCCAGCTTGTGGGCGGTGTCGGGCATCAGCCGGGCCAGCTGCTGTAGCGCCTGACCCGCGCCCATGACCGACTTCATCTCGATCCAGTGGCCGAGCAGCATGATGTCGATCAGCGTCGCCAGTTCCCAGAAAAACGGCATGCCGTTAAGGCCGAATACGACCGCGGCGCTGTAGAGGTAGGCCGCGCTGATTGCCACGCCGATCAGCGTCATCATGCCGGGTGTGCGGGCGCGCGCTTCGCGGGCGAGGCCTTGAAGAAACGGCCAGCCGCCGTAGAGGTAGATCACGCTTGCCGCGGCGAACAGCACCAAGCCATCGCCTGAAAAGCGCCACGACTGGCCCAGTCCCAACATTGTCTGGATCATCGGCGACAGGGCGAGAACAGGGACCGTCAGCACCGCCGAAATCCAGAAGCGCCGGCGATAATCGGCGACCATTGCCACGTGGTCGTGTCCGTGCGCGTGCCCTCCGCCGCCCGCGGGTGGATGCCGGTGGCGCCCGGACCGGGACACCTGCCCAGCCGAATGATCGTGGACCGCGTGCGGCCCTGTCACTTCGCGTCTCCATGAGGCGCGGCGGGCCGCGCGGCGATGTGGGGAAAGAACGCCGGAGTGACGCGCGCGTAAGCATCGTAGGCCGCGCCGAACTCGGCGCGGGCGGCGGCCTCCTCACGCCGGGCGAGACGGATGTACACGAAGATCATCACCGGGAACATGATCAGGGTCGGCAGGGTCGGCCACTGCATCAGGAAACCGAACATGACCAGCACGAACCCGGCGTACTGTGGGTGCCGGAGACGTGCGTAAACGCCGCCCGTGGCCAACCGGTGCGCGCGCTGAGCACGATAAAGCTGGCCCCATGCCGCCGCCAACAGCGCTAGGCCGCCGCCGATCGCCACGAAGCTCAGCAGATGCAGCGGGTCGAGATGCGGATTTCCGCCAAGCCCCAACACGGTGTGCCAAAGGTGACCGCTGTCGTGGGTCATGAAGTCGACGCCGGGGAAGCGGCGTGCCAGCCACCCCGAAAGCAGATAGATCGTCAGCGGAAAACCATACATTTCGGCGAACAGCGCCACGATGAAAGCCGAGAACGTTCCAAACGACCGCCAGTCGCGGCCTTTCGGCAGCTTGGTGAAACTGAACGCGAAGGCGATGAAGATCGCCGAGTTGACGATCACCAGCGACCACAGCCCATAGGCCGGTACCGCCGCGTGATCCATATTCAGGCTCCGTCGCCGGGCTGGCGCGGCGAATCGTGGCCGTCATGACCACGGTGCCGGCCATGCATGAACACGTGCAATAGCGGACACGCCAGCAGGATGAGCCACGGCAGCGCGCCGATCAGGTGGGCGCGATGCTCGCTCACCAGGTAGTATAGCATGGCCGCGCCGAACACGCCGGCGACGATCCAGTGCCGGCCGGCCGGACCTCGCGCAGGCTCATGGTCGTCGGACACGATGACCCACGCGTGAATTGCCCGCCGCGGTGATGGACGGCACTCCGTTTTCGGGATCGAGGAAGTGCAGGACCGGGCAGTCCCTTGCCGGAGTCTCGTCGCCCGGACACGACGCTGCGACCCGCTTCAATGTGACCAACAACCGCCGCAGTTCGGCAATATCGGCCTCGTGGATGGCGATCTTGGCCTTGGTCACGGCCAATACGTCGGCGGCGGTGGCACGATTCGACCCATCGAACGCCAGCAAGGAGCGGATCTCGTTGAGCGAAAACCCCAACGATTGCGCGCGCTTGATGAAGCGGACGCGTCGCACCGCCTCGTGGCGGTAATGGCGATAACCGGCACGCGAGCGTCCGGCGGGCAGCACCAGCCGCTCCCGCTCGTAATATCTGAGCGTGTCGACGCCGACGCCGCCAGCCTTGGCCAGTTTCCCGATGGTCATTGCGTCCATGACACTTCGCCGTTGGCCACTCTAAAGATTGGACCCGAGTCCAGGGTCAAGCCATTTGTCGCGGGAAGGCCCCGGGAGCGCCTCAACCTATACCGTGGCGGCGGTGCGGCCGATTTGACCGCGATCAAACGCGACCGGATTCACACCGTCGGCGCGTGGCCGTAGATGGCCGCGGCGCGGGCCTCGAAGGCGCCGACCATGCGGTGCACCGCTTCCTCGAACAGCACGCCGATCAGCGCCTGCAACAGGCGCGAGCGGAACTCGAATTCCAGGAAGAACTCGACCTCGGTGCCGACCGCGCCGCCGGACACGGGGCGGAAGTTCCAGCGATTGGTCAGGTGCGCGAACGGACCGTCCAGGTACTCGACGGTGATGGCGTCGGGCCGGGACAGCGTGACGCGCGAGGTGAACTTCTCGCGCACCATCTTGAAGCCGACCGCCAGATCGGCGGTGAAGCAGGTGGCGGACTCGCGGGTCTTGATGCGGCAGGCCACGCACCACGGCAGGAACTCGGGATATTTTTCTACGTCGGCGACCAGGTCGAACACCTGGGCAGGCGTGTAGGGCAGCACCCG
>JANRJB010000347.1:0-6279 GCA_033764265.1 Rhodospirillaceae bacterium | reverse complement strand
CCCCCATTGTCCAATATTCCCCACTGCTGCCTCCCGTAGGAGTCTGGGCCGTGTCTCAGTCCCAGTGTGGCTGATCATCCTCTCAGACCAGCTACAGATCGTCGGCTTGGTAGGCCGTTACCCTACCAACTACCTAATCTGACGCGGGCCCATCCTTTAGCGATAAATCTTTCTCCCGAAGGACGTATACGGTATTAGCCCAAGTTTCCCTGAGTTATTCCGTACTAAAGGGTAGGTTCCCACGCGTTACGCACCCGTGCGCCACTCGTGTCTTGCGACACGCGTTCGACTTGCATGTGTTAAGCCTGCCGCCAGCGTTCGTTCTGAGCCAGGATCAAACTCTCAAGTTGACTTAGAGCTTTCCTGCACAAAGCATAATCACTTGCGTGACTAAGAATGCTTAGGAAAGCGTCCGTCATCCGACAGAGCGCCGCCTACGCATCCCTTTCGTTCGTCGCTTCACGATGTCAAAGAGCGACGGTTCGAACTGGTTGATTTTCCAGAAAGAACCGAAAACCTGACCGCCACCGGGAACCTGCTTTCGCCGTCCTCGGCTACGGGAGGCGGGGTTCTATACCTTCATATTTGTGTCGTCAAGCCCTCAATTGGTGTACAAAAAGCTAATGCATTTCATAGAGTTATGAGCAAATCCGACGGTTTGCACCGCACCCGCACGACATTTTATTTTGCCAACGTTAAAGTCGGTAAATGTTCCATTTTATTATATAAAACAATGATTTACAATGAACTCAGCTAATCACAGCGACACCTGGCGCATCCCTTCGATCTCGCACTTGCGGCGGCAGCGCCGACTCCGCTCAATGAACAGCTTTGAGCAATTCCATCCATGCCTCGTTAACGATTTGAATCCACACTGGAATTAGATCGAAACGCAAAGCCGCCAGGGTTGACAGTACGAGTCGGGTTCAGCACAGTGCCGCTCGCGGTTCACGAAACAAAAACACAATTCCTGTGAACCGTCACGGATCTCGAGAGGACCAGCGGCCCGGCGGTCATTGAGCCCAATGACCACAGGCCCGTTTTGCGTGGTGGGGTGTGAATGGGGCAAGGGGCTGCACCAAGCCGTTGGCTTTACGCCAGTGCGAGCGCCGCCGTAGGCGCGCTGGTGGCGTTATTCTTGCCGCAGCACCCGGTGCGCGAGAGCGCCCCACCGGTGGTCGAGGCGATTGTTATCGACGCCACCCACCTGAGCGAACTGCCGGCATCGACGTTATCGAGCGTCGGCGCCGCCGCCGAATCCCTGCAGACCTGGTCGAAGGAACTTACGCTGCGCGCCGGCGACACATTGAGCGAACTGCTCAGCAAGGCGGGCCTGGAGCGCACCAACGTTCTGCAAATCGTCGACGCGATCCGGGAAATCTATAATCCGCGCCGGCTGCAGGCCGGCCAGAAATTCGTCTTGAACTTTGTCGGCGGCGACGCCACCGCCCCGCAAACACTTGACGGTCTGGCGTTCGAGGTCGCGACCGGGCACACCGTCGCGGTCGGGCGCGACGAGAACGGCCGCTACGCGGCGCGCAGCATCATCGCCCAGACGCACACCGAGACTCTTCGCTTCGACGGCGTCATTCGCACCAGTCTGTTCGCCGCCGCCGAAGACCAGGGCGTGCCCGCCGACGTGCTGGGCGAGATGATCAAGCTATTCTCGTACGATGTCGATTTTCAACGCGAGATTCAACCGGGCGACAGCTTCAGCCTGATGTACGATCGAACCGTGACCGTCGACGGCCGGCACGTGCGCACCAATGGCATCAAGTTCGCCGCGATGAACCTGAGCGGCACGCCGCTCAAGCTGTACGCCTTCCAAGACGCCGATGGCATGGTCGAATTCTACAACGAAAAAGGCGAAGGCGTGCGCAAGGCGCTGATGCGCACACCGATCAATGGCGCGCGGCTGACCTCTCAGTTCGGTATGCGCCGCCATCCCATTCTGGGGTATTCGAAGATGCACCAGGGCGTCGACTTCGGCGCGCCATCGGGCACGCCGATCCTCGCCGCCGGCGACGGCGTCATCGAGAAGCGGGAGTATTTCGGCGGCTACGGCAACTATATCCGGATTCGTCACCACTCCGGGTACTCAACGGCCTATGCCCACCTCAGCAAATTCGCGCCCGATGCCAAGCTGGGCCGGCGCGTCCGCCAGGGCCAGGTGATCGGATACGTTGGGTCAACCGGCCGGTCGACTGCCCCACATCTGCATTTCGAGATCTTGCGCAACGCCAGGCAGGTCAACCCGATGACCGTCAAGATGCCGGCGTCGCAGAAGCTGGAGGGTGCGGTCCTGGCCAAATTCAAGCAATCCCGCACCGCAATCGAACAGCAGTACGCATCGCTCGATAGCCCGTTGCGACTGGCGTCGACGACGGGGACACAGAGCCCAATCCCGGCGACCGCGCACCAATAGCGCGCATCAAGCCGCGGCGCGCACCTTTTGCCCGCCGATGATCAATCCGTCCTCGCCGGCAGATATTTCGACCGTCGCGCCGTCGGCGATCGTTCCGGCCAACACCGCCCCAGCCAGCGGATTCTCGAGGTTGCGCTGGATCACACGCTTCAACGGCCGCGCGCCGTAGGCCGGATCGTAGCCGTGCTCGGCCAACCAAGCCCGAGCCTTGGAGTCCAGCCGGATGGTGATGCCGCGGCCCAGCAGACGCTTGGCCAAACGCTCGATCTGGATGTCGACGATGCTGGCCATCTGCGCTTTGAACAGGCGGTGGAACAAAAGAATCTCATCCAGGCGATTGAGGAACTCGGGGCGAAACGCGCCGCGCACGACCGCCATGACCTGATCGCGCACCGCGCTCGAGTCTTCCCCCTCGGGCTGGCCGGCAAGAATGTCGGCGCCCAGGTTCGAGGTCAGCACGATCAGCGTGTTCTTGAAATCGACCACATGGCCCTGACCGTCGGTCAGTCGGCCGTCATCGAGCACCTGCAACAGAACGTTGAACACGTCCGGGTGCGCCTTCTCGACCTCGTCGAACAGCACGACCTGATAGGGCCGGCGGCGCACCGCCTCGGTCAGCGCCCCGCCCTCGTCGTAGCCGACGTAGCCGGGCGGCGCGCCGATCAGGCGCGAGACCGAATGCTTTTCCATGTACTCCGACATGTCGATGCGGATCATGGCCGTGTCGTCGTCGAACAGAAACGCCGCCAGCGCCTTGGTCAGCTCCGTCTTGCCGACACCGGTGGGTCCGAGGAACAGAAACGAGCCGATTGGCCGGTTGGGGTCTTGCAGGCCGGCGCGCGACCGCCGCACGGCGTTGGCCACGGCCTCAATCGCTTCCTTCTGGCCGACCACACGCTTGCCGATCTCCTCTTCCATGCGCAACAGCTTGGCGCGCTCGCCTTCCAACATCTTGTCGACCGGAATGCCGGTCCAGCGCGACACCACCTGCGCAATATGCTCGGGCGTGACCTCTTCATGCACCATGGTGCCCGACCCTTGCGCTTCGGCCTCCTTGAGGCGCCGCTCGAGATCGGGGATGACCTGGTGCTGCAGCCGGCCCGCCTTCTCGTACTCGCTGCGGCGCATCGCCTGCTCAAGCTCGAGACGGAGCCGGTCCAGTTCTTCCTTGATCTTGGTGGCATTCGCCAGCTTGTTCTTCTCAGCCTGCCAGCGGCCCGTCACATCGGCCGACTTGCCCTCCAGCTCTTTCAGTTCGGCCTCGAGCTTGACCAGGCGGTCCTTTGAGGCCTGATCCTTTTCCTTCTTCAACGCCTCGCGTTCGATCTTCAGCTGCACGATGCGCCGATCCAGTTCGTCAAGCTCCTCGGGCTTGGAATCGACCTGCATGCGCAGCCGGCTGGCGGCTTCATCCATCAGGTCGATGGCCTTGTCGGGCAGAAAGCGGTCGGTGATGTAGCGATTGGACAGCGTGGCCGACGACACCAACGCGCTATCGGAAATGCGCACACCGTGGTGCAGCTCGTACTTTTCCTTGATGCCGCGCAGAATCGAGATGGTGTCCTCGACCGTCGGTTCGTTGACGAACACCGGCTGGAACCGCCGCGCCAGCGCGGCGTCCTTCTCGACATGCTTACGGTATTCGTCCAGCGTGGTCGCGCCGACGCAGTGAAGTTCGCCGCGGGCAAGCGCGGGCTTGAGCAGGTTCGAGGCGTCCATCGCGCCTTGCGCGGCGCCGGCGCCCACCAGCGTATGCATCTCGTCGATGAACATGATGATCTGGCCGGCGGCCGCGGTCATCTCGTTCAGCACGGCTTTCAGTCGCTCCTCGAACTCGCCGCGGAACTTCGCGCCGGCGATCAGCGCGCCGAGATCAAGCGCCAACAGGCGTTTGTCGCGTAGGCTTTCGGGTACGTCGCCGTTGACGATGCGCAACGCCAAACCTTCGACGATCGCGGTTTTGCCGACGCCCGGCTCGCCAATCAGGACCGGGTTGTTCTTGGTGCGCCGCGAGAGCACCTGAATGGTGCGGCGGATTTCATCGTCGCGGCCGATGACGGGGTCGAGCTTGCCGGCGCGCGCGGCTTCGGTCAGGTCGCGGGTGTATTTCTTCAACGCTTCGTACTGGTCTTCGGCCGAGGCGCTGTCGGCGCGCCGGCCTTTGCGGATGTCCTTGATCGCCGCATTCAGTCTTTCTGGCGTGGCGCCGCAATCCTTCAGGATCGCAGCGGTGCCGCCGCCGGTGGCCAGGGCCAGCAGCAGATATTCGACCGTGACGAAACTGTCGCCGGCCTTTTGCGCAGCCTGCACGGCCTGGTCGAGTGCGCGTGACAGGTCTTGCGACAGGTACATCTGCGCGCCGCTGCCTTCGACCTTGGCCAGCTTGCCGAGCGCCGCTTCGGTTTGCGCCAGCGCGCGCTTGGCATCGCCGCCGGCCGCACGAATCAGCGACGACGCGAAGCCCTCCGCGTCGTCAAGCAGGGCCTTCAATAGATGTTCGGGTGAGACGTGCTGGTGGTTCGAGCGCAGCGCGATGGTTTGCGCGGCCTGCAGAAAACCCTTGGCACGGTCCGTCAGTTTCTCGAGATCCATCTCCAGCCTCTTGCACGCGCATGATCGCACGCGTCCGTGTCGACGCGCGAATCATGTGGTGTGCACGGGTGTGCCGTGCAAGCGGGCCGAGCGATTTCTTTGGCTGGAGGAAAGCTCCGGCCGGAGCCGGCTAGTCGGCCGAATTGACGGGGGGGTGTTGGGGCCGCGGGCCGCGCCGGCGGCGACCGCCGAAGCGCTGCCGGTCGCCGCGATTGCCATCAAAACCTTGCTGCGGCTCGGCGGGGTCGTCCTGGGATTCGGTCCCGGGGTTGGACTGTGGCGGCGGCCCACCGAACAGCTGTGGCGGCAGACCGATGTCCTGGTCGGCATGGGGCGGCGGCATGGCCTGGGGCTGAGTCTGCGGCATCGGTTGCTGGCTATGCAGCATCTGATCTTCCGCCTGCGGCATGCCATGGCCAATGCCCGGGGCGGGTTGCCCGACGTAAGGTTGTGTGCCGATCGCCTGCACGCCGAGCGACTGCGTGGTGACGGGGGGCGGTATATCGACCCGGTTGTAGTCGCCGTAGCCGCCCTGCTGCTGGTCGGTGCCTTCGAACGGTCGATCTGCGCGGTCGTAGGGTTGTCCGTTGAACCGTCGCTGGTTGTTCGGCTGGCCTTCGAAGCGGGCGTTGATCACGCGGTAATAGTGATCGGCGTGTTGATAGTAATTCTCAGCCATCACCCGGTCGCCCTGGGAGTTGGCGTCCCGGGCAAGCGCGAGATACTTGTCCAGCAGTTGTTGGGCATTGCCGCGCATGCGTCCGACGTTGGCGTCAAAGTTGTGATTGCGATGGCCGCCCGGTTGATGCGGGCGTGGCTTGCCGCCGTTGCGGCCTCGTTGCCGGCCTTTCATGGTGTCCGTCTGTTCTTTGCTTTGGCTGAAGTGCGAATCAAGTTCGTTGCGTGAGCGGGCGGCGGGCAGGCGGCCCGGTTGCCCTGCGGGTTGACGGCCGACTTGCGGCCTTGGCGCGGCTCGCGGCCGCGGTCTGGCATGTGCTCGTATTGCGGAGTGCGATGATGCAGGCGATCCCCTGATCCCCTGCGGACGCGGCCCTCAATCCGGTTCGGCGTTTCATCAATCGCTGAACACGACCACGTTCTTGAAGCTGATGGTATTCAGCTTTGGCCCGAAGTCCAACACTTTTTTTGTGGTGGCGGACCCTCATTTTTCGTGGCTTTTGGCCGCTCAGCGGGGTGACCCGGCCGCCACACAGCGCGGTCGCCCGGCCAAGTCGGCCTTAACGGTCACATCGCGATAGCCC
>JANRJB010000345.1:0-7861 GCA_033764265.1 Rhodospirillaceae bacterium | reverse complement strand
CACCCGGCTCGAAAACTTACGGCCGTCTCAGCGTTCTCGCGCAGTGGCTGTGCGAGGTGCGCAAACTGTTCACGGTGACGGCCGCGGCCTTCGTGCCGCCGCCGCAGGTGGACTCCGCCGTGGTGCAGCTGGTGCCGCGCGTAAGCCCGCTGGCCGTCGCCGATCGCGCGACGCTCGAAGCCGTGACCGCCGCGGCCTTCGGCCAGCGCCGCAAGATGCTGCGCCAGAGCCTTAAGGCCCTGGCCACGCAACACGGCCTCGACCCGGCGGCTTGGTGCGCGGCCTCCGGCATCGACCCCACGGCGCGGGCCGAGACGTTGTCGGTGGCACAGTTCTGCGCGCTTGCACGGGCCCTGGAAACGCCGCATTGAACGCAGTTGCGGAGACACACTACCTCTCTCGCGCGACACAGCACGTAGACGTCAAAGATAAGTATTGTGTCCCCGTAACTGGTGTCCCTGTAACTGAGCCATGGATCCCCGCCCGAGGGCCGGCATGCTTTTGCGTCAGTCGAGCAATGCGTGCTTGATGCGAAAAAATCTTGATGCTCCGCACAACAACAATCCGAAGATCAGAAGCACAAGAGAGGATGAAGCGGGAACGGCCATTGGCGGATCGTTCGATGCGGGAACGAGCGTCGTAATGTTCACGCCTACTGGGAGCGGATTGCCGCCATCGAATCCGTCGATGACCGCAACAGCTGCGAGGAATGGCTGACCAGGTATTAAGGCAGTCAGAAGGATAATGGGATCATAGTCGGCGGCACCAAATTCGTTCACGCTTACTCCATCCCAAACGTCGTAACTTGCTGTGAGTACAGTTGAGAGAACCGCATCGGCATTGATGGAAGCGCCCCAACCCGCGGTCACGTTGCAAATGTTGCAACCGAAATCGGCCCCGAGCGGTACCGTATAGGTCATCGTGTAGACGATGGGCGCGGACAGCGTGAGTATCCATTGGTCGCCGGGATAGGTAGCCCCGGAGAGCGTGATCTGATCGACCTGCGCAATCGGCGCCGCTTGAGCGGCCGAAATCCAGGCACTGAGTGCGACCACAATTAAGCTGAATTTCTTCATGAGCCTTCACCTCGTTGCAATCGATTCTAGCGATCCTTCCGCATCGCATGCACGAAATCGCTGAGGCCTTTCTGGCGCGAGCGTTTCAGCCGTTCGGCGACCAGAATGGCGCGCACCTTGGCGATGGTGTCGTCGATCTCGGTATTGATCAGCACGTAATCGTACTCGGCCCAGTGGCTCATTTCGTGGTGGGCGCGGGCCATGCGCCGCTGCACCACCTCGTCGGAATCCTGCGCCCGGGTGCGTAAGCGGCGCTCCAGTTCCTCGATCGAGGGCGGCAGGATGAAGATGCTGACCAGGTCCTGGCGCGCGGCCTCGCGCAGCTGCTGGGTGCCCTGCCAGTCGATGTCGAACAGCACGTCACGGCCGGCGGCCAGTTCGCGGTCGACCGGCGCGCGCGGCGTGCCGTAGAAGTTGTCGAACACCTTGGCGTGTTCCAGCAACTCGCCGTTGGCCACCATCTCCTGGAAGCGCGGAATGCCGATGAACACGTAGTCGACGCCGTCGGTTTCCGCCGGGCGCGGCGGGCGGGTGGTGGCCGACACCGACATCACCAGCTCGGCCTCGGTCTTCAGAAGCGCGCGCGCGACCGTGGTCTTGCCTGCGCCCGAGGGCGAGGACAGCACCAGCATGAAGCCGCGGCGCGACAGTTGGGTCATTCGATATTCTGGATTTGCTCGCGGAATTGATCAATCGCGGCCTTGAGCGACAGGCCGACCGTGGTCAGCGCCGTGTCCTGCGACTTGGAACACAGCGTATTGGCCTCGCGGTTGAATTCCTGGCTGAGGAAGTCGAGCCGCCGGCCGCACGGCCCGCCCGCGGCGATCAGCTCGCGCGCCTGGGCGACGTGCGCCGAGAGCCGGTCGATCTCTTCGCGGATGTCGCCCTTCACCGCCAAGAGCGCGGCTTCCTGGTGCAGCCGCTCGGCCGACAGCGCCGGCGTGGCACCGAGCAGGTCCTCGACCTGGCGGGCCAGACGGGCGCGAATCGCCTCGGGCTGAGCCGAGGTGTTGGCGGCGGCGGCGGCGACCAGCGCCGCGATCTCGTCGAGCTGGGCGAGGATGACCGGGCGCAGGCGTTCGCCTTCCTGGCGGCGGGCGGCGACCGCGCCGTCGAGCGCGGTGCGCAGGCCCGCGAGCAGGGCGCGATCGCGCGCGGCGACGTCGTCGTTCGACAGCACGCTCGACCCGGTTTCGATCACGCCCTTCAGCGCCATCAGGCCGTCGAGCCGGGCCGGAGAGATGCCGGCCGGCAGGTCACGGCCCTTGCGCGCGGCCAGCGCGATCAGGCGGTCGAGCAGCGCCTCGTTCACCGCCACGTCGGCCTCGCCGCCGTCGACGCTGAGGGTGAGATTGAGGCTGACCGAGCCGCGCGTGACGGCCTCGGCGGTCAGTTGCCGGCACGGCAGGTCGAGCGAGTCGTGGCCCGGCGGCAGGCGCAGGCGCACGTCGAGGCCCTTGTTGTTGACGCTGCGGATTTCCCACGCCCAAGACGCGGGTGTCGGCGCGGATAGCCGGCCCTCGGCGCGCGCGAATCCGGTCATGCTGCTCAGCGGCCGCGCCATCGCGACATGTCCCCCGTCCCCGTGACCGTTCACCCATAACGCGGGCGGTCGGCGCGAGGCAATGGCGACTGAGACGGGGAACCGAGCGGGGGTGCCCGCACGGGCTATACGGGCAGGCCCTTGAAGTCGCCGACGAACTGACGGAAGGCGTCGGGCGGCAGCGGCTTGGAGACCAGGTAGCCCTGGATTTCGTCGCACTGAAGATTTTTCAGGAAACGCGCCTGCTCGACCGTTTCGACGCCCTCGGCCACCACGCGCAGGTCGAGGCTGCGGCCCAACCCGACCACCGCCTCGACAATCTTCTCGGCGTCGCGCTTGCGGCCGATGCCGGAGACGAACGAGCCGTCGACCTTGAGCCGGGTGACCGGAAACGCGCTGAGATTGGACAAGGACGAATAACCGGTGCCGAAGTCGTCCATCGAGATGCTGATGCCGGCCTCGGTCAGCCGGCCGAAGTTCTCCTGCACACGGGCCGAGCGTTCCATCGCCACGGACTCGGTGACCTCGATGTCGATCGCCTCGGGCCCCAGGCCGCGTTCGGCCAGCATGGCGGTGACCTGGCCGTGCAGGTCGGCGCGGCGGAACTGCACGCCGGAGACGTTGAAGCCCAGTTGCAGCTTGGGCAGCCCGGCGGTGCGCCATTCGTCGCTCTGCCGGCAGATCTCGCGGATGATCCATTCGCCGATCGACAGGATCAGGTCGGAGCTTTCGGCCAGCGGGATGAAATCACCCGGCGAGACCAGGCCGCGATCGGGATGCGTCCAGCGGATCAGCGCCTCGGCGCCGACGACGCGGCCCGACGCCAGATCGACTTGCGGCTGATAAGCCAGCCACAGCTGGCCGCGGTCGATCGCCTGTTGCAGCTCGGATTCCAGGTTCATGCGCCGGCGGATATCGGCGTCACGGTCGAAGTAGCAGAAGGTGTGCCGGCCTTCCGCCTTGGCCTGGTACATCGCCAGTTCCGCCTGGCTGAGCAGGCCGACCGGATCGGTGTCGTCCTTCGGATAGATGGCGATACCGGCCGAGGCCGCGGCCTTGAAGGTATGCGGCCCCACGGTGATCGGGTCGGCGAAGGAATCGAAGATGCGCTTGATGGTGGCGTTGGCCGCGCCCATGTCGTGGATGCCTTCCAAGAGCACGGCGAATTCGTCGCCGCCGATGCGCGCCAGCGTGTCGGTGGTGCGCAGCTGGGCGTTGAGCCGGCCCTTGGCCGCCACCAAAAGCCCATCGCCCACGTCGTGGCCCAGGTTGGTGTTGACGACCTTGAAGTTGTCGAGGTCGAGCAGCATGACCGCGATCATCTCGCCGGCGCGCTTGGCCCGCGCCACCGCGGAATTCAGACGCTCGATGAACAGATGGCGGTTGGGCAGATCGGTCAGCGTGTCGTACTGGGCCAGCCGGATGATCTCGTCCTGGGCCTTGAGGCGCTCGGAGATGTCTTCCTGGATCGAGACGAACTGGGCGATGCGTCCGGTGGCGTCGCGCACCGGGGTGATGGTCTGCTCGGCGGTGTACGGGTGCCCGGCCTTGTGGCGGTTGACGGTGCGGCCCTGCCAGGTTTCGCCGCGCTGCAGGCGTTCCCACATTTGCCGGTAGAACGAGCGCGGATGCTTGCCGGACCGGAACATCGCCGAGGTGCGGCCGATCAGCTCCTCGGGCCGATAGCCCGACATCGCCTCCATCGCCGCGTTGGCCCACTGGATGACGCCGCTGGCGTCGGTGATGAAGATGCCGTTGGCCGCGGTGGCCAGCGCCTTCGATTGCAGGTCGAGCTTGAATTCGACGTCGCGCTGGGCCGACACGTCGCGCAGGGTGACCAGCGTCGCGTCCTCGTCCTTCCAGCCGATCGCGGCGGCGGTCATCTCGACGAACTTGGGCTTGCCACCGACGAACAGCTCGATCGCGGTGGTCTGCCCGGCGGCGCCGAAAGCGATGCCGAACTGCCGGCCGGTCAGGTGTTCGACCGTGCTCGACAGCAGTCTGGCGGCAGAGGCATTGCAAAACGCCACAACGCCGTTGCGGTCGATCACCACCAGGCCGTCGGGCGAGTTTTCCACCGCGCGTTCGTACAGCGGAAACTCCTCGGCGAAGGCTTCGGGCGGGGCGCGGCGCGCGGCGTCGTCGGCCAGGATGGCCAGGAACATCGCCGACCCGGGCGCATCGGCTTCGTCGGTCGCCGCCGGCGTGACCGGCATCAGCGACAGCGTGGCTTGCAGCGGCGTGCCATCGGGGCGCACGCCGGCGAGCGGTCCGTGCCAGGGCTTGCCCGCGTCCATCGCCAGGATCAACTGGGTCAGCGCCGCCTGGCCCAGGCGGCCGGCCTCCAAGAGCTCGACCCGGTCGCGGACCAGGTCGGCGCGCGGTACCCCGGTCAGCCGGGCGCAGGCCTCGTTGGCCCACACCACCCGGCGCTCCAGATCGACCACGGCGATGGCGGTGGCGGACTGCTCGAACAGCGCCGCGCCGAGTCGACCCCGGTCGGACGCGGAAAATGCGGCCGAAAAACTCGGCACGGCGGACGCGATCGAGTTCATGTCGTGGCCCCTTTGATCACGGCCGGCCGCTGTTCGTGAGCGATTCTCGCGGGTTCGGCGCGCGCCTAGTTTTTACTAGCTATTGTTTGGGATCGAAACTATACAAGCCCGTCCCGGCGGTCAACCGTGCCGCCGTGACGCAACCGTGCCCGACCCACCCCCAGATTGCGGAAGGCATGAATGAGCAAGCGAATCCTGGTGATCGACGACGATGAGAACGTGCGCGACACGTTCGCCTTCGTTTTGGAGAACAGCGGCTACGACGTGACCCGCGCCGACAGCGGCCTGGCTGGCATCGACTCGGCGGCGGCCCACGTGCCCGACTTGATTTTCCTGGACTTGAAAATGCCGGGCCTGAACGGGGTGGAGACCCTGCGACGGCTGGCCGAGGTCTGCCCGCGCACCCCGGTCTACATCGTCACCGGCTTCTATAACGAGTTTCTGGAGCCGCTGCGGGCCCTGAAGGACAGCGGGATTTCTTTCGACGTGGCGCGCAAGCCGCTCGCCCTGCAGGAAATCAAGGCGATCGCCGATTCGGTGCTGCACGCCCAGGTCGGCCGGCGCACCATCGCCGTTTCGGAGGCCTTATCATGACCGCAGGCCGCAAAATCAGCCGGCGGACCGCGGGGTCGGCCCGCGTGGTCCTGCGTCTGTTCGTCACCGGGGCGACGCCCAGCGCGGTGCGGGCGCGCGCCTGCCTGAACGACGTGTGCGCCGAGCTGCGCCAGGCCGAAGGCGACGCCGCGGTGGACCTGCAGGTGATCGACGTGTTGTCGGACCCCGAGTCCGCCATCATGGACGACGTGTTCGCCACGCCCACCGTGATTCGCGTCGCCCCGGCGCCGGGCCGGCGGCTGTTCGGCGACCTGTCGAGCCCCGAGATGGTGATGATCGGCCTGCAGATCGCCCCGGAGCCGGTGCCGGCGTAACCGGCTTCACTTCGCCATCGCGCCTTTGAGCGCTTGAGCGCGGGGCGGCGCGCGGGTCACCATGTCCGCGTGTCAGCCACGGCGGAGCATGATCGTGCATATCCTGATTACCGGCGCGTCCTCGGGCCTGGGCGCGGCGCTGGCCGCTCACTATGCCGCACCGGGCGTCGCGCTCGCCCTGCACGGCCGCGATAACGCGCGGCTGGCCGAGGTGGCCGCGCGCTGCCGCGCCGCGGGCGCCGAGGTCGACACCTTCATCGGCGACGTGCGCGCGCGGGCCGCGCTCGAATCCTGGGTCGCCGCGCGCGATGCGGCGCGGCCGCTGGATCTGGTCGTCGCCAATGCCGGACTGTCGGCCGGCACCGGCGGCGGTATCGAGACCGACGAGCAGACCTGGCGCATCTTCGACACCAACGTCGGCGGCGTGCTGTCGACCGTGCTGCCGGCGCTGGCGGGCATGCGCGCGCGCCAGCGTGGGCACATCGCGATCATGGCCTCGCTGGCCGGCTTTCGCGGCATGCCGGGCGCGCCGGCCTACTGCGCCTCAAAGGCCGCGGTGAAGGTGTGGGGCGAGGCGCTGCGCGGCACGCTGGCCGCCGACAACATCGCCGTCTCGGTGATCTGCCCGGGCTTCGTGACGACCGGCATGACCAAGCACAACCGCTTCCCGATGCCGTTCCTGATGGACGCCGGGCGGGCCGCGCGCATCATCGCGATTGGATTGAACAAGCGCAAAGGCCGCATCGCGTTTCCGTGGCCGATGGCGGTGCTGGCGTGGCTGGGCGCGGCCTTGCCCGACGCGCTGGCCCACCGGCTGACGCGCCGCCTGCCCGCCAAGGAAGCCGCGGCCTGAGTTACGGCTTGTCGACCGCCTGGTTGCCGTTGGCGCGCTTGGCCTCGGACTTGCGCACCAACATGTTGAGCGCCTCGACCATGATCGAGAAAGCGATCGCCGCGTACAGGTAGCCGCGCGGAATGTGGAAGTGCGCCGCGTCGGCCATCAGGGCGGCGCCGACCAGGATCAGGAAGGTCAGCGCCAGCATCTTCACGGTCGGGTGGCGGGCGATGAAGTTCGACACCGGATTGGCGGCGAACATCATGGTCAGGATGGCGATGACGATGGCCGTGATCATCACCGGCAGGTTGTCGGTCATGCCGACGGCGGTGATGATGGAATCGAGCGAGAACACCAGGTCGAGCGCCATGATCTGGGCGATGACCGCGGGATAGCTGGCGTAGCCCTTGACCTTGGTGTCGCTGCCGCCTTCGACCCACTCGTGGATTTCCACCACGCCCTTGTAGACCAGGTACAGACCGCCCAGGCCGAGCACGATGTCGCGCCACGATACCGCGAAGTCGCCGACGGTGAACACCGGCGTGGTCAGCGCGGCGATCCAGGTCAACGTGGTGAGCAGGCCGACGCGCAGGATCAGCGCCATCGACAGGCCGATGCGCCGCGCCGAGGCCTGTTGGTGCGGCGGCAGCTTGGCCGAGGTGATCGCCAGGAACACCAGGTTGTCGATGCCGAGGATGATCTCGAGAATGGTCAGCGTCAGCAGCGCCGCCCACGTTTCGGGACTGGTCAGGAATTCGATCATCGGTGCGGCGATCCTACTTGGCGACAGGTGCGTTTGCGGCGGCGGCGCGGCGCTTCTTGCGGGCCCGAGCCGCCATCAGGTTGAGGGTTTCGATCAGCGCCGAGAAGGCGATGGCGAAGTACAGGTAGCCGCGCGGGATGTGGAAGTGCGCCGCATCGGC
>JANRJB010000337.1:0-7329 GCA_033764265.1 Rhodospirillaceae bacterium | reverse complement strand
GCCCTGGACGACGCCCGCCAGGCGTTGACCGGCGAAAACGATGCCGAGGCTGCCCTACGCACCGCGCTGGGAAAGGTTTCGCGCATGGCCGACCGCGCGGCCGGCACGCTCGACGCCGCACGACAAGCCCTGGAGCGGGCCGTCATCGAAACCGCCGAGGCGATTGGCGAACTGGAACGGGCCGCCGATGCGCTCGACGCCTCGCCGGACGCCCTTGAGCGGGCCGAGGAGCGGCTGTTCGCGCTCAAGGCCGCCGCCCGCAAGCATCGCTGCGCGGTCGACGAGCTACCCGGCCTGACTGAGCGCATCGCCAGGCAGCTGGATGCGATCGACGCCGGCGGCGCGCAGGTCAACGCGCTGGGCCAGGCGGCGCAGGCCGCCGCGCAGGATTACGCGCGCGCCGCCAAGGCGCTGCATGCTGCCCGTATCGCCGCCGCTGCGCGCTTGGATAAGGCCATGGCCAAGGAGTTGCCGCCGCTCAAGCTTGATCGTGCGGTGTTCAAGACCGCCGTGGCCGAAGTGGCCGCGAACGATGGCGGCGCGCGCGGGGTCAGCCGGGTCACCTTCGAAGTGGCCACCAATCCCGGCGCTGCGCCCGGACCCCTCAACAAGATCGCCTCGGGCGGCGAACTGGCGCGCTTCATGCTGGCGCTGCGGGTGGTGCTGGCCGGCAGCCAGGGGCCCACCACCATGATTTTCGACGAAGTCGACGCCGGCATCAGCGGTGCCACCGCCAACGCCGTCGGCCTGCGCCTGGCCAAGCTGGCCGGCGCCGTTCAGGTGCTGGTAGTCACCCATGCGCCGCAAGTGGCCGCGCGCGCTCAGCACCACTGGCGGGTGGCCAAGGCCACGCGCGGCGGCGTCGCCGCGACCACGGTGGACACGCTATCGGCGGCATCCCGCCGCGAGGAGATCGCGCGCATGCTGGCCGGCGCCAAAGTCACCGACGAAGCGCGCGCCGCGGCCGAGAGCCTGCTCGCCGGGACGCCGTCGTGACGCGACGACCCAAGTCGAAATCACCTGAGCCGAAACCCGTTGAGGCGTTGACCGAAACCGACGCGGCGGCGGAACTGAAACGCTTGGCCGCCGAGATCGCCCGCCACGACGAAGCCTATCATGGCCGCGACGCGCCCGAGATCAGCGACGCCGCCTACGACGCGTTGAGCCGGCGAAATGCCGCCATCGAGGCGCGGTTCCCAAATCTGGTGCGCGCCGATAGCCCCAGTCGGCGGGTCGGCGCCGCACCCGCCGGCGGGTTCGCCAAGGTCCGCCACGCCGTTCCGATGCTGTCGCTCGACAATGCTTTCACCGACGACGACGTCCGGGATTTCGAGGCGCGCGTGCGCCGGTTCCTCAAGCTCCATGCCGACGAGACTGTGGAGATGACGGCGGAGCCCAAGATCGACGGCCTGTCGTTCTCCGCCCGCTATGAGCACGGCCGGCTCGCGGTGGCCGCGACCCGCGGTGACGGATCGGAAGGCGAGGACATCACCCGAAACCTGCTCACCATCCGCGAAATCCCCGAGATGATGATGGGCAAGGTGCCGAAGCTGATCGAGGTGCGCGGCGAGGTCTACATGACCAAGGTCGACTTCGCCGCCCTGAACCAGGCCCAGGCCAGCAAGGGCGCCAAGACCTTCGCCAACCCACGCAATGCCGCGGCCGGTTCGCTACGCCAGCTCGACCCCGCCGTGACCGCGGAACGCCCGCTTAGGGCGTTCGTCTATGCCTGGGGCGCGTGCGACAAGCCGTCTTGGAAAACCCACTGGGACTTCCTGGATCGTCTGAAGGTTTGGGGGTTCCCGACAAACAGCGACTCGCGACTCTGCCGATCGCTGGACGAGATGCTGGTCGCCTATCGCCGCTTGCAGGAGCGTCGCGCCGCACTCGCCTACGACATCGATGGCATTGTCTACAAGGTCAACCGCATCGACTGGCAGGACCGGCTCGGCTTCGTCAGTCGCGCGCCGCGCTGGGCCACGGCCCATAAGTTTCCCGCGCAACAGGCCGAAACGGTGCTTGAGAAAATCGAAATCCAGGTCGGCCGCACCGGCGCCTTGACGCCGGTCGCCCGCCTCACGCCGGTGACCGTCGGCGGCGTGGTTGTTTCCAACGCGACGCTGCACAATGTCGATGAAATCGAACGCAAAGACATCCGCGAATGGGACACGGTCGTCATCCAACGCGCCGGCGACGTGATTCCGCAGATCGTCGAAGTCCGCCTCGAAAAGCGACCGAAAAACTCTCAACCGTTCAAGTTCCCCGACCGTTGCCCGGTCTGCGGCAGCACGGCCCATCGCGAAGCCGACGAAGCGATCTTGCGCTGCACGGGCGGCCTGTTTTGCAAAGCGCAGGCGGTGGAGCGGTTGCGTCACTTCGCCAGCCGCGAGGCGTTCGACATCGAAGGCTTGGGCGAGAAGAACATCCAGGAATTCTTCGACGAAGGCTTGATCAAGAACCCGGCCGATCTGTTTACATTGGCCGCCCGTGATGCCGCCGCCGATAAGCCGCTGCACGCACGTGAGGGTTGGGGCGCGCAGTCCGCCAAGAACCTGTTTGCCGCCATTGACGCGCGCCGCATCATCTCGCTTGAGCGCCTGATCTACGCACTCGGCATCCGCCTCATTGGCCAGGCCAAGGCGCGCCTTCTGGCGCAGCATTACGAGACCTACGCGACCTGGCGCACGGCCATGGACCGCGTCGCCCGCGGCGATGCGGCGGCTCGCGCCGACCTGGAGAGCATCGAGACGTTCGGGGCCGCGGTGGCCGACGAACTGGCGGCATTCTTTGCCGAGCCGCAGAACGCCCGGGTGGTCGATGAGCTTTACCGCGCCCTGACCAGAGTCGAGGATTTTCCGCGGGCCGACGTAGCCAACTCCAAGATCGCCGGGCAGACGCTGGTGTTCACCGGCAACCTCGCCACCATGACGCGCAGCGAAGCCAAATCGAAAGCACAGTCGCTGGGTGCCAAGGTCGCGGGCTCGGTATCGGCGAAGACCAATCTGGTCGTGGCCGGGCCGGGCGCGGGCTCGAAACTGAAAGAGGCCGAAAGCCTGGGCGTCCGCGTCATCGACGAGGACGCGTTTCGTCGCCTGATCGGGGCGTAGGCCGGCGTTTCAGTGCCCCGCCTGTTGCCCCCAGGTGTCCATCGTGATGCTTGCGAACCACCCGGCCGCGTAATCGGCTTCGCGTTTGCGGGTTTCGGCGTCGGCGGCCCGCGGGCTTGTGGCGCTCGCCGCCGGTATCGCGGCATAGCGGCCACCGCGCACGCGGAACAGGTCGGTCAGGGAAATGCCGTAGTCGGGCGCCAACAGGCTGTAGTAGGTGTTGGCGATGGCAGGTTCGATCGGTGGGCGCAAGGCCAGCAGATCAACCACCGCCTGGGCCGCCAACCGGCCCTGGATCGCCGCCGTAAAGGCTGTTTTCGGCACCGGCGCGAGATCGGCGCTGTCGCCGATGACGTGAACGTTTTTCTGCAGCAGGGATTCGAACGTCACCGGGTCGACCGGGCACCACGCCGAATCGTCAGTCAGGCCGGCGGCAATCGCGATGGCGCCGGCGGTTTGCGGCGGGATCACGTTGGCCACCGCCGCCGTGAAGCGGGCGCCGCCGGCGGTGGTGACGGTGCGGGTCTGCAGGTCGACCTTTGTCACCCGGTATTGCGGCCCGCCGACCCACTCGATCGACGGTCCGTACAGTTGGCGCCAGGCGTCAGCGAACAGGTCCTGGCCGGGAAAAGACGCCTTGGCATCGACGACGATCACCTTGCTGCGCGGCTTGGTGCGTTGCAGCCAGTGGGCGATCAGGCTGGCGCGCTCATAAGGCGCGGTCGCGCACCGATAGGGCATGTCGGGCACGAACACAGCCACGACGCCACCGTCCTCCATCGTCTCCAGTCTTCGGCGCAACAGATCGGTTTGCGTCGCGGCTTTCCAGGCGCGCGGCATGCCCAAGGGAGTAATCGAGGCATAGCCCTCGATCTCGTTGATCCGGAAGTCGATGCCGGGACAGACGATCATCCGATCGTACGGCACGGTGATGCCCCCGGTGGTCAATACGGTGCGCGGAGCGTGATCGATGCGCAAGACCGACTCGTGCAAGACGTTGATCCCGCGCCGTTGCAAATCGTCATACCCGAACGACAACTTGTCGATATCGAGCGCGCCCGCCACCACCAGGTTCGAGTTCGGACCGCTAAAGTAGCGGTTCGACGGTTCAACCAGGGTCACGTCCAACCGCGGATTGGAAGCTTTCAGGGCGCGCGCTGCACTGGTGCCGGCGAAACCGCCGCCGAGAACAATGATCCGCGCCTGGGCCGTGCCGCATCCGACCAACGCCGGAGCGGCGATCGCCGCGGCGAGGACCCCGCGCCGGCGGATGGAGGTCATGGCGGCGCCGCCACGCTGGACGCCACGTATGCGGCGATGGCGGCGATCTCGACGTCGTCGTATCCCCTGGCGATAGCCGGCATCACCGTGCCGGATTTTTGCCCGGTGCGGTAGGCCGACATATCGGCGGCGATCCGGTCCTGCGTCAGGCCCTGCAACGGCGGGATTGCGCCCGGGCTCGCCCCGCGCGGTCCGTGGCATGACCAGCACGACGCGCTCAGCATTTCACCGACCGTCGCGGCCTGAGCGTTCGGAACGAACATCGTCAAGATCAGGCCGACCGCGATCTTCATGCGCCGCGTTATCCCCCTTGATCGCGGTAGTATAGCGCAACGGTGTGGCGTGCTTCGGCAAAAAACAGCCAACGTTCGACCGTAATGCCAACCAGGGCCGAGATGGCCGCGACCGCCGCCCACCCGAGCACGACGGCGAGGCCCGGTACCAGGAAGCCGATTATCAACGCCAGGGCACGCAGCCGCCGTGCGTGCTTACGCCCGATCGCGAACCCCATCTCCTTCAGCAGATAGTTTTCCTCGGTGTGGGGCCATTCAACCACGCGAGCATGTTTCCCGCCCATGCCCAGCGCGAACGCGGTGGTCGGCGAGGTGGCCCGATCGATCGAACGCCAGTATGCCAGCTTGGCCGCCAGGGCCGCGGCGACGGCCAGGCAACTTGCGATGCGCAACGCGTTGTCGGCATGGCCAAACGCCGACAGCACCGCCTGTATCATCAAAGCGCCGCTGGCCAGCCCCAATAGCAGGTAATTCGGCACCACCCAGGGGTCATGCCACTGCCGGATCGGTTTCAAACTGCGGTAAATCATCGCAGTCGTGTAGATCGTTGCGGCGGCGCAGACGGCCGAAAGGGCGCCGCTGGCCGCAAGGCCAAAGGGCGCGTACGCCGGTGCAACCCAGGATGCGCTGAATGCCAACGCCGGCAGGTACGTGACCAGCGCCATGATGCCTTCGCGCGACAGCCAGCTTGACCGCCACTGGGTCACGGCGCGCCACGCCCGCTCCGGATGGCCCAAGTGGGCCGTGGACGACAATAGCCCGGCAGTGATCAGCACCAAAGCCAAGGCCATGGCCATCGCCGCCGGCCCGGGCGCCGCGGGCAGCCGGCCCAACACCGCCCATAGGCCGGCGATCATCAGCATGCCGTAACCCGCACCCGACGCCGTGGTGAAGAAGATGACGGAAAACGCGGGATTCATCGGGAGGTAGGTTCAGCGCGACAACAACCGGTCGACCAGGGCCCACAGGCCGGTGGCGGGCGCGGTTGACTCATCGGGTTCGGCGACCGTCGGGCGGCGGGCGCGTGGCGGCAGGTACTTGTTCACCGGCTTGTAGCCCAGCTCGGCCATCAGGTCGAACCCCTCGCGGTCGCGCACCAGCTGCGACACGGGTGACCCAGGATCGCCCAGGTCGCCGTAATGCCGCGCGCCGGTGGGGCAGGCGAGCACGCATGCCGGCACACGATCCTCCGCCGCCAGGTTTCGGTTGTAGATGCGGTCGATGCACAGCGTGCACTTCTTCATCACGCCTTCGACCGTGTCGTACTCGCGCGCGCCGTACGGGCAAGCCCACGAACACAACTTGCAGCCGATGCACTTATCCTCGTCCACCAGCACGATCCCATCGCTGGCGCGCTTGTACGATGCCCCGGTCGGGCAGACGGTGACGCAGGCCGGCTGTTCGCAATGCAGGCACGACTTGGGAAAGTGCAGCGTGCGGGGCGGTGTGTCGGCGTCGTCGCTGACCTCGTAGGTGTGGACGCGGTTGAACCACACGCCATCGGCCCCGGGGCCGTAGGGCTGCACGTCGGTCAGGGGCGCCATGTGCCCGCCGGCATTCCACGATTTGCAGTTGGTCACGCAGGCCTGACAGCCGACGCAGGTGTCGAGGTCGATGACCAGGCCGAACTTTTTCCCCCCGGCAGGCGGCACTGTGGTCACGGGCGCGCTCCGGGGCGGAACTCCCGCCCGAAATCCAGTGTCGCCGGCGGCTTCGTCTGGCCGGGCGGGGGCGCGATCGTCACGAACTGTGGTGCGCTCTCGCCGGCCTCGTGCGGCGCGCACTTGGCGACATTCACCCGCAGATCGAACCACGCCGCCTGGCCGGTGATGGGATCGGCATTGGCGAAGCGGTCCTCGCCCGGCAGCGCATCGGCGATCAGATGGTTCAGCAGGAAGGCGCGGCGGACCTCGGGCGCATCGGCAACCAGGCCCCATGTGCCCGCGCGCTTACCGATGGCGTTCCAGGTCCAGACCGTGTCGGGGTTGACGCCGCGCACCAGTTTCACCTGGCCCTTGACCCGGCCGGTTGCGCTCTGCACCCATACCCAGTCGCCGTCGGCAATGTTCAATGCGGCGGCCCGGTCGGCGTGCATGAACAGGCTGTTCTGTGAGGTGATCTGTCGCAGCCAGGCGTTCTGCGAGCCCCAGGAGTGATAGTGATGCATCGGCCGTTGGGTCAGCGCATGGAACGGGTACCGGCTGTCGGCGCCGTTCTCGGCTTCGAGCGGCGCGTACCAAACCGGCAGGGGATCGAAGTATCGTTCGATCCGCGCGCGACGGTCGGCCGGCGGCTGCGCAACGCCGTGGCCGCGGGCGGCCAGCCTGAACCGCTGCAACGGTTCTAGGTAGATGTTGAGGATGATTTGCTCGGGATTGGGCACGAAGCCCATGCGCTGGGCCCAAGCCAAATACTCGGCATTGGCCATCTTATAATAACGCCCGGCTTCGGGGATTTCGCCACGCCAGAAGCACCCGTTGGCGATGTAAGCGTCGAGCTGGCGGTCATTCACGCCGCCGCGGCCGTGGTCGCGGCCGTCCGCGCCGCGCCAGCCTGCCAGGGGCCCGACGCCCGGTGCGCGCTCGTGGTTGACGATATAGTCGGCATAGCCGCCAGGGTACTTGGGTGTGCCATCGGCGTTCACCAGT
>JANRJB010000326.1:0-3099 GCA_033764265.1 Rhodospirillaceae bacterium | reverse complement strand
AAGTTCCAATCCGCGCCGCGCGGCCGTCAGCAGCAGCCAGACAATCCCGACAATGCAGGCAATCGCCACCCACGAATCCTGGTTGAACCACGCGACCGCGACCAGGCCGGCGATGGCGATCACCAACAGGACCAAGCCGCGCATGAGACACATGATGCGTTCGACATGCCGTCAATGTGGGACGGCGGGCGCCGGCGCGCAATGCCCGCCGGAAAGGCGTTGCGTCAGAACGGCTTGGCTTTGCCGATGAAGGCGACCACAAACAGGATGGCGTAGATCAGCCCGACCACCGCCAGGGTGTTGTTCATGGCCGCGCGCGCCCGGGCTTCGCGTTCCGGCGTCGACCCCTGCGCCTTGATTTCGCCGAACGCCACGCCGAACGGCCGCGACACCACTTCCAGCGCCATGGCGACGAAAAACATGCAGCCGAGCAGCAGGATTTTTGCGGCCAGCCACTTTTCCGCGACCGGTTCGCCGGTCGTGAAAGACACCAGCGCGGCCGTCACCAGCATCGTGCCCGCCACCGCCTCGCCCCAGAACTGGAGTTTCATGTACGGCCTGATCCAGCCGGCCGACGGGTTACAGTGGGCCAACCAGATCGCCGCCACCCACGCCGCGCCCGCGGCCCACGCCAGCAGCATGGCCCACAGCGGCACGGCGTACAGCCCCAGTGCGTCGGTGAGCGCCAGGCCCGAGGGGAAAATCAGCGCGAAGCAATAGCGCGGAAATAGGTCGACGATGCCGCCGACCGACAGCAGCGCCGCGCGGGTCTCGACCTGATACTTGGTCGTCTTGGCGACGTTGGCCGAGATGAACACACCGATGTCCGCACCCAGCCAGAACACCAGAAGCATGACGTGCACATAACCCCAGAAGACCACTTCGGTCATCGCGTCGGCTCCTCGTCGGCGTCGCCGGCGATGTCGACCTTGGTCCAGTCGAGAAAGCGCCCCTCGAATTCGATCGCCTTGACGCGCGGCGCGAACGCCATCACGTCGGTCTGCGGGAATAGCCACACCGCCGGCGCCAGCCGGTGCACCTCGGCCAGGATGGCGTGCAACGCGGCCTCGCGCTCGGCCGGATCGAAGATCGCGGTGCTGGCGGTGATCCGCGCGTCCAGTTCGGGTACACAGAAATATGCGCCCGACTTCGCGCACATGATGTTCTCCAGCGGGCGCAGCGCGTCCATGTAGGTGGAGCCGCCCCAGGTGTGCGACAGGATGTCCGCGCCGCGCCAGTCGCCCGAGAACCACATGCGCACCCAGTCTGTGCCGAGTACGTTGCGCAGTTCCATCCTGATGCCGACCGCCGCCAGATCCTGCGCGATGCGCTGATAAACCGCCGCGCCATCCGTCGTCGCCTCGCTGATCACGGCGGCGACCAGATCGACGCCGTCGGCGAAGCCCGCCTCGGCCAACAACGCCTTGGCCTTGGCGGGGTCGTAGGGGTAGGCCGCCAGCGCCGGATCGTGGCCGACCACGCCCGGCTCGATGCCGTTGACCGAGGGCGCGACGGCATCGTTCATGATCATCTTGGCGATGGTCGCCCGGTCGACGGCGTAGTTCATGGCCTGACGCACGCGCACGTCGGCCAAGGGCGCGTTTGGCCGGTTGTTGGGCAGCGCCAGACCGCCGACGGTGGCCACCGATTTGATCAGCACGTTCTGGCCCAAGGCCCGCAAATCCTCGCCGTCCAACAGGCCGATGTTATAGGCCACATCGACCTCGCCCAGCGCCAGCGCCTGGGCGCGCCGCGCCGGTTCCGGCAGCACGACGAACTCGTACGCGTCGAGCGCCGGCGCGCCCCGCCAGGAAGTTGGATTGGCCGTCCATACCGAGCGGCCGGTATCGCGGCCCCAGGTTTTCAGCACGAACGGCCCGGTGCCAAACGCAGCCTGGGCGAACGCATCCGCGCCGACCTGGGCGAAGTGCTTGGGCGGCACCACCTGGAGCAGGCTCATGCGCTTGGGCAGGATGGCGTCGGGTGCGGTGGTGTCGATGGCCACCGTCAGCGGGTCGATGGCCGTGGCGCGGACGATGTTGCGCGCCTCGCTGGCCAGGAAGAACCGCTGGCCATCGGGCGATTTCAGCCAATCGATCATCGCCACGACGGCACCGGCGTCGAACGGTTCGCCGTTGGCGAAGGCGACGTTGGGGCGCAGCACGAACACCCACCGTGTCGGCGTTTCGGCCCGCCACGACAGCGCCAACCGCGGCGTCACCGCGCCGTCGGCACCCAAGGTGGTCAGCGCGTCGAACATGCTGAGGTAGGGGTGGATCGCCCCGGTGATTATCGAGGCATAGGGATTGCCCAGGCCCGGCGTCCAGCCCTGCACGGCAATGCGCAGCACCTTGTCCGCGGCCGTGGCCGGCAATGCGGCGGCGATCGCGGCCAACCCGCATCCAACAACGCCTGAATAGACCTTGTTCATGTGCGGAGTTTAACGCCGCCATCGGGGCGACAACCAGCGTTCCCGCGGCGGAATCGGCGCGGCGGTCAGCGCGCGGACATCCTTCATGGCAGGTTCACAGGACCGTCCTGCGAGCGTCATCGAGGCAGGCTATCCCCGCTGCTTCTTGGCAACTCTCAAACCCATGTCCGGGGAGCGGTCGATGTCGATGCGTGCGGTACTCTTGTCGGGTTGCGCGGCGGTGATTGCGGCGGCGGCGGGCGCACAGACTCCCGCGCAGCAGCAGGCCGCAGCGGTGGAAGAGATCATCGTCACCGCCCAGAAGCGCGAACAGACCCTGCGCGAGGTGCCGCTGACGGTCACCGCCTACTCCGGCGAATTCCTGAGCCGGATCGGCGTGGAGGAGTTCGACGCCCTGTCGTCGTTCGTGCCGGGCCTGGTAGTTCAGGAACAAAGCGTCAACAACCCGGGTTTCGTCATCCGCGGCATCACGTCGGATTCGGGCCAGGCCAACATCGCCCCACGCGTGTCGGTGTATCACGATGGCGTCGACGTCAGCCGGTCGCGCGGCTCGATTTTCGAGCTGCACGACATCGAGCGGGTCGAGGTGGTCAAGGGCCCACAGGCGACGCTGTTCGGCACCGCCGCCTCGGTCGGCGCCATCAGCGTGATCTCGGCCAGGCCGCAGC